>DATGPC010000061.1:0-8759 GCA_035305265.1 Thermomicrobiales bacterium | reverse complement strand
AACAGGCAGAGCCGGATTGCATCGGCGGAGTGGGTATCCAGCAGGTCACGGGTATACACGAGATTCCCGAGGGACTTGCTCATCTTCTCGCCCTGGTAATCGACCATCGCGACGTGCATCCAGTAGCGGACGAACGGCTCCTTGCCGGTGACGGACTCCGCCTGGGCGATCTCGGCCTCGTGGTGCGGGAAGATGAGATCGTAGCCACCGCCGTGGATATCGATTTGGTCCCCGAGGTAGTACCGGGACATGGCGGTGCACTCGATGTGCCAGCCGGGGCGTCCAGCTCCCCACGGCGCTGGCCATGACGGCTCTCCGGGGATGGCTCCCTGCCAGAGGAGGAAGTCGAGCGGGTCCTGCTTGTTCGGATCGTCCGGCTTGTTCCCGCGTTCATTTGCGATCGGCAGCATCTCTTCGTGGGGGAGGTGGCTCAGCTTGCCGAAACCGGGCGCCTTCGCTACGGAGTAGTAGACGCTTCCATTGACCTCATAGGCGACGCCGGCGTCGAGCAATGCAGCCACGTTCTCGACGACCTGCTGGATATGCTCGGTGGCCGCGACATAGTGGTCGAACTCGAGCGCGTTGAGATTCCGCATGTCCTCGCGGTAGCGCCGGGTTTCCTTTTGGGCGAGCTCCATCCAGTTCATGCCGACTTCGTTCGACTTGCGCAGGATGTCATCGTCGATATCGGTCACGTTCTGGACATAGGTGACGTCGTAGCCCTTGTAGCGCAAATAGCGGACGAGGATGTCGAATGTGAGGAAGGTGAACGCGTGTCCGAGGTGGGTCGTGTCGTACGGCGTCACGCCACAGACATAGATGCCGACCTTGCCGCTCTCGCTTGTGAACGGCTCCAGCTGCTGTGACTGCGAATTGTAGATCTGCATCTGCGACTATCTCTCCCTGAGATATGACAAGAGCCCAGCGCCAATATCGGCCTGTGGCGCGGAAGTTCGCCCCGTGGACCGCAGCCACGCGTCTGGTAAGAATATCAACAAAAGGGAAGTAGTGGGGCAATTGGGAAGTAGGATCGCATGCTATGCTCGAACGGCGATAATCTCCTCCCAATGACACCCCCGGACGACGTAAGGAACCCCATCGTGCGCTCGCGATTCCAGATAACATCCCCCTTCAAGACAGCCGTTTTCATCCTGATGTTGGCCGCCCTGGCGCTTGCACCACTGAGCGGCGTCGTTGCGCAGGATTCGACGCCGGGATCGTTGCTGGGCATCGACCCCGACGCCCCGTGCGCGACAAGCCGACTGCGCGTCGGGGACCTCGAACACGTTGACGAGACCCTGCAGCCAGGCGTCGAGCGAGCGATCGACGAGGCGACCCGGTGGCAGGCGGACGCGCGCCTGTACACCCTGCGGCTCGGGTGCCCCTTGCTGACCACCGGCGTCCGCTGGGAAGGAGTCTTCTTCTCCGAGACGGCCCAGGCGTTCTATTCCACCGATACCGCCCGTATCGATGCCGTGAACGACGCGCCGGAAACGATCCCGACGCTGGATCCGGCGGTCATCAACATGCGTGAGGTCTACCGGTCGCTCTTTCGCGCGGGCTTCTCCAGCGATTTGAAGCTTACGGCTCAGGGCGGTGTCACGATCCGCCAAAGCACCGACAACCATCCGTTCGGGCCGCCCTCTGCTCCCCGCGGGCAGGTGTATGCGCACCTGGCGATCGAGGTAGACGGCGTGATCACGGATGTCTGGGTATCCATGAATGACTTCACGATCTACCGATACGGCGGCTGACCGAATCGAGGGGGCGAGAGCGTTGAACGTAGAAGCGAAGAGCCGGATCGACGATGTTGCCAAGAGATGTGCGAGCGTCCTGCGAGGGAGGCCACGGGGCATTTTCTCCGACTTTGACGGAACGCTGAGCGAGATCGCGCCGACGCCTCAGGACGCGGTGCCGTATCCCGGCGCGCGCGAGGCCCTCCAGCGCGTCTCAGAGGTGGCGGACGTCGCCGGTATCATCACCGGCCGGGCGGTTGCCGACGTTCAGGTCAAGGTCGATGTCCCGACGCTAACGATCGTTGGCAATCATGGTCTGGAGTGGTTCGAGGGCGGCAAGCATGTGGACCACGAGGCGGGTGTCGCCGCCCAGCAGGCCATCAAGGAGGCGCTCTCCGAGACAGAGAGGCGCCTGAAGTCGGTTGTTTCGACGGAAGGGATGATCTGGGAGAACAAGCGGCTGACCGCATCGATCCATTTCCGCAATAGCGATGATCCGGTCGAGGTCGGGATGGCCCTGTTGCCGATCATCGAGGAGGAGGCCACCAGTCGTGGTCTGCGGGTGTCGAGTGGGAAGATGTTGGTCGAGTTGCGCCCGCTCGCCGTCGTGTCCAAGGGCACCGCGCTGGAGCAGCTCGTTCGCACGCGGGGCCTGCGGAGCGCGATCTTCCTCGGTGACGACGTGACTGACGTCGATGGGTTCCGGGCGCTCCATCGATTACGAGATGAAGAGGGCATTGCAACGATGGCGGTCGCGATTCGCTCGGCAGACGTTCACCCTGAGGTGATCAGCGAATCCGACGTCGTGCTTGAAAGTGTGGCGGAATCCGTGGCGATGCTGAACCGGCTCGCCGACTTGCTTGGCAGCGAGGCCTAGATGCGAAACGAGATGCGACGACATTACCCCTGCGCTGTCATGGTCGTAGCGCTTCTGGCACTCCTGCTGGCGCCGTTCTCCACGTTGGCCGAGGAGCCGGTTACCGTACCCCCCTGGCGTCAGGAGCTCCCCGAGGGCCGGGCGACCGCAGCGATCACGGTCGGGGAGACGCCACTCGAGGTTGACCTGGCGATCACCCCGGCAGAACAGTCGCTTGGTCTCGGGTACCGGAACGGGTTGGAACCCGGGACAGGCATGTTGTTTGTCGGCAACCGCGAGGAGGTCAAGACGTTCTGGATGAAGGGGATGCGCTTCTGCCTCGACATCATCTGGATCACTGACGGGCAGATCGTGGGAGCGGCGGAGAGCGTCTGTCCCGATCCGCCGGGCACCGCCGATGTCGATCGCGCCCGGTTCAGCTCCGAGGTGCCCGTCTCCCACGTGTTGGAGATGCCCGCAGGATGGTTGCAGGAGCACGGGTATGGCCCCGGGACTCCGGTAGATCTTTCGAATGTGCCCGCGCTCGATTAGCCGAGCCGTCGTTCCGCCTCCCGCAGCGCGTGCTCCAGTCGGCTCTGGCGGACGGACATAGTCACATCACCGCGCGTCCGCTCGAGCACGCCCCTGAATTGATCGGTGGTGCGCCGCAGACCACTGGTTACCGCATCCGGGAAGTCCACCGTCACCAGCACCGCATAGACCGCGTCCATCTGCGCCAGAAGCTCCTCGGCACGAGCCGTGTCGTCTCGCCGGAGGGCATCGAGCGTATCTCGTCGCAATTCGCTTGCGGCTTCCGCGAGCCCGTTCAGCCAGGCCGCGTCCTCGACGTGTAGTGCCGCGGCGTCGGGGATGGAGTCGCCGGAGAGCAACGCCGACGTGATCTCCGCCTCGGTGTATTCCTTCATTGCGTCCTGGACATATCCGGCCCAGTAGACATTTGGATAGGGCTTTGTCGTTTCCCGGATCTCGTCGAGGAGTGAGCGGGCGTCCGCCAGGAGCTCCTTCGCATCGTCGCCCCTGTGGAGCGCACGTACCGCGTTCGCGGCCATCCTGACGACTTGCCGACCGTTGTTGACCGCCGTATCGCGGGCAGCACTGAGCAGCTCGAAACGGCCAATGATCTCTTCCACCTGACCCGCGAGGCCGTCTGTCGGCATCGATGCGCTCTCTGTCATGTCGTGAACTCCTCCTGTCGGTCCGATGTCGTTCGCTCGATGGTACGCCCGGAGCACGACGCCGGTCGATTCGCGAGTACCATTAGCCCATCCGGGACAGACGATTTCGTCAAGGCGGGACAACGTCCGACGCAACCGTCACAAAAGCAAGGGTACGAGTGGCCAGGAGATGAACGAGACGACAACCTTCGAGATCGTCGAGCGCTTCAACGATGCATTCAACCGGCATGATATGGACGCGATCATGGCGTTGATATCCGATGATTGCGTTTTCGACACCACGAACCCGGCTCCGGATGGTGAGCGTTTCGAGGGCAAGGTTGCCGTGCGCCAGGCGTGGGAACATCTCTTCTCGGGGAGTCCCGATGCGACATTCCTCGCCGAAGAGATCTTTGCCTGTGGAGATCGCTGCGTGGTTCGGTGGCGCTATACGTGGGATTCGGCGACAGACGGTCACGTTCGCGGCGTCGATGTGTTCCGGGTGCAGGATGGACTCGTCGCGGAAAAGCTCTCGTACGTCAAAGGGTAGGAGGTCACGCCGTGAACCCGTTCGATGTCATGAGATATGGCCACCTCACGGTGCTGGGTGCCATCGAGGGGCTCCCGGATGAGGACTGGGATGAGGGAGGTGTTTGCGGCGTCTGGTCGACGCGGCAGATCATCGCGCACCTGGCATCCTACGAGCTCTTGCTCGAAGACGTCCTTCGGGCGTTGGTTGAAGATGGAGAGTCGCCGCGCCTGGAGCAATATCTGGCCAGCGGTGAGGCGTTCAACGACGAAGAGGTCGCGAAGAGGAACGCTCGATCCGTCCGTGAGACGCTCGAGGAGTATTCCTCGGCCTACGAGGCCGTTGCAGCTATCGCCTCGCGGGTTCCGGCGGGCACCTGGAGCGAGGTCGGGACGCTACCGTGGTATGGCGGTGAGTACAGCCTCGACGACTGGGTCGTCTACCAGTTTTACGGCCACAAACGCGAGCACACTGCCCAGATCGCTGTCTTCCGCGACAGGATAGGGCGATGAGTGCCGGTTTCATTGACACCTGGAACGAGGCCTCCTATACTTCAATGGCTCCGGAACGGGGTAACCTTTTCCGGTGCTGAAGAGTGGACACATATGTGTTCAGGCGATGAACGGAAGTAGTAGGCTTCGCCCTTCAGAGAGACGCCGGGTGGTGAGAGGCGTCACGAGAGGCCGAACTCGTCCGGGAGCCGCGTGGGTAAGTCAATAGCTCACGCCGGGTAACCTCCGTTATCAGGTATCAAGCGGATCACGGAACGGTGGCCGCACCCAGGCGCGATGACATGGGGCCGTAGCTCAGCTGGGAGAGCACCACACTGGCAGTGTGGGGGTCAGGGGTTCGAGTCCCCTCGGCTCCACCCGAATGCGCCGGATGCATCCACCAACCTGATCAAGCGGGGTGGTACCGCGGAAGCGCCAGACGCCTTCGTCCCTGTACAGGGATGAAGGCGTCTATTTCTTTAACCAGCCACATGATCACGAGGAAACAGCCATGAGCGTCCAGTCAGAAGCGACCCCGAAAACCCACGAAGCAGATGCACACCGCTACGACCACACGGCGATCGAGCCAAAGTGGCGTCAGGAATGGAACGAGAAGGCGATCTATCGGGTCGATGACTCCAGTGACAAGCCCAAGTGGTATTCCCTGACGATGTACCCGTACCCGTCGGGCGTGCTGCACGTCGGGCACTGGTACGCCTTCGCCATCCCGGATGTCTTCGCGCGGCTGCAGCGGATGCGCGGGTACAACGTGCTGTTCCCGATGGGCTTCGACGCCTTTGGACTGCCGGCGGAGAACGCCGCAATCCGGAACAATATCCATCCGGCCACGTGGACCTACGACAACATCCCGCAGATGAAGCGGCAGTACGACATGATGGGCGCGATGATCGACTGGTCGCGCGAGGTCATCACGTCGGACCCCGATTACTACAAGTGGAACCAGTGGATCTTCCTGAAGATGCTGGAGCGCGGCCTGGCGTACCGCTCAGGTGGCGCTGTCTGGTGGTGCCCGAATGACCAGACCGTGCTGGCCAACGAGCAGGTCCTGGACGGCAGCATCTGCGAGCGTTGTGGCGCAGAAGTCTACAAGCGCGATCTGGAGCAGTGGTACTTCCGGATCACGGACTACGCCGAAGAGCTGCTGGCAGACCTGGACAAGGTCGATTGGCCCGAGCGCGTGAAGACAATGCAGCGCAACTGGATCGGTCGCTCGGAGGGTGCGCGCCTGCAGTTCGAGCTGGAGACCGGCGATACGCTGGAGGTCTTCACGACGCGACCCGACACCGTCTTTGGCGCAACGTTCATGGTGATGGCGCCGGAGCATCCGCTGGTCCAGAAGATCACGACCGACGAGCAGCGTGCGGAAGTTGAGGCCTACATCGACAAGGCGCGGCGAGAGACGGAGATCGAGCGCCAGTCGACGGACGAGAGCAGGCCGAAGACCGGCGTGTTCACGGGCGCCTATGCGATTAACCCGATGAACGACCAGAAGATCCCGGTCTGGATCGCTGACTACGTGCTGATGGGCTACGGCACGGGCGCGATCATGGCGGTTCCGTCGGGCGACGAGCGTGACTTCCAGTTTGCCCGGCATTTCGGCCTGCCGATCATACCGACGATCCAGCCCGATGGTCAGGAACCGCTGGACGGCGAGACGATGACCGAGGCGTACAGTGGTCCGGGCACGATCGTGAATTCCGGCCCGCTGAACGGTCTGCGCATGCCCGAGGACCAGCCAAAGGTCATCGAATGGGTGGAAAAGCAGGGGCGAGGCAAGGCCGAGGTGACGTGGCGCCTGCGTGACTGGCTGATCTCCCGCCAGCGTTACTGGGGCACGCCGATCCCGGTCGTCTATTGCGACGATTGCGGCATGGTACCGGTACCTGAAGACCAGCTGCCGGTCGAGCTGCCGCTGGACGCCGAGTTCAAGCCGACCGGCCAGAGCCCCTTAATGACGCACGAGGGCTTCCTGAACACGACCTGTCCCACGTGCGGTGGCCATGCGCGGCGCGAGACCGACACGATGGACACCTTCATGGATTCCTCGTGGTACTGGTTCCGCTACACGAGCCCGAACTACGACAAGGCGCCGTTCGACCCGGCTACAGCAGCGCAGTGGACACCGGTCGACCTGTACTGTGGCGGCATCGAGCATGCGATCCTGCACCTGCTGTACGCGCGGTTTTTCACCAAGGTCCTGCGGGATATCGGGCTGGTCGACCACGGTGAGCCGTTCACCCGCCTGCGCAACCAGGGCATGATCCTGTCCGCCGAAGGCGTGAAGATGAGCAAGAGCCGGGGCACGCAGGTCGGGCCGGACGAGCTGGTCGCCGAACACGGCGCCGACGCCCTGCGCCTGCACCTGATGTTCCTGGGGCCCTGGGAGCAGGGTGGACCGTGGAACGATCGCGGCATCACTGGCATGGAGCGGTTCATCCGGCGAGCCTTCCAGATCGTGTCTGAAACGGGTGACAAGCAGCTGGATGGTGAGGCGCCGGAGAGCGATGTGCGGGCGCTGCGTTCGCTGACGCATCGCACGATCCGGAAGGTCACCGAGGACATCGACGATTTCTCGTTCAATACGATGATCGCAGCGCTGATCGAGTACACGAACGAGCTGATGAAGCTGCGCGAGACGCCGGTGGCGAAGACGGCGGCATGGCGAGAAGCCGTCGAGACCCTGACGTTGCTGATGGCTCCAAGCACGCCGTACGTTGCCGAGGAGATGTGGCACCGGCTGGGCAACGAGTTCTCGGTTCACCAGCAGTCGTGGCCGGCGTATGATGAGTCGCTGGCAACGGTGGATACGGTCGAGATTCCGGTCCAGATCAACGGCAAGGTCCGGGACAAGATCGTTATCGCGAACGGTGCTTCGAAGGAGGATCAATTGGCTGCCGCCAAGGCCTCCGAGAAGATCTCGTCGCAGATCGCCGGGAAGACGATCGTGAAAGAGATCTCGGTGCCCGGACGCCTGGTGAACATCGTCGTCAAGTAACATTACACGTCGAAACGAACAGCGGGGCAGGCTTCACCAGGCCTGCCCCGCTGTGTTTAACCGGGAGGAGTCAAGTCCCTATGGGAGAGATTCGATTCGATGGACAGGTCGTCCTCGTTACCGGTGCGGGACGAGGACTGGGCCGCGCTTACGCGCTCGGGTTCGCCCGGCGAGGCGCTACCGTCGTCGTGCACGATGCCGGGGTATCGCGCGACGGCACCGGGCGAGACCGGTCTGTTGCGGACAGTGTAGTGAGGGAAATTGTGTCGGTCGGTGGTGTCGCGATCGCCATGTACCAGGACATCAGCAGGGCGGACGCATGCCGCGAGCTGGTGCGCGAGGTGAGCGGTCGGCTGGGCCGCATCGACGTCCTCGTGAACAATGCCGGGATCGTTCGCCGGGACACCACGACCGGGATGCCGCCCGAAACCTTTTCGTCGATCTTCGCGATCAATGCGGAGTCGTCTCTGTGGATGACGCAGGCGGTGATCCCGATCATGGAGCGCCAGGATTACGGTCGAATCGTCTTCACGACCTCAGGGCACGGTCTGAGTCCCTCGAACAGGCCCAACGACCTCGTCGCATACGGCATGAGCAAGGCAGCGGTGTTCGGTTTGATGAACCAGCTTGCCGGATCGTTCGACTCCACGGATATCCAAGTCAATTGCATCTCTCCCGTTGCGGCGACACGCGTGTTCAGTCGGGAGGTCGGGGAGCGGGAATTCACGCCCGAGCAGGTTGCTCCGGGGGTGCTCTATCTGGCTTCGAAGGAGATGGACGAGTCCGGGATCGTGCTGACCTCGGCGGACGGCCGTTTTTCCATACGCCGGCTGGTGCGAACACCGGGAGTCGAATTCGGTTCGGAACCGACGAGTCCCGAGGCGATCAGGGATCGATGGGGTGAAATCGTCGCGGAATGAGCTTTCCGTCGATCCTGACTCACCGTATGCTGGTCA
>DATGPC010000060.1:0-20615 GCA_035305265.1 Thermomicrobiales bacterium | reverse complement strand
CGTTGTCCACGTCGATCACGGTATCTCGAAGTTCGTCGGGCTCGTTCGCCGTGAGTCCGGCGGTATCGAGCGCGAATACCTGCAGCTGGAGTTCCAGAAGGGCGAGAAGCTCTACGTCCCCGTCGACCAGAGCGATCGCGTAACTCGCTACAGCGCGGGAGGCACTGCCGCGCCGTCGCTCAACAAGCTCGGCTCCGGCGACTGGGTCAAGACCAAGCGACGAGTCCGCCGCGCTGTCCGCGAGATGGCGTTCGAGTTGATCCAGCTCTACGCATACCGGGACTCCGGTGCCGGATATCAATTCCCGCCCGATTCCCGCTGGGACTACGAGCTGGCCGAGTCGTTCCCCTACGAGGAGACGCCGGACCAGCTTGCCGCGATCCAGGCAGTGAAGAGCGACATGGAGTCGCCTCGCCCGATGGACCGGCTCGTCTGTGGTGACGTTGGGTTCGGCAAGACCGAGGTCGCGATTCGGGCCGCATTCAAGGCCGCGAATGCCGGGAAACAGGTCGCCGTCCTCGTACCGACCACCATCCTGGCGCTGCAGCACTTCCAGACCTTCAAGCAGCGGATGGCCGCCTTCCCGATCAATATCGAGATGATGTCGCGCCTGCGAACGAAGAAGCAGCAGCAACAGACGATCCAGGACATGAAGGATGGCAAGGTCGACATCGTCATCGGCACGCACCGCCTCGTCCAGAAGGATATTGGCTTCAAGGACCTCGGGCTCGTCATCGTCGACGAGGAGCAGCGGTTCGGCGTGCGCCAGAAGGAGTTCCTGAAAACGCTACGCACGCAGGTCGATGTGCTCTCGATGTCGGCGACCCCGATCCCGCGGACCCTCCACCTGTCGCTGTCTGGCATCCGCGATATCTCGATGATCGAGACTGCTCCACAAGCACGCCTGCCGATCCGCACGTTCGTGACGCCGTTCTCGGATGCCTTGGCCCGCGAGGTGATCCTGCGCGAGCTGGATCGAGGCGGCCAGGTGTATGTGGTACACAACCGGGTACACGACATTGACCGATTGGCCGAACACCTCCGGAAAATCGTTCCGGAGGCTCGCTTCGGCGTCGGGCATGGTCAGATGGACGAGCACGTCCTCGAAGAGGTCATGCTCCAATTCATGCGCCATGAGTTCGACGTGCTCATCGCGACGACGATCATCGAGTCCGGGGTCGACATCGCGAACGTGAACACGATGGTCATCGACAACGCCGACACGTTGGGTCTCACCCAGCTCTACCAGCTCCGTGGCCGCGTTGGCCGGAGCACGAACAGGGCGTACGCGTACCTCTTCTACCAACCGCACAAGGCGCTCAGCTACGAGGCACAGGAGCGGCTGGAAACGATCCAGGAAGCGACGGAGCTGGGCGCTGGTATCCGCGTGGCGATGCGCGACCTCGAGATCCGGGGCGCAGGCAACATCCTCGGCGCCGAGCAGAGCGGGCATATCGCTACGGTCGGCTACGAGCTGTACATGCGGCTCCTCAGCCAGGCCGTCGACGAGGTTCGGTCCGGCCAGCCGGCGCTCGAGCAGGGTCCGGTCACGCTCGACCTGCCGATGACCGCGCTCATTCCGGATGATTACATCCAGGACACCGAGCTACGGCTGAATACCTATCGGCAGATTGCGGCGGTGAACACGTTAGCGGATGTCGAGGACCTTGCAGACGAGCTTGCCGACCGGTTCGGCCCCTTCCCCGAAGAGATCGAGCACCTCCTCGCCCTCATCCGGCTGCGGATCCGCGCTACCGAGCTGGGCATCGACTCGCTGGTGGAACGGGAGCGCGTGATCGTTGTCCGTCCAGTGGAGACGGCGAAGCTCTCCCACGCAGCGCTTGAACGCGCCGCCGGCGACGCGCTGCGGATCACCCCGAACTCGATCCGGATTCGGCTGCTCGACCTCGACGTGCCGTGGCAGCAGGCGCTCGACGGCATCCTGACCGAGATCGAGCGCGTCGCCCGGCCACAGACGGCGGCGGTCGCGGGATAATCGCACGAGCCAAAGCGATGTCGTATTCCTCCCCGGTGCCGCCGCCGGATGCGACAATGCACGACACACTCACAGACCTTTTCGGCCAGGGAGAACCATATGGCAACAGATGTAATGTTCCCGGACAGGGCGGCCACGAACGATACATGGCAATGGCTGGAGGGTATCTACGACGACGATGCCCTGAAGTGGGTCGACGAGCAGAACGCCCGAACCATGGGATCGTTCGATGCGCTGACGCTGCAGAAAACCGCCGCAACGATCCTCGAGATCCTGGACTCCGACGATCGCATCCCGATGATCGCCAAGCACGGGGAGTACTACTACAACTTCTGGCGCGACGCTGAGCATCCACGCGGACTGTGGCGCCGGACCACGCTGGAGAGTTACCGAACGCCGAAACCCGACTGGGGTGTGCTTCTCGACATCGACGCGCTTGGCCGCGAGGAAGGCGTCGAGTGGGTCTTCGCCGGCGCGCAAATGCTTCCGCATTCGTACGACCGGGCGCTTCTGCGACTGTCGCCGGACGGCGGTGACGCGGTCGTCATCCGGGAGTTCGATGTCGAGTCCAGGGAGTTCGTCGCCGACGGGTTCTCCATCCCGCATGCCAAGTCGCAGGTGTCGTGGATCGACCGTGACACGATCTTCGTCGGTTCGGATTTCGGCCCGGGCACGATGACCACCTCCAGCTATCCGCGCCAGGCGCGTCGGTGGCGGCGCGGTGAGCCGCTGGAGACGGCGGAGATCATCCACGAGATCCCCGAGGATCACATGGCGCTGTGGGCGTATCACGACTCGACGCCGGGATTCGAACGAGACGTGCTGATCGATCGGGTCGACTTCTTCAGCGGGAAAACATACGTTCTTCGCGAGAACCAGCCGATCCAGGTGGACATTCCGGATGACGCGGATGCCGCTTTCCATCGCGAGTGGCTGCTGGTCCGCACTCGCTCCAGGTGGGAAGTTGGCGGCGAAACATATCCGGCCGGCTCGCTCCTTGCAGCCAACGCCGACGCCTTTCTCGGTGGCGATCGTCACATGACGGCGCTGTTCACACCGGACAAGGCAACATCATTGGTAGCCTTCGAAGGCACTCGAAACCACCTACTTCTGACACTGCTCAAGGACGTCTCCACCCGGATCGAAGTTCTCACCTCTGGAACCGACGGATGGACACGGTCAGAGCTGGGCTCGGTCGAGCCCAACCAGAGAATCAGTGTGTCGGCGGTTGATGCAGACGATAGCGACGATTTCTGGTTGGTCGTGACCGGCTTCCTGCAACCGCCTACCTTACAGCTCGGATCGATCGGAAGACCTGATGTCGAGACGCTCAAGACCTCCCCGTCGTTCTTCAACGAGTCTCGCTTCAAGGTCGAACAGCATTTCGCAACCTCGAAAGACGGAACTCGTGTCCCCTACTTCCAGGTGTCACCCACCGAGCTCGAGATGAGCGGTAGGAACCCGACGCTCCTTACCGGCTACGGCGGATTCCAGATTCCGATGCTGCCGCAATACGACGGCATCATGGGAAAGACCTGGCTGGAAGAAGGAGGCGTGTACGTCGTCGCGAACATCCGGGGCGGCGGCGAATACGGACCGGATTGGCACCACGCCGCACGGCGAGAGAATCGCCATCGAGCATATGAGGACTTCGCCGCCGTCGCGCAGGACCTTGTTGGGCGGGGTGTGACATCACCGGCACACCTCGGCTGTATGGGCGGCAGTAACGGCGGCCTGCTGGTCGGCAACATGCTGACGCACTATCCGGACCTGTTCGGCGCGATCGTTTGCCAGGTGCCGTTGCTCGACATGAAACGCTACACGAAACTCTCGGCCGGATACTCCTGGATCGCCGAATACGGCGACCCGGACAACGACGAGGAGTGGGCCTTCATCCAGAACTTCTCGCCGTACCACAACCTGCGTGAGGGTGTGAGCTACCCACCCGTCCTGTTCTACACGGCGACGAGCGATGATCGTGTTGGACCGGTGCAGGCGCGCAAGATGGCGGCGCGGATGCAGGAGCGCGGCATTCCGAACGTCCTCTTCTACGAGAACCGGCAAGGGGGCCATGCCGGTTCCGCGGACAATGCGCAACGAGCGCATATGCTGGCAATGAGCCTCGAATTCCTCAAGTCACACCTGTTCGGCTAGGTCCAGCGGCCGGAATCCTTGGCCACCAGGGGAACAGGGAGGGCTCGTGGTATGGAGCCCTCCCTGTTCCCCTTTATTGTTCATCGTGCGCGAGCGGTCTTCTTTTCATCGACGATTCCCTCAATACACGTTATATCGATCTTGTTCGTACGCTCTTGACTGACAGTCACAGCGGTGCTAGGGTGTACGTACACTTTGCCCGGGTCGGTAGGACGGTGCTCGTTACGCTGACGTCCTTCATGGCTGGTACCGACCCGGCATGTTTCGGGGGGAATCTATCGGTGGCTGACACACATAACCATGAGCAGCTCAAAAAGACGGCCGCTCACATCGCCAGGGCCAAGCTCGACCGCAGGACGATCATGAAGGCGACCGCTGCCTTCTCGGCGGCAGCTGCCTCGGCGCGGTTGCCTCGACGCAAGGTCGCCGCCCAGGGAACACCGACCAAGGCTGCGGAGTGGACCCAGCCGGACAACGTCGGTGGTGATGGCAACCTCGGCTTCCAGGCCGACTTCCCCTTCTACGCCATCGCGCCCCACTGGCCGGGAGAAACCGATTTCGCCGCATCCGTGCAGGTCCAGACCAGTCCGGACGGCGTGAGCTGGTCGGACCCCGTTGTGATCGGTCCGGCGCATACCGACGCCGGTCCCGCGGATCGTGACAATCGCATCTTCGGTCAGCTGGCGTTCACGGATGAGGCCAACTACGTCCGGTACCAGACGCTGGATGCCGATGGCACGCCGCGCGGCCTGCCAGGATTGCAGTTCACCTATATCGACGCGACTGGTGGGCCGGGAATCGACGACATCTCGACGGATTCGCCGGTTCCCTCGCTCCAGCGACCTCCGATCATCTCGCGTGAGGAATGGGGCGCGAACCTGACCTATGGCGGAGCCGAACGCGGCGCGAGCGAATGGATCCCCGACTACGTCGAAGTCGAGCATGTGATCATCCATCACGCCGAAACCTCGAACTTCCGCGATCCTCTCGCCGAGATTCGCTCGATTCACTACTATCATGCGATCACCCGCGGATGGGGCGATATCGGCTACAACTACCTCGTCGACTTCATGGGTAACGTCTACGAGGGCCGGGTCGGCGGCGACAACGTCGTCGGCGGCCACGCGTATCAGTACGCCTATGGCAGCAGCGGCATCTGCGCGATGGGCTCGTTCAAGATCGAGACCGCGACGCCGGAGATGCTCGCCGGACTGATCTGGATCACGGCGTGGGCCGGACGATATCTCGATCCCCTTGGCCACGCCGACTTCCACGAGCAACCGAACCTGCCGACTATCTGCGGGCACCGCGACGTCAACGACAGCACCTGCCCCGGTGACGGACTCTACGCCGACCTCGACTACATTCGTGAGGCGGTCGCCCAGGTTCTTGCCGGCGCGCGAGAGACCGTGCCCAATCCGCAATACAGCCCGGGGCAGGTCGTGGCCACCTCCGTAGAGGGCGCGAACCTCCGGTCCAAGCCCGGGACGTCTGAATCCATCGTAGCGAGCGTGCCGGTTGGCGAGGTCTTCCAGGTGATCGAGGGCCCGACAACGGTCGACGATCTCGTCTGGTATCACGTTGACGGCGATCGCGGATCGGGCTGGCTGGCAACCGAAACCTTTGCCGCAAGCGATGCCGCGCCGCCGGCAGGTCAGTTTGCCGCGGGCGACGTCGTTTTCACCAACAGTGACCTGATCAACATCCGCGAGACGCCATCCCTCAAGGGACTGATCGTCGGCACGCTACCGTTCATGACGGAAGCGACGGTCATCGAGGGCCCGATGCCGGCCAATGGGTACAAGTGGTACCGGGTCGAGACCGAGCTTGGGACCGGCTGGTCAACCGAGCAGTACCTCGCGTTCGAGGACGATATCGAGATCCCGGTTCGCTTCGTCATCGGCGATGCCGTTCGCGTCGCCGACCCGGAAGGCGTGCGGTTGCGAAGCAATCCGGCGACGGACGCATCCTCCATCGTCAGCCTCTCACCTGGTGAAACGGGCGCCGTCGTCGACGGTCCGGTCACCGCGGACGCGATGGCATGGGTGAAGGTTCGGACCGAAAAAGGCACCGGCTGGATGGCGGAGCAGTACCTGGAGTCGGCGCCGTTCGCCACTCCGCCGGAGAGCGACTTCACGGTCGGGGAAACCGTCATTGTCGACACGGATGCGGTGAACCTTCGTGAAGCTCCCGGCTCCACCGAAAACGTGGTCACCATGCTTGGAACCGGCGTGGCCGGCGAAATCCTGGAGGTCGGCGAAGTCGCGAACAACCTCCTTTGGATCAAGCTGGAGACCGAGTACGGTACCGGCTGGGCGGCCGAAAACTTCTTTGCACGTGGAGATTCCGCGTCGACATTACACCAGTTCTCTGCCGGCGCGGCCGTCTACGTGAACACCGATGCCCTCAATATCCGGGAGCAGCCGGCGATCGATGCCGACCCGGTGGCGGTCCTGCCCACAAACGCAACAGGCACGATCACGGCGGGTCCCGAGGAGTCGGATGGCCACACCTGGTATCAGGTCGAGACGGCTGAGGGGGCCGGTTGGGCGGCGGCACAGTTCCTGAGCAAGGGCACGCCCGACCCGGCCACAACCGGTGGCATCCGGGCCGGGGACCAAATCGTCATGAACACCGACGCACTGAACATCCGCGCCGAACCGAGTACCGCGGGCGAATGGGTAGCCGCCCTCTATCAGGGGGAAACGGCATCCGTCATCGATGGGCCACGGGAAGCGGACGGCTACTCATGGTGGAAGATCGTCGCGCCGTCGGGTGAAGGCTGGGCCGTTCGGGATTACATGGAGCGTGTGGACGGCGCCGGACTCGAGCCTGGGGACACCGCCAGGGTGTTCGATGGCGAGCTCAACCTGCGGGAAGCCGGCTCGCTGGGCGCCGAAATCATCGCGGTTCTTCCGGACGCGACCTATGTCGAAGTCCTGGAAGGCCCGGTCGAAGCGGACGATCACCAGTGGGTCCGCGTAAGTTCGTCCCGGTACGGCACTGGTTGGTGCGTCACGGATTGGCTGGCCAGGCTCTAGAGCGCATGACCACGTACAGGGAAGAGGGTCCGGAAGGGGGAACGCGAATGCGTTCCCCCTTCCGCATCACGGCGCCGCGTTGACGACCGATGACCGAGAGGTTCGCGCATCGGCAACCCGTCGGCCAACGTCCTCCATGATCAGGTCCATATTAATCGCGCCCCCGGCCATGTTGCCTGCAGCCGCCGCGCCGACGACCTGCAGCGATGGATTGGCGACATTGCCGGCCGCCCAAACGCCCGGCACGCTCGTTCGCCCCTGGGGATCTACCTCGATGACCGTCCCCTGGGGAGTCTCCTTCATGGCGAGGCCGAGGTCCCTGGCGAATGACAGGTCCGGGGCAAGTTGGGATCCCAGGAAGATCGCTGACCGATCGATGATCTCGCCGGTCTCGAGCTCCACGCCAGCCAGGCGGTTGTCTTCCAGAACCAGACGACTGATCTTGCCAGGAACCCGTCGGATTTCCATCGCGTCGAGCTGCTCGATCTCCTCCGCGCTCGACGGACCTCGCTGATCCTCGAAGAAGACGAGGTCGGGGGTCCAGTTCCGGATCATCAAGGCATAGGGAACGCTGTGCTCGCCGGTTGCGATGACGCCCAGGGGCGTGTTCCGGACCTCGTACCCATGGCAGTAAGGACAAATGTGAACATCACGTCCCCACACCTCTGCCAGGCCCGGGATATCGGGCAATGCGTCCCGCGCGCCTGTTGCGATCAGGAGGCGTCGCGCGGATACAGGCGCAACGTTGTCGAGAGATAGCGTGAATGACTTGCCGTGCGAGTGAGACTCCCGTTGCTGAATGCTAATTACGGAGTCCTGAACCACCTCGACTCCATAACTCTGGATCTCTGCCCTTCCCTTTTCAAGCAGCTCTGAAGGCGGGAGGCCATCGTGCCCAAGGAAGGCATGCATGTGTTCCGCCGGAGCGTTCCGCGGTGCTCCAGCGTCGATCACGATCACCCGGCGCAGCGCCCTGCCCAGCATGAGCGCCGCGCTCAACCCTGCCGCGCCACCTCCGACGACCGCCACATCGTATTGATCCTCATTGCCGGTGAACACCTCAATGTCGTCAGCCCTCGTTTGATCCATCGGTAGTTCTCCATCGTGATCGAATCGTCGAAGATAATGATACTAAGTCTCAATATACAAGTGCGTGTCAAGGAAGACGATCGCGATTCATTGCGTGCTCCTCGTCCCGCATTGCAGGAGTCGTCGTAAACCCGCTAGAATGGTCAGAACTGGTATCGCGTCTGCACCGGTTGATGATCAAACCTCCCGGTGTGGATTTTTGTGCTGAATTGCAGACCAGCGTTTTATGGTTGGAAGGTAGCAGTCGATGAAGGTCGTACTTCGACAGGACGTCCCGAAGCTTGGTGAAGCCGGCACGGTCCAAAATGTTTCCGGTGGGTATGCCCGCAATTACCTCATCCCGCAGGGTCTGGCAGTCTACGCCAGCGAGGGTGAGCTGAAGATGGCGGCGCACAATCAGGCCGTCAAGGAGCGCAAGATCGCCCGGCAGGAAGAGCAGCTCCGCTCGCTCGCCGAGAAGATCGAGGGCCAGAAGCTGACGTTCGAGGCTCGCGCCGGCGAAGGTGGACGCCTGTTCGGCTCCATCACTGCCGCGGAAGTCGCCGAGCAGCTGTCCAGCAAGGTGGGCGAGCAGATCGACCGCCGCCGGGTGCAGCTCGAGGATCCGATCCGCACGGTCGGCGAGCACAACGTCACGGTGCATCTCGTTGGTCGCCTGCGGCCGTCGATCACCGTCACGGTGAACGCCGAGGCGGGCTCCGAGACCGAAGAAGCCGCCGAGGGCGACGCCACCACGGAAGAATCCGCCGAGTAGTCCCGGAATCTGCGGTACAACACGGATATTCCTGGCAGGCCGGGCACACGTTCATCAGGAACGGGCCCGGCTTCTGCATTCCCCTTGCACCGTCGCCTACAATACGTACAGTACATTCATCGGGTGTTCGTACAGTAAAGGACTTCCGGCATGGAGACGGCCGTCGATCGGCTTCCCCCACACAATATCGAAGCAGAACAATCGGTCCTCGGAAGCCTTCTGATCGACCGCGATGCCATCATCAAGGTTGCGTCGTATCTCAAGCCAGAGGACTTCTACGTCAACGCCAATGCTCTGGTCTATCGCGCCGTACTCGATCTCTACAACAAGCGCGAGCCGACCGACTTCGTCACGCTCTCGGATGAGCTCGAACGGCGGGATCTCCTCGAGGAGGTCGGCGGGGTCACCTACCTCTCGTCGCTCCTCAACGCCGTGCCGACCTCGGTCCACGTCGAATACTACGGCCGCATCGTCTCCCGCCAGGCCACACGTCGGCGGCTGATCGAGGCCGGGACAGAGATCGTCGGGATTGGCTTCCAGGACGAGGTCGAAACCGAGGATGCGCTGGACGCCGCCGAACGCGCGCTGTTCGAGGTGTCGCAAAAGCGACAGACGAAGGATTTCCAGCCGATCGCGGACGTAATCGATCGGTACTTCGAGCAGATCGATTATCTGCAACAGCATCGTGGCGATGTTGTCGGCGTCCCGACCGGGTTCAAGGACCTCGACCAGATGACGGGAGGATTGCAGCGCTCTGACCTGCTTATTCTCGCCGCCCGTCCTGCCATGGGAAAGTCGTCCTTTGCCCTCGGTGTCGCCTATGGCGCCGCGGTCCAGAACGGCCACTCGGTTGGCATTTTCAGTCTCGAGATGTCGGCTGACCAGCTGGTCCAGCGCCTGCTCGCAACAGAGACCGGAGTCGACTCCCATCGCCTTCGCCTCGGCCAGTTGGACGACAACGAGTGGGATCGCGTCTCTCGCGCATTCGGGCGGCTCTCCGAAGCCCAGATCTACATCGACGACAGCGCGAACGCGTCGATCATGGACGTTCGCTCGAAGTGCCGTCGCCTGCAGGCCGAAAAGGGTCTGGACCTCGTCGTCATCGACTACCTCCAGCTCATGTCCGGCCGGCGCTCTGACAACCGCGTGCAGGAGATCTCGGAGATCTCCCGTGGACTCAAGGGCCTTGCCCGCGAGCTCAACATCCCGGTCATTGCCCTGTCCCAACTCTCGCGCGCCGTCGAATCCCGTTCGGACCATCGCCCGATGCTTTCGGACCTCCGCGAATCCGGCTCGATCGAGCAGGACGCCGACATCGTGATGTTCATCTACCGCGACGAGTACTACGATGAGAACTCCGACAAGAAGGGCATCGCCGAGCTCATCATCGCCAAGCACCGGAACGGTCCCGTCGGCTCGATCAACCTGCGCTTCTTCAATCGCACGGCGCGCTTTGCCGACCTCGAGCTCTTCCAGGAGCCCGAGGAATGATGGTGTTTGACGCAAAAGCCTCTCCATCCACGGAGCGATCGGAGCCATCACGCCGGCCCGTCCGGATTCCCTACGAGTTCCTTCGCGACGTCGTTGTCGAAATCACGTCGTTCGAGGAACTCCAGGTCACTCTCGCCGTCTTCCGGATCGCCTCAGACCTCGAAGGCGACGAGACGCCGATCGCCGAACGATCGATCTTCCGGGACGAGCCGTTGCGAAGGGCCGTGCGGAAATCCGGGATCACCAACGATCCCGACGAGCGCATCCTGCAGGGACTCGATCTCGCCGTTGGCCGGGGTACCCTGCTCCGGTTCGTTGCGACGCGAGGACGCAAGGAGGCGTATTGGTATTACCTCAATACGCCGGTCAACCGACACACCGTCGCGGCGATGGAGCGCGGCGCGTTGCCGCCACCGGCTATCATTTGGGAAGGAAAGTCCGCGCCCCGCATCAGTGCCGATCCACCCAACGCGTTCCGGCTCTACGAGCAGAACATCGGCCCGCTGACGCCGCTGATCGCTGACCAGATCACACAGGCGATCCGGGACTACCCTGCTGACTGGATCGAGGACGCGATTGGAGAGGCGGTCGCCTACAACAGGAGAAGCTGGCGCTATATCGTCCGCATCCTCGAGAACTGGACGGCGACCGGACGACGCGACGACGACATGTAGGCCTGGCACACCCGCCCCTGATGACTGACCTGCCAGGAAAGGAACACGCGATGAAACCAATTGGCGATGTGATGAGGAACTTCCCAGCTCGTGCGAACGGGTCGTCGGAGCGCAAGAGCATCCCGCTGGCACGCGCCGAGGAAGTCAAATGCCCGATTTGCCAGGACGCCGGCTTCCTGCGAGCCGACGTCCCGGTCGGGCACCCGAGCTTTGGGCGCCTCTTCCCGTGCCAGTGCAAGATCCGCGAGCGCGATGAGCGGCGCGCGGAGGAACTGCGTCGCCTCTCGAACCTCGACACCTTCCTCGACCACAAGTTCGACGACTTCGACCCCACGATCTCCGGCACCGAGGAAGCATTCGAGGCGGCGTTGGCGTTCGCCCAGGAACCGGATCACCGGTGGCTCTTCCTGAGCGGACCCTGCGGCGTCGGGAAGACGCACCTTGCCGTGGCGATCGCCAAATACGCGATGGAATGGCACAACATGAGCGTCTATTTCGCCGTCGTGCCGGACCTCCTGGATCACCTGCGGTCGACCTTTGATCCGAGCTCCGGATCGGGCTACGACGAGCGATTCAATGCGATCCGCAATGCTCCCCTCCTCGTCCTCGACGATCTCGGGACCGAGAACGCGACGCCGTGGGCGCGGGAAAAGCTCTACCAGATCATCAATCACCGGTACATCGAGCAGATGCCGACAGTGATCACGACGAATGTCGACATTAGGAAGATCGACGACCGGATCGCATCGAGGATGCTCGATCACCGTCTCACGCTCTGGATCGAGATCGATGCCGAGGATTATCGACGTCCAGGCGAGCCACGCCGCATCCGGCGCGGTCGCCGCTAGCAATTCGATTCGGCATCCGGCAGGTCGGGAAATGCGTTCCATTGTAGAATGGCAATAAACGCGAACCTGATCGGCAGGAACAAGGAGTTGTGTGGCAATCGGTCGCACACGCGGTTGGCATTGGCGTGCCTTCAGGTTCTCGCGGGAGCAGGCAAATTTCTCACCACGTCGCCCACTCAGTTGAACGGATGTTGAGATGACGAATCCGGAATGGATATTCGAACGTTTATTCAACGTTCGCACCATTTTGGATATCCTCGTCGTCGCGATCCTCATCTACTGGTTGCTGTGGGTGGTGCACGGGACGCGCGCGTCGAGCCTCATCCGGGGCATCGTCACGCTGTTCGTCGGCCTTTTCTTGGTCGGGACGCTGCTCGAGCTTCGGACGCTGAACGTCATTCTCGCGTCGCTGTACCCCGCGCTCATCGTCGCCATCCCGGTCATCTTCCAGCCCGAGCTCCGGCGCGCGTTCGAGCAACTCGGCCACGCCGGGACCTGGCTCCGCAATCCGTTCCCCGCGCAGGAAGAGCACCTCAGCGAGCACATGATCGACGAGGTGGTCCGGGCGGCGCACCAGCTCTCCCGGCTTCGCTATGGCGCCCTCATCGTCATCGAACGAGAGACGGGGCTCCAGGATTTTGTGGACAAGGGCGTGACGCTCAATGCCGACATCTCCCGGCAATTGTTGATCAACATCTTCTTCCCGAACTCCCCGCTCCATGATGCCGCCGTCGTGATCGGCAACAACCGCATCCTCGCGGCGAGCGTCGTGCTTCCGCTGACCGACAACATTTCGGCGTCCAGCCAGCTCGGGACACGGCATCGCGCCGCGATCGGTGTCACGGAAGAGTCGGATGCACTTGCCGTGGTGGTATCCGAGGAGACCGGGCAGATGTCCGTCGCCCACTCCGGACGGTTGATCAGGAACCTAGACCAGGACCGCCTGCGACGCGTGCTGCGCACGCTGATGCGAATCGATCGCCAGGCCGGGAGCGGAGCCAGCGGTTCACGCCTCGAGGGCATCCGCGCCTTCCTGCAGGCGCCTCGCTCGGCATCGAACGACCGTCCCACCCGCGCAAGCAACCGTAGTGAAACGACGCGCACGCCATGAAGAATGTCACTGCCGACGGAGGACGCTGGTACGAGCGACTCCCGGCCGCCCTGAACGCCAGCATCGTCTTTCGTTTCCTGCTCTCACTTGCGATCGCCACGTTCCTGTGGGGATGGGTGACGCAGCTCACCGACCCCATCATCACCCGCGTCTATCGCGAGATGGATATCGCGGTGGAGTCACTCGAAGACTCGATGATCATGGTCACGACGCTGCCCACAACGCAGGTTCGCGTGCAGGGGCCGGAATCAGAATTCTCGCACCTCAACCGGGCAGACATCTCAGTCTATCTGGACACATCCACCGTGAACGGCCCGGGGGAATACCGACTTCCGGTCCTCGTCCGTGCACCAGACACATCCGCAGTCATCACGGTCGAGCCGTCGCACGTCAACGTCCAGATCGATGAACTCGTCGCCGAGGTGATGCCTCTCGAGGTGCAGAATACGACGCCAGCGGAGGACCCGCGGATGGTCGGCGAGATCGTGCCAGAGGTCACCCAGGTCACCGTTTCCGGGCCATCGTCCGCCGTCAACCGTGTCGAGCGCGTGACGCTTCCGGTAACCCTCGACAACCGATCAAGCTCGTTCACGGAGGTCTTCACGCCCTACGCAGTGGACAGCAACGGGCAACGAGTCAGTGAGGTGGAGGTGCTTCCGGCGCAGATCTCTACGATGATCGAGATCGAATCCCGTGGGAAGCAGGTCTCCGTGATCCCGGTCATCACAGGAGTCCCAGCCGAGGGGCATTCGATGCAGCAGCGGGCGGTCTTCCCGGACACCGTGGTGGTCGATGGTCCGCCCGAGGTGCTCGATTCGCTCCTGTTCGTCAACACGGAGCCGGTAGACATCACCGGTGCTACCTCGTCGATCAGCGAGGTTGTGGGTCTCACGGACCTCCCGCCCGGCGTCACCGTCATCGAGCCGTCTGATGGCCAGGTCGAGGTTCGGGTGGCGATGGACGATGTCTCGGTCTCGGAGCAGACGCTGACGGGCCTGCCGGTGCTGACCGTCAACGTCCCGGATGGATACACGGCGACGGTGGAGCCACGCACGATCTCGATCTCGGTGGACGGCTCGAGCGCAACGCTGGCGGAGATGGAGAGCAGCGACATCCGGGTCGTGGTCGATGTGGAAGGTCTTGAGCCAGGCACGCACGAGATCGAACCGCAGATCACGCTGCCTCGTGGCGTCACGTGGACAAGCAGCACCCCGGAAGTCATCCAGGTGGAGATCCGGCGATCGTCCGATGAGTCCACACCGGCGGCTCAAAGCTCTCCAGAGGCGTCTCTCCCTGCCGCAGGACTCCGGACCCGCACGACGAGCCGCGCGACGTCCTGGGGCCGTCCTGGCCGTTGCAACGGTGGATCCACGTTCAGCAGGCACAAAAAAACGACCTGGCGATCATCTGTCGCCAGGTCGTTTCTCATTTTCCAGTGGGATATGGTCCTACTCTTCAACGCGCTCCGAGCTGCGGCTTTCCTCGGAGGAGATCGATGAATCCATCTCGTGCGCGAGCAGGATGGCCTCGGACACTTCCTTCATCGACTTCCGGGCGTCCATGCTGGTCTTGCGAATGCGATGGAATGCCTCGGATTCGCGCATGCCATGGACTTCCATGAGAATGCCTTTGGCGCGCTCGAGCACTTTCCGCGTCTCGAGGGCGTCTTTCAGGCCACCGACTTCCTTCTCCAGCGTCCGAAACTCTTCGAATCGCGCGCGAGAGAGCTCGATGACCGGCATCAGTTCCGCCTCGCGGAACGGCTTGACGACATAGCCAACAACGCCAGCCTCACGGGCCCGCTCGACCAGGACCTGGTCCGAGAACGCGGTCAGCAGGACCACAGGTGCAATCCGTTCCCGCGTGAGCTCTTCGGCGGCGGCGATACCGTCCACCTCTGGCATCTGGATGTCCATGATCAGGAGATCCGGCCGGAGCCGCTTGGCGAGCTCGATGGCTGTCCGCCCGTCGCTGGCCTCACCCACAACCTCGTAACCAAGGTTGGTGAGCATTTCCCGCAGATCCAGTCGAATCAGGGATTCATCGTCCGCGATGATGATCCGCCATCGGGTCGTAACCTCGGGAACGCTGCTCATGTGCGCCAACCTCGCGTACTGCCAACCGGGCATCGTTGCCCGGCGAGCTCGTTGACCAATTACCAGGGAGGAATGTCGGACGAACAACCCCCGACATGAGGGGCATGTCATGAGCGCGTTGCCCACTGTTCCAGCCCTCCCTCATGCCGGGGGAAGTGCGACAACGTCTATGTCTTGGTCGGGGCGAGAGGATTCGAACCTCCGACCACCGGTACCCCATACCGGTGCGCTACCGGACTGCGCCACGCCCCGAAGAACACGCTATCGCGCCTAAGAGTATAAAACACGTCCCGGCTCAGCACAATTCCGCTACCCGGGTTGCCGGGACGCCCGGCAAGTGCCGAACGTCCCGACAGGAGATCTTACTTGACCTCGGCCTTGGCGCCAGCCTCTTCCAGCTTCGCCTTGGCGGCCTCGGCCTCTTCCTTGGCGACGGCCTCCTTGATGGCCTTCGGCGCGGAATCGACGAGGTCCTTCGCCTCCTTGAGGCCAAGGCTGGTCAGCTCGCGGACCGCCTTGATGACCTGGATCTTGTTCGCGCCGACTTCCGTGAGGACGACGTCGAACTCGGTCTTCTCTTCCTCGGCGGCAGCGCCTGTGCCACCGGCGGCCGCACCAGCGGCACCAGCAACGGCGACCGGAGCAGCGGCGGAAACGCCCCACTTCTCCTCAAGCGCCTTAACGAGCTCGTTGAGCTCGAGGACGGTCATACCCTCAAGAGTTTCGATGATCTGAGCCTGATCGGCCATGGTGATTGTCTCCTGTGTGCGAGCCTATGCCCGCGTCATGATTGATTGGTTGAACGTCAACAAGAAACGGGTGTTAGTCGGCCGCTTCGGCTTCGCCACCGAGCGACTCGATCCGCGCGTTGACCAGGTAGGCCACGGAGCGGGACGGTCCGCCGAGGACACCGACGGCGCGAGCCATCGGAGACGCCAGCATACCGACGAGCTTGCCGAGCAGTTCCTCGCGCGGCGGAAGCGTTGCGATCGCTTCGACCTCGGCCGTTGAAAGGACCTGGCCGTTCATCAGGCCGGCCTTCACTTCGAGGATGCGCGACGAACGAGCGAAGTCGGAAACCGCCTTCGCCGGGGCCGCGACATCTCCGAAGCCGAACAGGACGGCCGTCGGGCCTTCGAGATGCGGCTCGAGGCCCTCGATCCCTGCCCGCTCGGCCGCGATGCGGACCAGCGTGTTCTTGGCGACACGGAACTCCGAGTCCACCGGGCGCAGCGAGGAACGAAGCTCCTGGAGCTGCGCGACCGACAGGCCGCGGTAATCCGTCAGGATCGCGATCTGCGCCCGCTCGAAGCGGTCTACCAGCAGGTCGATTTCGGCTGCTTTCTGTGCAGTTGGCATGGTGTTCACCTCCTTCCCTGTTGGATTTTGTGAGGGGTTGGAACCCTCTCCCTGGCAAGAAAAACGCCCTGGGCAGACAACAGCCAAGGGCGCACGCCACGAATGGTCGTGAGAAATCCTGAGCCTCGGTCGGGGATTAAGTGAGTCGCCTCACGCCGACGGTCTTCGGCCAGTACGAGATCCTTGTTCGGTTACGGTGTTTAGCGCGCGACGTTCGCCGACTTCGCAAGCGAGTCATTGATGTCGAGCCGGATACCCGGGCTCATCGTCGTCGCGACGGCAAGTGTACGCATGTAGATGCCCTTAAGTCCAGTCGGCTTGACCCGGTTCAGGGCATCGACCACCGCAAGGATGTTCTCCTCGATCTGCTTCTCGTCGAAGGACTTGCGGCCGATCGTCACGTGCACGTTTCCGGTGCGGTCGTTGCGGAACTCGACACGTCCACCCTTCAGCTCGCGGATGACGGTCGGGAGGTCGGAGACCTCGCGGACCACCGTGCCAGAGCGCGGGTTCGGCATGAGACCGCGGCGACCGAGGATACGACCAAGACCACCGACCTTGCCCATCTGGTCCGCCATGGCGATGGTGGCGTCGAACTCGAGCCAACCGCCCTGGATCTGCTGGACCAGCTCGTCCGAACCGGCATAGTCGGCGCCGGCGTCGAGCGCGGCACGCTCGGCCTCGCCGGCGGCGAAGACGAGCACGCGGACCTGGCGTCCCGACCCGTGCGGGAGAGTCACGGTGGACCGGACCGCCTGGTCAGCCTGCCGGGGATCGATACCCAGGCGCGCATGGAGCTCGATGGTCTCGTCGAAGTTCGCGAAGGAGACCTTCTTGATCAGTTCGGCAGCCTCTTCGACCGTGTACTGTCGATCGCTGTCAACCAGCTTGGCCGCCTCGATGTATTTCTTACCCATTACTACCTCCGGTGGTCCAGACGGGGCGCCTATAAACCCCTCCCACGGTGTTCAATGGCGCGGCTGGTTAGCCCGCGACCTCGATGCCCATGCTGCGGGCGGTTCCCTTGACCTGCTTGATCGCGCCTTCGACGTCGACCGCGTTCAGGTCCTTCATCTTGAGCTCGGCAATCTCGCGCACCTGCGCCTCGGTCACCTTGCCGACGCGATCGGTGCGCGGGTTCCCGGCACCCTTCTGGACGCCGGCCGCCTTGCGAAGCAGGTCCGCGGCGGGCGGGGTTTTGGTGACGAACGTGAACGAGCGATCCTCGTACACCGTGATGACGACCGGGATGATCTGGCCAGCCATCTGCTGCGTGCGCTCGTTGTACTCCTTGCAGAACTGCATCAGCGCGATACCGTGCTGACCCAGCGCCGGACCAACCGGCGGTGCCGGCGTGGCCTTGCCTGCAGGAAGCTGCAGTTTCACATATCCACGAATCTTCTTAGCCAATGAAATATCCTTTCTGGCCGTTGTACACGTTCCGCCGCCGTGACCTCGTCACGGTGTTGTCTGACGGATCTGCTCTCCCGAAACAGACGAATTTAGGTTTCGCGTTCCGCCTGGAGGAAGTCGAGCTCCACCGGCGTCTCGCGACCGAAGAAGGATACAAGAACTTTGATCTTGCCCTTCTCCTGATTGACTTCATCGACCTCGCCACGGAAATCGGCGAACGGACCATCGATGATCCGAACCGTATCCCCGAGCGCGAACGAGACGTTGACCTTCGGCGCCTCGGCCTCCATCTCCTGGAGGACGTTCGTGGCGACATCGCCACTCAGCGGCACCGGCTTGTTATCCTGGCTGACAAACCCGGTCACACCGGGGGTATTGCGCAGCTGGTACCAGGTATCCTCATCCATCTCCATTCGGACGAGCACATACCCGGGGAAGACCTTGCGCTGGACAGTCTTGCGCTGCCCATCCTTGATTTCGACCTCTTCCTGGGTCGGGACCACGACCTCGAAGACCCGATCGCCCATGTCGAATGCCTCGACACGGCTTTCGATGGTCTTCTTGACCTTGTTTTCATATCCAGAGTACGTGTGCAACACGTACCACTTGCCTTCGAGCTCGCTCTCCGCGACGCCGGCTTCTTCGGCTCGCTTCGCGGCCAGGCGCTCGCGCAATGACGGGCGTTCCATGTGACCCTCCTGAGTGAATGTGCTGGATCAGTCCGGATTTCTAGCCGATCGCCTCGAACAGCTGGAAGAGGACCCAGTCGATGCCACCAAGCAGGAAGCCCAGGATCGTCGACAGCGCGATCACGACGATGGTGAGGTTACGGGTAGATTCGCGATCCGGCCAGACGACTTTGCGGATCTCCGATGATGTGTCGTTGTAGAACTTCCGGAGACCGCCGAATCGCTCGGTATTGACGACCTTGCCAACGCCAGAGCGCTCCGGCTGCTGCTGCTTCGCCTTCTTGCGCTCTTCGCGCCGGCGAGCAGCCTTGTCCAGCGGATCGCTGGTCGCGGTGGTTTCGGCCGTTTCCGGTACCGGCTCCGCCTCGGCAGTGCGGCGACGTCGGCCCCGCGTCGGGCGGGCAGCTGGTTGAGCCTCGTCGGTCGTCGCGACGGTCGCGTTATCGACCTGAGGAGTCGTCGTAGCTCCGGACTGCCGGGAGCCGGCTTTCCGGCTTCGTCTGCGATTTGCGGCGGAAGACCGGCGCTTTGGGGCAGCATTCTCTTCGACGCTCAAATCACTATTCCTTCACATACTCGACCCCGGCGTCCTGCATCACGAACAGGGGCTCCACTATCCAAAGAGGTGATTCTACAATTTCCGGAAGAACAATGAAATGGGGCGTGCCATAGGCCCGCCCCACCTCCACTCGGTTTTTGACCGGGCAGGGCCGGCAGGAATCGAACCCGCAACCTGCGGTTTTGGAGACCGCTGCTCTACCAATTGAGCTACGACCCTATGACCGCGTTTCCGCGGTACCTGTCTTATCGCGTCTCGCGATGCAGCTGATGGGTACGACACCGGGGGCAGAACTTCTTCAGCTCGAGCCGGCCCGGATCGTTGCGCCGATTCTTCTCGGTGGTGTAGTTGCGCTCACGGCAAGCCGTGCACTCCATCGTCACCACCGGCCGATCAGCCTTCGACTTCTTGGCCATTATACAACATCCTCAGGCATTTGGCCGAACCCGGCCCGCCTCACACGTCCAGGAGGGAGAGGCGCCAATCGACGCCCCTCCTCCAGGAGCACATATTACTCGGTAATGGAGGTCACCGCGCCGGCGCCCACCGTGCGGCCGCCCTCGCGGATCGCGAACCGCAGCCCTTCCTCGATCGCCACCGGCGTGATCAGCTCGACGCCCATCTGGATGTTGTCGCCCGGCATCACCATTTCCGTGCCTTCCGGCAACTGGATGATGCCCGTCACGTCCGTCGTCCGGATGTAGAACTGCGGCCGGTACCCCGGGAAGAACGGCGTGTGCCGCCCGCCCTCCTCCTTGGAGAGCACATACACCTCGGCCTGGAACTTCGTGTGCGGGTTGATCGACCCCGGCTTGGCCAGCACCTGGCCACGCTGGACATCGGTCCGCTCCACACCGCGCAGCAGGCAGCCGACATTGTCGCCGGCCTCACCCGCATCGAGCGTCTTCTGGAACATCTCGACGCCGGTCACCACGACCTTGCGCCGCTCGCCCATGCCGACGATCTCGATCTCGTCACCGGTCGCGACCTTGCCGCGCTCGATGCGCCCGGTCACCACCGTGCCGCGTCCCTTGATGCCGAAGACGTCCTCGACCGGCATCAGGAAGTCCT
Organism: Thermomicrobiales bacterium; assembly: GCA_035305265.1. Taxonomy (GTDB): domain Bacteria; phylum Chloroflexota; class Chloroflexia; order Thermomicrobiales; family UBA6265; genus UBA6265. The sequence continues at coordinate 270 of DATGPC010000060.1, read as the reverse complement.
GGTCGACCGCGCGCTCCGGCGTCGGGATGTAGTCATCCACCGCCTGCATCAGCTCCAGGATCGGCGCGTACTCCGGCGCGCTGATGTCGGTGCTGTCGCTCTCCAGCGCCGCCAGCGCCGAGCCGCGGATCACCGGCACCTCGTCGCCGGGGAACTCGTACTCGCTCAGCAGCTCGCGCACCTCGAGCTCGACGAGCTCCAGCAGCTCCTCGTCATCGAGCATGTCGGTCTTGTTGAGGAACACGACGATGTTCGGCACCTGCACCTGGC
>DATGPC010000059.1:0-9396 GCA_035305265.1 Thermomicrobiales bacterium | reverse complement strand
GGAGCGGTCATCGTGCGCGGGAAGAGGAGTCCATGACCCGGAACAGCGGCGCCAGCGCTGTGTCGATCTGCAGGTATCGGGCGTAGCGAGGCTCATACAGCGCGCTCGTCGCAGGGTCCGGCTGCTGGATGTCAGCGACCGGTGACTCCGGGCCGGATTCGCCCATCGCCGTCCGCGCCAGGATGGCGGCACCGTAAGCCGACAGGTCATGGAGCCTGATGTGCTCGACCGGGCGACGGAGGATGTCCGCGAACACCTGACGCCATGCCGCCTCCCGGGCCAGCCCACCGCCGATCCGGATGTGCGCGGGAGGCGCCCCGGCGGAGGTCATCTCATCCAGCTTCTGGCGGATGGAGTAGGCCACTCCTTCCAGCAACGCCCGGCGCAGCTCCCCCGGAGTCGTGTCTGGCGTGATGCCGAGGATCGTGCCTTGTTTCGCCGGATCCTCGCGAGTCCCGATCAGGTGTGGCAATGCGATGAGATCGGTCGGCCGGTCAGCGATCGGCGCGTCCGAAATCGCCTTTCCGGCCCATGACATGGCAATCCCGGCGTTGAGCAACGTCCCGACGCGGAGAAACCGTGTAGATTCACCGGTTGCCGGGGCCACAGAAGGCCACGTGTACCAGCGGCCCTCAGGGTCATGGTTCCACGAGTTGATAGGCAGGATGACCTGGGCCCCGCTGCTCAGCATCACCAGCGCATTGCCCTCGCGGTTCACCCCGGCGCCATACGCGCCGACAGCGGCGTCACCGCCGGCAATCACCACCGGTGTGCCGGCTGACAGGCCCGTTCGCGAGGCGGCGTCCCCGGTGATACGACCGGCCACCGAGCCGGACGGGATAATGTCCGGCAGCCACGGTCGGGGAATCCGGAGCGCGCCGACGATTTCCCACGCCCAGGTGCCGCGCTCCGGCGCAAAGAGGCCGGTCCCGACGGCATCGCTCGGATCCGTCACATGCCGGCCGGTGAGGGTGTAGATGAGGGCGTCCTTGGGAAGGAAGACCTCGAGTAGCCGACTCCATCGGGATGGGTCGTTCGCGCGGATCCAGGCAAGGGTCGCGGCCTGGAATCCCGCCACGATCGGTCCTCCGGTCGCGAGCGCGGCTCCATCGCCGATGCGTCGTCGGATCGCCGGAAGCATCTCTGCGGTCCGCTGGTCGTGCCAGGGGATGCCCTCGCCCCAGGTCTCCCCGTTCTCGAGTGTCATCAGGCCATGCATCTGGCCCGTGATGGAAACGGTGCTGATCCGCTCGCCATCGCCATGTTCTGAGATGTTTCCGGCGATGATATCCAGCCATTCCTCGACATCCAGCCGGTCACACGGCACACGATCGATGGTCATCGCGCCGTCCGGGTCGAGGCGCAGCAGCTTGATCGAGGATGTGCCGAGGTCGATGGCGAGGATGCAGCTCATGTGATGCTCGTCAGCCAGCAGATTGCGGCGAGGACGAAGGCCGTGTCGGAGATCGCGGCCGAGGCTTGTCCGGGATGGTCATCCGAGATACGGACGCCTGCTTCGAGGGCGACGCCGAGTGCCATGATGATGCCTCCAAGCGCGAGCCAGGCGTGAGAGGATTCACCGATCAGCCCGGCCACGATGATGAGGATACCGCCGAGCAGCATCCCCATCCACGCGCCGTAGCGATGCGCGCGGGTGGAGATCAGGCGATCTTCGACCGGTGGTGGGGCGTACGCCTCGCGGATGTGCCCTCCGCTGATGAACGCAAGGATGGCGAGTGGCAACAGGACGAGAAGCCCCGGATCCCAGTCATCGAGGGCGGTCCATGTCCACCACGGGATCAACGTAACGATCGTGGCGCACATGATCCAGGGGAACGAGCCTGCCCGGACCGTCCGCGCCTGGCGGGCGAGCGTGATGATCGCGGCGGCCAGCAGGGCGGTGGACCAGAACCCGAAGAAGAGATTCAGCAGCAGGGCGACGACCGCGAAGGTCATGGCCGCGGTCAGGCGGTGCTGTCGGTTGGCGGGCGAGGCCTGGTAGGAGCGACTGGCGACGTAGGTCACGACGGCAAGCAGGGAAAGCCCGGCGATCGCGAGGAGCGTCAGCCAGGTTCCCGGACCGGGCTCGACATCGGGTGCGACCCCGATGGAGATCACCGTCATGAACAATGTGGTGATGGCGCAAATCTGTGCGGTGCGGTCGACGAGCACCCGCAGCGAGACGAGGACCTGTTGCCAGACGAGTGCAAGCGTGTTCGGGATATCCACCGGGATTGTCCGCCACCCTGTAATGAACGTCGCGCGGGAGACATCGATGCCCGCACGCTTGCATGGAATGTATCAGATGTCCGGCGATCCGTCGGGAACCATGTCCTCCGCAGCGTGTGGCACGGGCATGGTCGCAGGCGTCGTTTCCGGTCGGGAGACGGGCTCCTTGACCACATCGTCGTCGAGGAGATTCCACGTGCCGTTCGGGGAGACGACCCACGTCGCCGATGCGCCGTGACGATGTGTCAGGTCGGCGGCGATCGTGGATCGGGATGCCGCGTGGATGACCAGCGCGGCGTCGGCCGAGCCGACCCGGTCCGGCATCTGCCCGGTCGGGATATTCATGCGCTGGAGCTGTCGCTCGATCGACGTGCGACGCGGGCGCAGCACCATCGCGTTGGCGCCGAAACCGGCGTTGTGGATCTGGGTCAGGATGGCCGGAAGGGTGTCTTCCGGTCCAATGGCGATGACGACGTCGGCATGCATGGCGATTCAGGACCTGTGAAAGAGGATGAACGACTGAATCGTGACTGCCTGTCACGATCGTGCCGGAATGGTAGCACGGATGTTCATACCGTCGCGGGGCTGTAGCGCTGCTACAGACCCATGATCTTCACCGCCAGCGTGAAGTAGATGATGAGTCCGGTGCCATCGACGAGGCTGCTGATGAATGGCGCGGAGACGACCGCGGGGTCCACCTTTAGCCGTTGCAGGACCATTGGCAGGATCGCGCCGATCGTCGCCGCCCACGTGGTGAGCGCGAGGATGGTCAGGCCGACAGTCAGGGCCAGGTTGGCGCTGCCATCACCGGTAAGCATGGCCCGGCCGAACATCAGGGCACCCATCACGACGCCCAGCGCCAGGCCGGTTGCCGCTTCCTTGGCGATGATACGGGGAACGTGTCGCGGCAGGATCTCGCCTACCGCCATCGCGCGGATGATCGTGGAGACCGTCTGCGAACCCACATTACCGCCGGTTCCGATCAGGATCGGGACGAAGACGGCGAGCATCGTTACCTGCTCGAGGACCGATTGATATCGCTCCTGGATTGCGATGGTCACGAATTGGGCGAGGAAGAGGACGAGCAGCCACGTGATGCGCTTGCGGAACAGCATCCACGGCGTCGCGCGAGTGTAGGAGACGTCCAGTGGCTGGGCGCCGCCGAGGCGCTCCATGTCTTCGGTTGCCTCTTCCTCGATGATCTCGTCGATGTCGTCGTGCGTGATGACGCCGACGAGGCGGCCTTGAAGGTCGACGACCGGGATCGCGAGCAGGCCACGTTCGGTCACGATCCGCGCGGCGAGCTCCTGGTCATCGTCTACCCGGACGCTCCAGGTATCTGGCGCGATGAGGTCGATCACCTTCGTCTCCGGCGGGCTGAGCACCAGGCTGTGCAGTGACAGCACGCCGAGGAGCCGGTCCTCGCGGTCGACGACGTAGACGTAGTGGAGGTGCTCGGTCTCCGCCGCGACCTCGCGAAGGGCGCGGACCGTCTCGTCCGCCCGGAGATCCGGGTAGACGGCGACGAACTCCGGGGTCATCATGCCGCCGGCGGTATCCGGGCCGTAGAGCATCAGCTCGCGGATCTCGGCGGCGTCCGCGGGATCCATCTCGACAAGGATGGTGTCCGCGGCGTCGGGGTCCCGGGCCTCGACCTCTGTCAGGATGTCGGTGGCGTCGTCCGGGTCGATTTGTTCGAGGATTTCTGCCGCCTGCAGGGACGTCATCCGCGTCAGGATGCCGGCGGCGTCGCGATCGTCCAGTCGGGACAACAGGATGGCAAGTGATTCATCGCCGAGGAAGGCGAAGAGCCGGGCGAGCTCGCTCCCGTCAAGATCCTCGAGGAGTTCGAGCGCGTCGTCTTCCAGCATGCGGTGCGCAAGCTGCCGAGCAAGGTCGGCATCGGCTGCCGAGATCGCGACCCGAATGTCGTCGAGCAGGGTCGTGGTGTCGACGGCCACGCCGCCGTCGTTCTCTTCAGGCATCGTCGCCTCCCTTCACAGGTCACACCAGCCCGAAGCCCCACACGCAAGACGCGCGCAGGGCCATCCCGGACCCGGCGAAAGTTAGGGACGCCGGGACATATTCGGGTTCGGGTGTTGTACCGATTACCGCACGCGGCGAATCAGGCGACCACGGACGAGGCGGCCGAGGCCGAGTAGGGTCGTGGCGTTCCGCGTATGCGTCGTCTGCTGTGCCAGACGACCGGCAGGACGGGTAGGCGTCACGAGGACACGGCGGACGATCGCCTCCTCATGAGCGGCGTCGTGATCGATGTAGAAACGACGTGGCGTTGCGATGGACATGGTTCACGGCCTTTCCTGACCAGGGCACACACCACCATAAGGTCGAGTCGACCTGAAGATGCGTGGGATTTCCTGGCTTATGGCCCCGGTGCTGACCGGGGCGACCGTGAGGTGGGCGCTGACCGATCAGTTCCGGGGATGAATTGAACTGCAACTCGGACTGTCAGCGTCCAAAAGAGCTCCTTTGATGGAACAGAAGCGGGGAGACTCCTCGACCCGCGCACACGACAACAGCGCCGTTTCGGCCTGCCATCACGGTCTTATGGTAGCGGTTGGCCGTCTCGCGCGTCAAGCAACGCGAGCGCATGCCGGTCTTGGGACGACGGCGAAGATGGCGATCCTTCTGGCGAAGGAGGGACATCTCATGCGGATGCCCGGGCTCTGTTGCGAGGGGAAAACCGGTGCTACGATGCGTCAGCACAGGACATGACCACCCGCAGGAGGATGAACGAATGACCTCGACGAAGGCCGCCTATGCATGGACGGACGAGCCCCGATTCCCGTACGAGCGGATCCGCGATTTTATCCGGGACCTCTTCAGGTCAGCGGGACTCCCGGAGGCGGATGCGGAGATCGCAGCGGACGCCGTCCTGATCGCCGATATGCGCGGCGTGGAGACGCATGGCGTCCAGCGGATGGACTTCTACCTGAAGGGTCTTCGACTCGGGAACGTCAAGCCCGACGCGCAGATGACGGTTGTCCGGGAGATGCCGTCGACGATTGCGCTGGATGGGAACGGCGGGCTTGGCCTGGTCATGGCGCACCGGGCGATGGAGCGGTGCATCGAGAAGGCGGAAGAGACCGGTATTTGCCTGGCAACGATGCGAAGCAGCAGCCATTTCGGCATCGCGGGGATGTACGCGCTGATGGCGGCGGAGCGAGGGATGGGTGGCATGGCGATGACGAACACGTCGCCACTGGTCGTCCCGATGTTTGCCCGTAAGCCGGCGCTGGGCACCAACCCGATCGCCTTCGCGATCCCAACCGGTGGAAAGCCATTCTGCCTCGATATGTCGACGTCAACGGTCGCCGTCGGCAAGATCGAGGTTGCGAAGCGGCTCGGTATCCCGATCCCGCAAGGGTGGGCGGTGGACAAGGACGGCCTGCCGACAACCGACCCGTTCGGGGCGACCGGGCTGACGCCGCTGGGCGGGCCGCGAGAGCATTCCGGCCACAAGGGATACGGGCTCGGGCTGATGGTCGAGATCTTCTGCGGGCAGCTCGCCGGGAATCCCTGGAGCGGTGTCATCCCGCGAACGCATGAAGGCGGGGATAGCGGCGAGACCGGCCACATGTTCATGGCGTGGAGGGTCGACGCCTTCCGCGATCTCGACGACTTCACCGCAGAAATGGATGCGATGGTCGCCCGGCTTCGAGAGATGGATGTCGCCGAGGACTATCGCGGCCAGACAGTGCTCATCCCAGGCGATCCCGAAGCCGAGGCAGAGGAGGTCAATGCTCGTCTGGGCGTTCCGGTTCGGCGAGCGGTGCTCGCGGAGCTGGAGGAGCTGGCGAAGGACCTGGGCGTGCGGCCGCTGACGAATTAGCTCATCGCGTTCGGGAGAACTGGCGCGTTACTCGATGCGCCAGTTCTCGCTGTGCTGCCGTACTGCAGCCTCGATGGCATTGCGGCTATCGCAGCTGATCTCGCGTGATGGCGGCATCGACTCGGCGCGTGGCCCGTATGGCTCACCGACCGGCTGGATGCCGTTGACGCCTTCGAGCAGTCCCTCGGCGATGGCGGCAGAGCAATAAGGCGCGTACCACTCGCTGTAGCCACCCTCCTGGGCGATAACAAGACGCCCTTCACACGTTTCCTCGGACAGATCCCGCATCATGCGGGTCATTCCGCGATAGGCCGCGGTCGTGAGCGACATGCGGCCCAGCGGATCCTGCACGCTGGCGTCCTGTCCTGCCGAAATGAGGATGAGCTCCGGTCCGAATTGGCGGATGATCGGAAGGACGATGCGCTCCATGACCTCGAACCATGCGAGGTTTCCAGCTCCTGCCGGGAGCGGGATGTTGACGTTTGTCCCGGCGCCATTGCCCTCGCCGGTATGTTCGAGCTGGTCGAGCCCGAGCGGCAGCAGGTTCTCCTGATGGATCGAGATGAACAGGATGTCCGGATCATCGTAGAAGGCGTCCTGCGTGCCGTTCCCGTGATGGACATCCCAGTCGAGGATCGCCACGCGGCGGATGCCATGTGCTCGTTGGGCGTGCCGGGCGGCGAGTGCGACATTCGCGTAGATGCAAAACCCCAGGCCCTTGTCGGCGACCGCGTGGTGCCCCGGTGGGCGTACGAGCGCGTAGGCGTGATGGACGTCGCCGTTCAGGACGGCGTCGGTCGCGGCAATGACCCCGCCGACCGCGAGGCGGGCAATTTCGTCTCCTCCGGCCGCGATTGGCGCGCCGTTGCCGACGTCGCCGCCGGTCCGGGATACCTCGCCAACGCGGGCGATGTATTCGGGCGTGTGATAGCCGAGCAACACCTCATCACAGGCGACATGAGCCGGAATCGATGTCATGGTGTCCGTGTAGCCCAGCAGGTCCAGCAGCCGCTTCGTGCGTTTGACCACGAGCGGGTTCGACATGTGTGGCACGGGCTCCTCGAACGGGAATGGCTCCCGGTAGAGGATCTTGTAGTCACCGGGGTCGTGAAGCAGGAAGCGGTCGTCGTAGACAAGGCCAACGCGTCGGTCTCTGCGGCTGATCATGCTCTCTCCGGCGGGATGCAATGCGTTCGTGTGCTGTGCACGGAGTATCCCACGCTCACTGGATATTGCAACGCCGTTGTACCTGGTACACGAGGGGCATGAAAAACGGGGGAGCGTCCATCCACGCTCCCCCGTTCTCCTTGTCAGGTGCTTTCTGGTGTCTACCAGGAGACGCCGAGCGCCATTCCGTCCATGACCTGCCACATGGCGTTGAAGGTGGCCCAGTCATAGGAGACGAGGCTGCCGTTGGCCGGATCCGAGAGATAGACGCCCCATTCGTCGTAGCCGTACGCGGTCATGACGTGCATGCCGGGCGTGAGCTGGTACCGCGTGCCGTCGGCGGTGTAGGCGTCGTAGCTCGTCTCGCCCCACATGCCGAGCCAGACGATCGTCGGCCGGCCGGCATCAAGCGATGCCATCAGGTCTTCCGGCTCGCCGTAGAACTGGTGACCCTGGAAGCCGCGGGCGTTCAGGCCCGGGATGAGGGCGCTGGCATAGACGCCGTAGTCGTCGGTGTTGCCCCACCAGCCGTTGATGTTGCCGCGATAGCCCCAATGCGGGTTTTCGGAGAGGCCGGTGAGCTGCTCCATGTCGTATTCGTCGATCCAGCCGCCGATCATGCCGGTGGCGATGGAGACCGCCGCGAACTCGCAGCTCAGGTTGCGTTGCTGGACGTAGGTCACCGGCTCCAGGAACGTACCGCCGGAGCTCGGCGTATCGACGGCGACCGGCGCAGCCGCCTGGTCCGTGATCATCGGCACGTCGCCGCTCAGGTCGAGCAGGGACGGAGCGCCATCGCAGCCGGGGCCACCGACCCAGATGGTGCGCCCACCGACGTAGGAGCCGTTGACCGAGATCTCGAGCCAGGTCTTTTCGGCCGGCGCGCCGCTCGTGTCGAAGCCGAGGCTGACGATACCATTGCCGTCGGTCGTCCCGACGTCCTGGCTGACCATCGTGCCGTCAGCATCGTTCGACAGGAGCAGGACCACCTCGGCACCGCTGACCGCTGCGCCGCCGCTGCGGACCTCGATGCTGGTATCGACGTAGCAGCCGAACGCCGGATTGGCGGTGCCGACCTCCATCCACACGTCGACCGACTGCGACTGTGCCATCGCAGCCGGGCCACCGAGCAGCCCCAGACTGAACATTGCCGCGAGCAAGATCGCGACGAATGACCGTCCTCGTTGCATTCTCATATCCCCCATGTCCACTCCCCCGATTGCGGAGTGGCCTCCTTCTGGTTCCCGTCCGGCGGGCGCAAGAAAAATCGCGCCGTCGGAGACGGCTTCTCCGCGAGTGTATTGCGACGTATACCGTGACACGTTCGCGCTCGATACAACCTACCAAGCCAGTAGCGTGCCACGCCAGATGAACGTACGGTCTATTCGGGCGGATTCGGGAAGGACGCAGGTCGGGATGACGGGTCCTTCGGGGCGGTGCGGACGCGTGCGCCGGGCAGGTTTTCCCCATAGAATCGTGCCCTCGCGTCGTCATCGGTCGCGAGGCCGTCCGGGCCGTTCGCGAAGATGTTCGCGTAGCCTCCGGCCGACGGGTCGACTTCCCGTGCGCGTTTCACCTGTTCCCGGAGCATCTCGGCGATGTCGCCGGTGTCCGTGATGAGCGGGGCGCTCCACGTCGCGTGCGTGCGGAGGACGTGGTAGTAGGCCTTGCGCTGTTTGGCATATGCCTGGAGGGCATTGTCACCATCGGAAGCCAACGCATCGCGCAGGACGCGGACGTCACGGAAGACCAGCGAAAGCCCATGTCCCTGGGTAGGGTCGTTCGCCCCCGCGGCGTCGCCGACCAGCGCGATGTTCTCTCCCGCGACGCGGTCCACCGGCACGTCCGCATTCGGGAAGAAGCCAAGCGGGCCAGCCTGCTCGGCCTGCGCGAGGGCTCCCTCCGGGAAACAGGCCGCAACGCGGCGCAGGAAGTCCTGCACGCCCCCAGGACCCAGAAGCTCCCGCTGGAGCGAGTTCGGGCCGACGTAGTAGATCCGGGCGTGTTCGTTCGCCTGCGGGAAGATCATCGCGAAGCCGGTCTCGTGGTAGCCCTGATGCGCCGAATCGGTCGGCAGGCGTACGCCACGCACGAGCATGCCCCCGAATTGGTGGCGCACAGCATCGCGAGGCGCTTTCGCGCCGAGA
>DATGPC010000058.1:0-4425 GCA_035305265.1 Thermomicrobiales bacterium | reverse complement strand
CCGTTGGCTACGAGCAGCACGAAGATGAAGTCGAGCATCGACAGCTCGCCGGCCGTCCGGCGAAGGGTGCTGCGCATGATGATGAAGACGGCGAAGTAGAGGATGGTTCCACGGAGGATCGACTCCGTGAGCGCCAGGTCGGGCTTGAGGATATCCTCCCAGACCGTATCCACAATATTTGTCATCGGCTCTCCTGTTGTCCCTTTTCGATTGTCCGGCCTGCCTCCTGGCAGGTTGGGGAGTGGGTGTTACGTGTCGCATGCATACCATGCCCGGATCGGGCGGAACGAATGCCCCCTGCATGAGGCGGAGCCGTCGTGAATTCGTCCGGGCTATTTCCCCGAGCCCATCGTCAGGCCCTGGATGAAATAGCGCTGGAGGAAGACGAAGAGGATGACGGTGGGGATGACCGCGATGAGGGTTCCGGCGAACTGGATGTTGTACGCCTGGATGAACTCGCCCCTCAGGCTGGCGAGGCCGGTGGTGACCGGCTTCAGGCTATCCCGCTGCACGAGGATGAGCGCCCACAGGTAGTCATTGAAGATCCAGGTGAATTGCAGCGTCGACAGCGCGGCGAGCGCGGGAAGGATGAGCGGCAGGACGTGCTGGCGGTAGATGCGGAATTCGCTGGCGCCATCAATGCGGGCGGCGTCGAAGATCTCGCCGGGAATCGTCTTGATGAAATTGCGCAGGACGAAGGTACAGAACCCGATCTGGAACGCGCCGTGGAAGATGATCAGCGCCCAGTAGGTGTCGTACAGGTTCAGCGTGTTCGCCAGCCGGTAGACGGGGAGCATCAGGATCTGGAAGGGCAGGAGGCTGCCGCCGACGAACGTGAAGTAGATGATGAGGTTGCCCCTGAATCGGAACCGGGCGAGCGCGAAACCGGCGAGGGATGAAAGCGAAAGGCAGATAGCCAGCGCCGGGATGGTGACGACGAAGGAGTTGATCATGTATTGGCGAAGCCCGCCGGTGTCCCACGCCTCGGCGAAGTTGTCGAGATGGATCTCGCTCGGCCAGCTGAAGGGGCCGTTCATCGTGATGTCGTCCAGCGACCGAACCGCAGTGACCAGCGTCATGAAGATGGGGACCAGCCAGATCAGCAGGAACGGGATCACGATGGCGTAGAACAGGGCGATCCTGAGAGGACGCCAACTCCTCTTCTTTCGGTACCGGTCGACTCCGTCCACCTGTCGTCGGGACTCGTATGCCGTCGTTGTCGTTCCCATGATCAGTAATCCATCTCCGTCTTCACCATCCGGCGGAGATAGGTAAAGATGAACACCATGCTGATCAGCGCCAGGATGGTGGCGATCGCCGCACCGTAACCCATGTTGTAGTTGTTGAACGCCTCGATATACATGAACTGGGCGAGGACGTTGGACTGGTTGTATGGCCCCCCTCTCGTCATGATGTTCACGAGGTCGAAGGAGCGGAGCGCGTCGATAATCGAGATCACCACGATGATGACGGTGATGGGTTGGAGCTGTGGCAGCACGATGTCGCGGAAGGAGCGAAACGTCGATGCGCCATCGACGCGTGAGGCTTCCACGAGTGTCTGGTCGACGTTGTTGAGGCCCGCCAGGTAGAGCAACATGACGTAGCCGACCTGCCGCCAGAGCCCGGCCGCGATGATGGCCCAGGTGACGATATCGGGATCCGCGAGGAACCCGATTGGCATGCCGTCTCGCCCGAGCCAGGCAAGGACCTCGTTGATCAGCCCATAGGGCTGGTACATCCACGACCAGACAATGCCGATGACGACCGACGAGACGACCATCGGCGAGAAGAACCCGGCCTTGAAGAACCGGGTGCCGGGCAAGTCGTTGTTGAGGAGCAAGGCGAGACCGAGGCCAGCAACGATCGGAATGGTGATGAAGGCGACCAGCCAGCGGATGTTGTTGAAGAACGACGTCCAGAAGATGTCGTCGTTGAACAGGCGGCGGTAGTTGGCCAGGCCGACGAAATCTTGCCTGGAGATGCCATCGGCGTTGGTGAAGCTCATCCAGACCGAGTAGAACATCGGGCCGATGACCCACATGGCATAGAGGAGCAAGGGGGGCAGGAGAAAGAGGATGGGGGTGGCCTTGTGCCATCTCCGCCCCTGCTTGCGAGCTGCGCTGACTGACTGTGCCGCTGGCGCGAGTGAGAGGTCCGCCATAGTGATATCCCGCTGGGTCAGACCCTGTCAGAAACCCCGGCGCCTGCCGAAAGTTGAGGCGTCCGGGGTTTCACGCAACCTAGGAGTCTGATTCGTAGACGCGCTTGCGGTCCTCGTCCAGACGGTCGAGGATGGCGTCGAGATCGTCCGGGTTGTTCCAGAACTCGATGAAAGCGCTCATGCCGCGCTCGGCGAGGTCGGGATGCGTGTCCCGGTCATAGAACTGGGCGATGTAGTCCGCTTCCTGGAGCATCTCGACGCTGCGACGGGTAGCGTCGTTGTAGAGATCGAGCGAGACATCGGGATGCACGGCGGGATCGCCGGCCTGCTCGACGTTCCACGTCTGGGACTCGGCGCTGCCCAGGTAGCTGAGGAGGGCTTTCGCGCCTTCGGGGTTTGGCGCGTTCACCGAGGCGAAGTACCCGTCGGTCGGGGCATCCTCGCCAACCGGCACGCCTTCGTCGATGATCGGGAACTGGAAGAAATCCAGGTCATCCTGCGAGTCATCGGGGAAGCTGTCGTAGAGGAAGCGGCCCATCAGGTACATGGCGGCGTCACCCTGGACCAGCGGCGTCAACGCATCCTGCCAGGCATAAGCCTCGGGCTGCGGGATGAAGGCGTTGCGGTCCAGCAGCTCGCGCCATGGCCCGAAGGCGTTCTTGACGTCTTCGGAGTTGTAGGCCTCCTTGCCATCCATCAGGCTGATGTGGAATTCCGGGCCATTCACGCGCATGTTGAAGTAGTCGAACCACGCTGCCGCCGTCCACGGCATCTGCGTGCCGATGGTGATCGGCACCTTGCCCGCATCGCTCGCGGCATCGACTACCGCAAGGAACTCGTCCCAGGTCGTGGGCGGCTCGACGCCGATTTCCTCGAAGATGCTTGGGCGGTACCAGACGGCCCAGGCGTAATAGGAGGTCGGCACAAAGTAGTAGCTGCCGTCGTCACCCTTCGAGACGGCGCGAATGCCTTCCGGGAGCGTCGTGTCCCAGCCGTTCTCGGTGTAGAGGTCGTCCAGCGGCATGAGGAGATTGTTGTTCGAGAAGAACCGCATCCGGTTGCCGGCAAACCAGGTCAGCACATCGGGCGGGGAATCGGACGCGAGGTAGGTGCGGATCGCCTGCTTGAAATCCTCGTGCGCGGTGGTGTTGATCTCGACGGTGTACTGGTCCTGCGAGGCGTTGAAGTTCTCGATTTGCCCGGCCAGGCGCTCCCGGGGTGCGGGATCGCTCGCGTTCGACGCCAGGTTGATGGTCGAGCGTTCCTGCGCGTGGAGGTGGAACCCAAGCGGATTCCCGGCAATGCCGAGGCCGGCCGCTCCAGCGCCGAGCGCGGCCGCACGACGGCGGGAAAGACGGGCGTTCAGGATTTTGGTATGTGCGTCGAACATGGAGGCATCCTTCCAGAACAGGACGGGCAACGCGCGCGGTCGTCCGTCCGCGATCGACTCTGAGGACCCGGGCGGTCGCGACGGAGACGTGGCCTTACGGAAGGATGTCCCGGCGACCATGGATTGTATGAATGCCGGAAGGGTATGAGGTTATTGGTGAGTTGTCAACAGCAGCCTAAACGACAAGAGACTTCGCCTTCTGGCCAAGTCTCTTGTCTGACCGAGTTGCGCTGTTGTACAGACCACGACCGGGAGCGTCCCGGCGCCGCGCTAGCGGAAGCCCTCGGTGACGGCGTGCTTGCGATCGTACCAGGAGAGATCCTCGATCGGGTCCGCGTTGCCGAAGGTGCGTGCCGGGCGGTTGACGGGCGCGGCCCACTTCACCGCGTTCGCCAAGACCTGCCGGATCTCCGTGTTGTAGTAGGTCGGGTAGGTCTCGTGGCCGGGACGGAAATAGAAGACCTTGCCGGCGCCGCGCTGGTAGGTTGCACCGCTGCGGAACACCTCGCCGCCCTGGAACCAGCTGACGAAGATCAGCTCATCCGGCTGCGGAATGTCGAAATGCTCGCCGTACATCTCCTCTTTCTCGAGCTCGATGTACTCGCCGATGTTCTCGACGATCGGGTGCGCCGGGTTGACGACCCAAAGGCGCTCTTTTTCATCGGCCTCACGCCACTTGAGGTCGCAGGTCGTGCCCATCAGCGACTTGAAGATCTTCGAGAAGTGGCCGGAATGGAGAACGATGAGACCGGCGCCGGCGAGGACGCGTGCCTTGACCCGCTCGACGATCTCGTCATCAACCTCTCCGTGGGCCATGTGGCCCCACCAGACGAAGACGTCCGTGTTGTCGACGACGCCCGGCGTCAGGCCGTGC
>DATGPC010000057.1:0-12887 GCA_035305265.1 Thermomicrobiales bacterium | reverse complement strand
GGAGTCCTCGCTCGATGAGGTGATCGTCGTGGTCGGCGCTCGCGGTAACGACGTCCGCGACGCGCTTGGTGGCGAGCCGGTGCGCTTCGTCACGAACGAGCGGTATGCCGAAGGGCAGGGAACATCGCTCGCGGCCGGGGTGTCGGCTCTCGGGCCGGACACGGATGCGGTCGTTATCCTGCTCGGTGACCAGCCAGGGATCGATCCTGTCGTGATCGACAGGGTCGTGGCCGAGCGCAAGGAGGGCGGCGCCACGATCGTAATGACCGAATATGGTGACGGGCGAAGCCATCCGGTGCTGTTCGGTAACGAGCATTTCCTTGATCTTGCCGCCTTAAAGGAGGACGAGGGCGGCCGTTCCGTGATCCGGCGCAATGCATCACTCGTCGTGACGGTACGGGACGATCGTGATGCCATCCCGGCCGATATCGATACGGAGGATGACTGGCGACGCCTTCAGGAGTCGTGGACCGCGGGTTCCTGACGCATCGGATTCATGGAGGCTCCGCCTTGGCACATGGTGTGCGCCCGGATTGGCAAGGTACAAGACCGAAGCGCAATGCGGAGAGGACGTAGCCATCATGGAATTCAAGGATCACATCCGGGACCACATGCCGGTAGTCGGGTCGGACGCCAACGAGTTCGCGACCGTCGACCATCTTGACGACGGCGACACGATCAAGCTGACAAGGGACGAGAACGGCAAACATCACTGGATCCCGCTGGCGTGGGTCGTCCGCGTTGACGAGGCGGTGCACCTCGATCGACCTGGTGAGCAGGCGAAACAGGAATGGTCGGACACGTCACCGGAGGCGCTTCATTAGGCCCCCGTTTCTTGGCGCCAGTCGGAAGATGATTCACACCCCGTTCCGGTCGTTCGGAGCGGGGTGTCGTGCGTCTGCGAGTGCTGTGCGATAGTGGCGTTATTGTAGGGATGATTGATATCCCGGATTCGCACGGAGAGGATGGATCATGACGACGTTGAGCGCATCCACGCTGGCTACCTTGCCGTCTGCGGTCGCGACTCCCGCGTATGACCGGGCGGCCATCTCGACGGGCATCGTCCATTTTGGCGTCGGGGGCTTTCATCGCGCCCATCAGGCGATGTACGTCGATGCGCTCCTGGCGCGGGGCTTCAGCGAGTGGGGAATCTGTGGCGTCGGTGTGCTCGAGTTCGACCGGGCGATGCGCGACGCGCTCCAGGCGCAGGACAATCTCTACACGCTTGTTACCAGCGCGCCGGACGGCACGCGTGAGGCCCGGGTCATCGGCTCGATTCACGAGTACCTCTTTGCGCCGGACGATCCTGAAGCCGTATTGCGGCGTCTCGCCCACCCTCGCACGCGGATTGTGTCCCTGACGATCACCGAAGGCGGCTACAGCGTGGATGACGCGACGGGTGAGTTCGATCCACGCGACCCGCTCACGCTGCGGGACCTGGAGCAGGAGTCGGGCCCTCCGTCCAGCGTCCTCGGTTACATCACTGCCGGTCTGGCCCGAAGGCGCGAGGCGGGGGCGCCTCCGTTCACCGTCATGTCCTGTGACAACATCCAGG
This sequence comes from Thermomicrobiales bacterium, assembly GCA_035305265.1. Taxonomy (GTDB): domain Bacteria; phylum Chloroflexota; class Chloroflexia; order Thermomicrobiales; family UBA6265; genus UBA6265. The sequence continues at coordinate 11,332 of DATGPC010000057.1, read as the reverse complement.
GGAACGGGCACGTCATGCGGACCGCGCTCCTCGGGTTCGCCGGACGCAAGGACCCTGACCTGGCCACCTGGATCGCCGGGAACGTCGCGTTCCCGAACTCGATGGTCGACCGGATCACACCGGTGACGACGGATGAGATCCGCGCAATGGTCCGGGATGAGTACGGCATCGAGGACCGATGGCCGGTCCATGCCGAATCCTTCACCCAATGGGTGCTGGAAGACACCTTCCCGGCAGGTCGACCTCCGTATGAGGACGTCGGCGTCCAGATGGTCGATGACGTGGAGCCGTACGAGCTGATGAAGCTCCGGCTCCTGAACGCCTCCCATCAGGCGATCGGGCACCTCGGGCTCCTTGCCGGGTACGAGTGGGTGCACGATGCCGTCCGCGAGCCACTCTTCAGCGATTTCCTGCTGGACTACATGCGGATCGAGGCCATCCCGACGTTGCAGCCGGTGCCGGGTATCGACCTCGAGGCGTATTGCCGTGAGCTGATCGCGCGTTTCGGCAACGAGAATGTCCGCGACACCCTTGCGCGACTCGTCGTCGACGGGTCGGATCGCATCCCGAAATTCCTCTTGCCCGTGCTGCGGCATCAGCTGGACACCGGCGGGGATTTCCGGCGCTGTGCGCTGGTCCTGGCCGCGTGGAGCCGTTTCCTGGAAGGTGTCGGCGAGAACGGGGCGCCGATGCCGATCAACGACCGTCGGTCTGCGGAGCTGGCCCTTGCCATGGAGGCAGAGCTTCGCGAGCCAGGCGCGTTCCTGGACTATCGCCCGGTCTTCGGTGACCTGGGATTGGACTCGCGATTGCGGGAGGCGTTCGTCGCGTTCCGGGCGTCTCTCGCTGAGCGAGGGGTGCGAGCGACCGTCAGCGGCATGGGAGAGCTGTAGCGGGCGCCTTGCCCGTATACGGTCAGGTGCGGCTCGGGCCGGTCAGGCGTCCGCCTTCACGCGTAGCTCATCGATGCCAGCTTTCAGGAAGCGAAGGGCAAGGTCGATCGCGGTCTGCTGGTCCCCGATCAGCGGGTTGCCGAGGATCTGGGTCAGGATGCCCACCATCGCCGCGACGATAATTCCCGGGGCGGCATCGTCGTGGGGCCGGCCCAGGTCGTCCGCGAGGATCTGCGTGACCTCCGTCATCTCCGCCGCCGTGCTTGCCGACTGCAGCGCGTTGAGTCGCGGGTTCTTCTCGAACATCCGCCGGAGCATGTCCAGATTGGACGGGGTCTCATCGGCGCCGAGGAGCTCGTTCCGCATCCAGGCGCCGAAGATGTCGAGGATCGTCTCGTCCTTCGATCGCGCGCGTATCGCGGTGACCAATCCTTGGGCGATCTCCACGATCGGGGCCATCGCGATGTCCTGTTTTGTCGCGAAGTAGGTCAACACCGTCCTCGGTGCGACCTCGGCCATCTCGGCGATATCCGCGATGGTCGTTTCGTCGTATCCCTTCTCCGCGAAGAGCCAGACGGCGGACCGAACGATCTCCTCACGGCGCCGGATCTTCTTTTTCTCTCTCAGCCCGACCGTCTTCATTTCATCCCTCGAAGCATCGTCGCTCATCTTGTTGCAACTATACACGAGACTGCAATATTGCATTCAAGTGCAATATTGCAGTATGATGCGCAATCGTTGGGTGAGAACGGAGCGCCCTACGATCCTGTCCAGGACGAACACAGTTCACGAGGAAGTACACCAATGGCGAGATGGCTCTATGACATGGCGCGGGGCGTTGCCCGGCGTCGAGGGACGGTTGTGCTGATCTGGATCGCGATACTCGCGGTCGTCGGCGTCCTTGGCGCGACGATGCGAGGCGAGCCGACAACCGAGTTCACGATTCCCGGTATCGAATCCCAGCAGGCGAACGATTTGCTGGCGGAAGAGATTCCGGCCGCGTCCGGCGGAACGATTCGCATCGTCTACGCCGCGCCTGACGGGATGACGCTGACGGATGCCAAGGCGCAGGAGGCCGTCGGCGCGACCCGCGAACAGGCGGCAGCCGTCGAAGGTGTCGTCGCAGTCACGGACCTGACCATCTCGCAGAGCCAGACTATCGGGTTCGCTGATGTCATCTTCGCGTTGCCTGCGGACGAAGTCCCCTCTGAGGCCCGGGATGCCGTTACCGCCTCCGCGGAACCGGCTCGTGACCTTGGGCTTCAGGTTGAGTTCGGTGGTTCGGCGATGACCGAGATCCCTGAGATCGGCGGTCTCGCGGAAGTGGTTGGTGTCGGCGTTGCCTTCCTCGTGCTCCTGGTGACGCTTGGCTCCCTGGTTGCCGCGGGATTGCCGCTGGTCACCGCCCTCGTCGGTGTCGGCACCGGCGTGCTCGGCGTCCAATTCGTCAGCGGGTTCGTCGAGATGTCGAGCGTCTCGTCGACCCTCGCGCTGATGATCGGCCTTGCGGTCGGTATCGATTACGCTCTCTTCATCGTGGCCCGACACCGCGAGCAACTGGCTGACCCCGCGATGAGCGTCACCGAGTCGATCGGCCGCGCGATCGGGACCGCGGGCAGCGCAGTGGTCTTCGCCGGGATGACCGTCGTAATCGCCCTGGCGGCGCTGACACTGGTCGGTATTCCCTTCCTGACCATCATGGGATTGGCCGCCGCGGCGACCGTCGCCGTCGCGGTGCTTGTTGCCCTGACGCTGGTCCCGGCAGTGTTGGCCTTCGCGGGCGAGCGATTGCGACCCAGGACGACGTCTTCGGAAGCCCCGTCTGAGGTGCGATCCGTCTGGCAGAGCTGGGGCCGAACGATCCAGCGCGCTCCCGGGCTTGTCCTTGTCGTCGGTGTGATTCTCCTCGGCGTCCTGGCGATGCCGGCGACTCACATGCGTCTTGGCTTGCCCAGCAATGAGGTCCAGCCGGCGGAAAGCACGCTCTACAAGAGCTATGCACTGCTTACCGAGGGCTTTGGCGAGGGATTCAACGCCACGCTCGTCTACGTCATCGACGCGAGCGATGTTCCCGAGACCGAACGAGCGGGATTGGTGGAGACGGTCGCCGGTGAGATCCAGCAGGATGCGAACGTCGCGGTCGTCGCGCCGCCGACGTTCAACCAGGATGGAACCGTCGCCATCCTGAACATCGTTCCGTTCACCGGCCCGGACGCAGACGAGACGACCGATCTCGTGGACCGGCTTCGCGAGGGACCGGCCGCGATGGTCGAGGACGCGGGTGGAGACCCGTACGTCACCGGCATCACCGCTGTTGGCATCGACGTCTCGGAGAAGCTTGCGGACGCCCTGCCGATCTTCGTCGGCGCGATCGTCATCCTGGCGCTGGTCCTGCTGGTGATCGCTTTCCGTTCGATCCTGGTCCCGATCAAGGCCATCGTCGGGTTCCTGCTGACGATCGCGGTGAGCCTTGGCATGACGGTCTGGATCTTCCAGGATGGGCACCTGGGCGATCTCTTCGGTGTGACGACACCGTCGCCGATCGTCAGCTTCGTGCCGATCATCCTGATCGGGGTGCTCTTCGGACTCGCGATGGACTACGAGGTGTTCCTCGTCAGCCGCATGCACGAGCGGCATCAGCATGGCGACTCGGCGTCTGACGCTGTCCTGCATGGTCTCGCGCAGAGCGGGCGCGTCGTGTCCGCGGCTGCCCTGATCATGGGGGCCGTCTTCGGGGGCTTCCTGTTCCAGGACGATGCCATTATCAAGTCGATCGCCTTCGCCCTGACCGTGGGCGTGCTGGTCGATGCGTTCGTTGTCCGCATGACCCTCGTTCCGGCGGTGATGTTCCTGCTTGGAGATCGCGCGTGGGCCTTCCCGGGGTGGTTGAGCCGGATCACGCCGGACGTGGATATCGAGGGAGATTCACTCCCCGCTCACCAGGACGCCGCGAGTGCCGGGCCGGTCGAGAGTGGCGTCCAACGCAACGCGTAGCTGGTATCTCGACGGACATTGAAAAGGGTGGCCTGATGGCCACCCTTTTCTGATTGTTGTCGGAATAAAACTCACGCTATTCCGCGGCCGGTATGGATTGATCCGCCCTGATGGTGTCAAATGGGAATCTCGTTCGCGTGATTGACCTGAGGTGCATCCTTGATTCCGCTCGATAGCCTGTCCTTCTTCCTTGCCGCCGATGGTCTGAAGCGGGAGCCGAGAACGACCATGTTGGTGGATGGTTCGAGACCCGAGAGCGTTGCCGAGCATTGCTGGCATCTCTCGCTGCTGGCGCTTGTCCTGGAGCCACAGGCTCCTGCCGGGCTCGATCTTGTCCACGTGCGAGACCTGATCACGATCCATGACCTGGTCGAGGTCTACGCCGGAGATACCTGGTTTTACGCAGATGATTCGGACGCTTCGGCCAGAGAGGCGGCGGCCGCATCGAGATTGCTCGAGTTGTTGCCCCAGCACGACCGGGATCGATTTCGGGTCCTGATCGACGAGTTCCAGGCGCAGGAGACGATGGAATCCCGCTATGCACGAGCGCTCGACGTCTTGCATCCGATGGTGATGTCTTACGCTCCGGGCGGTTCCGGACCGACGACTCCGCTCCTTAAGGCCTCAGCCGTCCTGGCCCGGAAGCGTCCGTATCTGGAGCCCTTTCCGGTACTGTGGGACCTCGCGCAGCGTCTGGTGGAGAGCGGAATACGGCGTGGTGTCCTGGATCCAGGATGACATTTCGGAGCGTCTGTTGTGTTGTTTTGATCAGGCCCCTGATTACGGCACGAGGACAGCGCGACCCGTGATGGTGCCGGCGCGGAGCTCGTCGACGACCGCCTGGGCGTCGTCCAACGGGCGGCGGATGATCGGCGGGGGCACGAGATGCTTCTCGCAGGCAAGCGCCATGAGATCCTTCATGTCTTGAAGGCTGCCGACGTAGCTGCCCTCGATCGTCAGCGCCTTCATCGGGAAGATCGGCGTCGGGACGGCTATTTCTCCGCCCATGAGGCCAACGGCGATGACCTTTCCGCCCTTGACGAGCGCGTCGATGCCCAGCTGAAGGGTGGCTGCGTTGCCGACGAGGTCGAGCGCTGCGCGGAGTCCTCGGCCATACGCCGATGCAGAGCGAACCTGTTCCAGCACGTCCGGGTCGCGTGGATCGACGGTGGCAAGGGCGCCGAGGGCCATTGCTGCCTCGCGCTTCTCCGGACTGATGTCGGCGACAATTGCGCCCTTCCCGCCGAGCCCGTTCAGGATCGTCAGGGCCATCAGGCCGAGCCCGCCAGCCCCGATGATGAGGATCGGCTCACTCTCGAGCACCTTCGGGTCAATCTTCTTCAATGCGTGGTAGGTGGTGATGCCTGAGCAGGCGTACAGCGCGGCGACCTCCGGCGAGATGCCGTCGAGATCGAGGCAGTATTGCTGGTCCGGCACAAGGACATGGGTGGAGTAGCCGCCGTCGCGCATGATGCCGAGGGTGCGGATGCGCGGGCAGTTCTGTTCCTCACCGAGCGCGCAGGCGTCGCATTCACCACAGCCGATCCACGGGTAGACGGCAACCTGCTGTCCGACCTCGACGTCGGTCACCTCCGGGCCGATCGCCTCGACGACGCCGGCGATCTCGTGACCCATGGTGATCGGAGCGTGGACGCCGCGATCTTCGTTGCGCAGGACCTTGCCGCCCCCAAAGTCATAGAAGCCGTCGTGGATGTGCAGGTCACTGTGGCAGACGCCGGCGGCCGTCGTGCGGACGAGGACCTCTCGTCCGGCGGGGGATGGGACGTCTCGCTCCTCCAACTCCAATGGCTCGGACCATTTGGTGACGCGGTAGCTGCGCATTGGCCTCTGGCCTCCATGTAGGGGCGGATCCTGACGTCCGCTCTCGTGCGGTCCAGGGGCGGTCATCGTTCGCAGCTGCGAGAGTCCGCCCCTATGGTTGTGCTGGCGTTAGGCGAAGTCGCCCTCGTCCTTCATGCGGCTGATGACGCGATCGACGATCTCGACGGTGCGGTCGATATCGGCTTCGGTATGGGCGGTGCTGGTCATGCCGCCGGCGTGGAAGAGGTGGGCGCCTTCGAGAAGTGCACCGATCTCCAGCTTCATGCCGAGCGGGCTGCTACCGCTGCCCTTGAGGTACTCGGCGGAGACGCCCTCCGGGAAACGGAGGTCGCCAGCGACCATGTTCGTTGCCGGCTGGCCGAGCGCGACATGGAAGACCGAGCTTTCGCCCCATGCGAAGGCCGGGACATCGTGGCGGACGATCGCTTCGTTGATGCCGGTGCGAAGGCGGGCGGCAAGCTTGTCGCAGTGCTCCTGCACGGCCGGATCGGCCGCCTTGGTGAGGCAGGCGGCTCCGGCAGCGGCGGCAAGTGGGTTCGCGTTGTAGGTGCCAGCTTGCGGCACGCGGCGGGTCTTGTTGAAGGTCGCGTCGTCGGAGAACGCCACCATCTCCATCACGTCCTGACGGCCCGCGACCGCGCCGCCCGGCATGCCGCCGGCGACGATCTTCGCCATCGTGGTCATGTCCGGCGTGACGCCGAAGCGCTGCTGTGCGCCACCGGGCGACCAGCGGAAACCGGTGATGACCTCGTCGAAGATCAGCAGCGTGTCGTACTTCGTGGTCAGCTCGCGGACCCTGGCGAGGAAGTCATCCTTGAGCGGGATCGTCGTCCAGGAACCACCGCTCGGTTCGATGATGACCGCGGCAACATCGCCCTGTGTCAATCGCTCTTCGAGCATCGCGAGGTCGTTCGACGGCACGACGGCGACGGTGGTCAGGGTCTCGCCGGGGATACCCGGGATCGTGGTGCTTTCGAATGGCGGCTTCTCGCCCTTGAGGGCGTAATCCTGCCAGCCGTGGAAGTGCCCCTCGAACTTCAGGATCGTGTTCTTCTGCGTGTAGCCGCGAGCGAGGCGCATCGCGAGGAGCGTCGACTCCGTGCCGGATGCGGTGAAGCGGACGCGCTCGGCGGATGGCACCAGCTCGACGATCTTTTCGGCCCATCGGATCTCGGCCTCGTGGCCGGCGCTGAAGTGCGTGCCCTTGCTGACCTGCTGCTCCATGGCGGCGGTGAGGTCCGGGTCGTTGTGGCCGAAGAGGAGGGAGCCGTGACCGATGCCGTAGTCGATGAGCTCATGGCCTTCGACGGACCATTTCCGGGCTCCGTCGGCACGGGCGATGTAGGGAGGGAAGGGCGAGATATGACGGCCGTCGTGGGTGATGCCGCCGGCGATGACGCCCTTGGCGCGCTCGAACATGGCGCGGGAATCGGCATAGCGGGACAGGTAGTCGGCCTCGATTGTGGACATGCGGACGGTCTCCTCGAATGACGTGGTGTCGCGCGAACACGGATGCGGTTCGCTGGCACTATAGGCGACAATTCCGGGCATGTGAACCCCGTTCCGACTTGCCCGGAGTCGCGGCATATAGAAGAATGATTCTTGATTGCACCTGATTCTCAGGTCGCGGCCCGCGACTGGGGTATCATTCTGCAGTGCGTTGTGCGTGATCTCGCACACGTCATGCTGGGGCAATGCGGCCCCGAACCTCCACAACGAGTGAATACTCTATGCCTTCGTCCCCGGTGATCGTTGTCGTCGGCTCCAACCACGAATATGCGCCCGTCGAGATACGTGAGCGCCTCGCTTTTTCTGGCGAGGGGCTTCGCGAAGGGCTCGATGCGCTCCAGAACCATGTCCCTGAGGGCATGATTCTGTCGACGTGCAACCGGACCGAAATCTACGCCGTCGGGGAGTCTCCGGAGGACGTCGAGCGCGATGTGATCGAGTTCCTCTCGCGCTACCACGAGCTCGAGACCGATACACTGCGTGGTTCCTCCTACGTCAAGAGCGGGCAGCAAGCGGTCGATCACATTTTCCGGGTCGCGAGTGGCCTCAATTCGATGGTGCTCGGCGAGCCGCAGATCCTGTCGCAGATCAAGGATGCGCTCGATCATGCCCGGGAGCGTGAGGCAGTCGGCCCGATGCTGCAGCGGCTGGCACTTGATGCGCTCCGGATCGGCAAGCGCGCGCGGACGGAAACGGACATCGCGCGAAATCGCATGTCCATTGCCCATGCGGCCGTCGATCTCGCCGAGCAGGAGCTGTACGGGCTGGAGGGGATCTCCGTCACGGTCCTTGGCGCCGGCAAGATGGCGTCGCTGGCGGCAAAGCTTCTCCATGCGCGTGGAGTGGGCGAAATCAGCATCGTGAACCGGTCGCTTGAAAACGCGACGGAGCTGGCCGAAGCGGTCAACGGGCTTGCCCTGCCGCTCGATGCGTTGGAGGATGCGATCGCATCGTCCACGCTGGTGATCGGTGCGGCGGCGTCCGACACACCGATGATCCGGCCGCAGCATATCGCCCACCGCAACACGCCGCTGCTCATGATCGACGTCAGCGTGCCGCGGGTGATCGATCAGGCGGTAACCGTCGATAACCTCGTGGTCGTTCGTGACGTCGATGCCCTGGAGCCGATCCAGCAGCAGTATCGCCAGGAGTACGAGAGCGAGGTCCGCAAGGTCGAGCACTTGATCTCGATGGCCACGCGCGATTTCGAACGATGGATCGATAGCCGGAAGGGCGTCGACGCGATTCGCGCCGTTCGTCAACGCGCCGAGGCGATCCGGGAGCAGGAGCTGGACAAGGCGCTGCGCAAGCTGCAGCATCTCTCGGAGCGAGACCGGAATGTGGTTCGGGCACTGGCGGCAGGCGTCGTGAACAAGATGTTGCATCAGCCGATCCAGGAACTGCGGACCATCAACGACGCTGACGAGCGGGAAGCGATCCTCCGGGCCATGGGCGTCGAGACTTCCGAGAGTTAAGTCCCCGCGTACAGCCGGCCCTCGCAGCTGCGGGCGGTGGCCGGCTCTCGTCTTGCTCGAGCCGCACACAAGGTGCGACGGTACGGAGCGCATCCCCAAACACAGGAGCCATATCCATGAGCGACACCACATCATCGCGGTCTACGCAAAAGTCGGCCGCCGCGTTCGAGGCTGCCCGTAAGGTGATTCCGGGAGGCGTCAACAGCCCGGTCCGCGCGTTCCGGGCGGTTGGCGGTGTGCCACCATTCATTGCGAAGGGTGAGGGTAGCCGCCTGGTTGACATCGATGGCAACGAGTACATCGATTACGTGCTGTCGTGGGGACCGTTGATCCTCGGGCACGCGCATCCGGACGTTGTTGAGGCGACGACCGAGGCGGTTCGCAGCGGGACCAGTTTCGGCGCCCCGACCGAGGCCGAGACGACGCTGGCGCGGATGATTGTGGACGCCGTCCCGGGCATCGACATGGTGCGGCTCGTCAACTCCGGGACCGAGGCTACGATGAGCGCGCTTCGGCTGGCGCGTGCGGCGACCGGCCGGGACAAGATCCTGAAGTTCGCCGGGTGCTACCACGGTCACGGCGACATGCTGCTGGTGCAGGCCGGAAGCGGTGTGGCGACGCTGGGCCTTCCGGACAGCCCGGGGGTCCCGAAGGGCGCGACGCAGGATACGCTGGTCGTCCCGTACAACGATCTCGATGCTGTTCGCGCCATCTTCGATGAGCAGGGGAGCGCGATCGCGGCGGTCATCGTCGAGCCGGTCGCCGGGAATATGGGCATGGTGCCCCCGGTCGACGGATTCCTGCAGGGGCTTCGTGACGTGACGGCCGCGCACGGCGCGATGCTGATTTTCGACGAGGTCATGACCGGGTTCCGCGTCGGTCCGAGCGGTGCCGTGGGACGATTCGGGATCACGCCGGATCTCGTGACGTTCGGCAAGGTTGTGGGCGGTGGCTTCCCGCTGGCGGCCTATGCGGGGCGCCGCGAGGTCATGGAGCACGTCGCGCCGGCCGGTTCGATGTATCAGGCAGGCACGCTCTCCGGGAATCCGGTCGCGACTGCGGCGGGCATTGCGACGCTCGGTGTCCTTCAGCGAGAGGGCATCTTCGACGGCATCGTGACGAAGGCGGAGAAACTGGTCGCCGGGTTGAACGAGGCGGCGCAGAACGCCGGCGTGCCGTTCAAGGCGCAGTCGGTCGGCACGATGGCCGGATACTTCTTCACGGACCAGCCCGTGCGCAGCTACGACGATGCGAAGACGGCGGATGTGGCGATGTTCGGGCGCTTCTTCGGAGCGCTGCTGGAGCGGGGCGTGTACTTCGCGCCGTCCGCGTTCGAGGCGATGTTCCTGTCGTCCGCGCATACGGATGAGGAGATCGAGCGGACGGTCGAGGCAACCGCCGAGGCGTTCAAAATCGCGAGAGGGTAGGACGATATTGGTCGCCGTACCGCCGCACCTTGCGTGCGGCGCCCCTCACCGAGAACGCCGCACACAAGGTGCGGCGGTACAGATCAAAGAAAGCCCCGGTTGGATCATTCCAGCCGGGGCATTCTCGTGTCTATCTGTTGCTCAAGACGACCGGGAAATGGTCGGATGGGGAAATGAGTCCCTGATGCGTGTTGAGCGTCCGGAGGAGGGTATTGCCGGGTAGGGATCTTCCGTCGCCGGGTCGATAGAGGATCCAGTCGATCCGGTTCTCGTCCGTGACCAGGTCGGCTTTCTCCTTCGGCCAGCGCGTCCAGTTGGGGAAGGTGAAGACCGGGCCTTCGCTCCGGGCCGCGAAATCCACGGCATCGTGGAACCCGGCATCCTGGAGGGATTTCCAGATGGTTGAATGGCGCGGACGGTTGAAATCACCGGTCAGGATCACGTCATCCTCACGCTGCGAGACCCGGTCGATCCCTTCGATGAGCGCGGCGATCTGTGCCGGGAGCCCGACGTCCTGATAGGTGAGATGGGTGTTGACCATGACGACGTCCCGGTCGTGCCCGGCGATGTCAAAGCGGCCCCACGTGGCGATGCGGGGAAAGTTCTCGCCTTCGATCATGCTTCCCGCGACCTCGGGGGTCGGGGCCAGCCACCATGTGCCGGAGCCGAGGACAGACACGGAGCGGGTGTCGAAGAAGATGGCGTTGAGCTCGTCCGAGTCGTCTGCGAACCGTCCGGCGCCAATCCAGTCGTAACCGTCGAGCTTCCGCCGGATGTACTCTAGCTGGTGCCTGTAGCCTTCCTGCGTTCCGAGGAGCAGCGGGCGTTCGCCCCGGATCACATCGACGAGTTTCCGTCGACGGACGAGCCAGTGGAGGCGATTTGAGCCATTCTTGAGGTTGTACGTCATGACGGCCCGGCGGTCCGGGCCATCGAAAAGCGTTGAGGTGGCCTCATGTGTTTTGTCTGGACCCATGGTGCCTTTCTTCGCTGTTTGGTACGGACGGCTGCGCGTCTAGGAGCGGACTCGTCCGACGCAGATGGTCCACGGGAACGAGCCGGTGAGTTGGACAACATCCAGCTCCCGGGAGACGAACTCGCCGAAACCCTCGCGTGACCAGAAGTTGCGGTGATCCGGATCGCTGCCCTTCGGGTCGATGTCGAGGTTCTTGCCGCGCGCCGCGTTGGCGAG
>DATGPC010000056.1:0-10938 GCA_035305265.1 Thermomicrobiales bacterium | reverse complement strand
CCGGAGGGTGCTGGACGTCGAGCCGAACATCTCCGTTGTCTCGCTGGTCCATTCGGAGACGCCTTCCGGCACGATCAACCCGGTCGGCGAGATCTGCCGGATCGCGAAGGAATTCGGCGCGGTCACGATCGTCGATACCGTCTCCGGGCTCGGCAGCGAGCCGCTGGACGTGGACGCGGACGGCATCGACATCGCCATCGCCGGGCCGCAGAAGTGCCTCGCCGGCGTCCCCGGCCTTTCCCTGATGGCGATCAGTCCGGATGCCTGGGCGCGGATGGAGTCGCTGGAGAACCCAGTTCGCGGCTCTTTCCTGTCGTTGCTCGACTGGAAGTCGACGTGGATCGAGCAGAAGCGTTTTCCGTATACGCCATCGGTCAGCACCATGTATTCGCTTGAGGCGACGCTGCGGCTCGCGTTGGACGAGGGGATCGACAACATGATCCGCCGTCACCACCGAAGCGCCGAGGCGACCCGCGCCGCGGTGGAGGCGCTCGGTCTGGAGCTTTGGGCGGAGTCGGTCGAGGTCGCCGGCGCGAACTGCACGGCGGTCCGCGTGCCTGATGGTATCGAGGACAAGGCCTTGCGCGAGACCATGCGCAACCGCTACGGGGTCATGATCTCCGGGGGCTACGGGGAGCTGGCCGGGAAGCTTTTCCGGCTCGGACATATGGGACTCTCGGCCCATCCGACCGCGATCATTGCCCAGATCGGGGTGCTAGAGCGGTCACTCGCCGACCTTGGCCACAAGGTTGAATTCGGTGCCGGGGTGGGCGCGGCAATCGCAGCGCTCGAAGGCTGGGACGATTCAGCCACCTAAAGGCGTACAGCCGGCCCGTGTGGCCGGCTCCCGTCATCCCGAGCCGTGAGCCCGCGTACGGGCGAACGTGTCGAGGGGTCTTTGCTCTGGCATGAAGCAGATGTCCGTTGAAGCAAAGATCCCTCCACGCACGCCCGCTACGCGGAGCGTTTGGTCGGGATGACGACCGGTTGGGAGATGTGCTTTCCCTCTACTCGTCGATCGTGACGTCGATCGTGTCCCACGCCTTGCGGAACTCGCGCAGCGTGAACTCCCGATGCTCCGGTTGCGGGATCCAGCTGCTGATCATCACCTCGTCCGCGCCGGTTTCGTCGGCGAGGGCCTTGACCTCCTGCGCGACGCCTTCCGGCGTGCCGACAATGTGGTTCTGGAGCATCTGGCCCATCTGCAGCATGGCGTGATCCGGGATCTTGAATGCCATGGCTTCTTCGAGGCTCGGCACCTTGTAGGTCCCGATCCGCCCGGTGATGAGCCGGTAGAGCGACAGGCGGACGATGCTGGCCCACTCTTCAGCCTTTTGCTCCGTCTCGCCGAGGACGATGCTCACCGCCAGGATCGAATGTGGCGACTCGCGATACTGCGATGGCTGGAAGTTGTCGCGGTAGTAGCGCATGACCTGCGTCGCCATCGGCCGGTTGATATGCGAGGCAAAGGAGAATCCGAGGCCCATGTGGGCGGCCAACTGGCCGCTGAAGGCGCTCGAGCCGAGCAACCAAACAGGCGGCAGGGGCGTATCTGCCGGGATGGCGGAGATCGTCGAGAACAGGTGACCCTCCGGGAAATCCCCGCTGTCGAATGCGAGAAGCTCGGCGACGTTTTGTGGATAGTCGTCGGCGTTCAATGCGTCAGGATTGCGGCGGAGCGCCAGGGCGGTCTTCGTGTCAGTTCCCGGCGCGCGGCCCAGGCCAAGGTCGATACGCCCCGGGTTGATGGCATTGAGGAGTCGGAACGTCTCGACGACCTTCAGAGGCGCCTGGTTCGGCAACATGATCCCGCCTGCGCCGAGTCGGATGCGCTCGGTGTGGTTGGCGACGTGGGCGATCATGATCTCCGGCGAGCCGTTGGAGAGGCTGGCCGCGTTGTGGTGCTCGGCGAACCAGACGCGCTCGTATCCGAGCGATTCGGCGACCTTTGCCATGCGGACGGAGACCGCGATCGAGTCTGACGACGATTGCCCCTCCATGACGTACGGGATATCGAGAACCGAGAGGGAACGGGACATGAATCCTCCTGTGAGCATGCTGAACGCGATGCGGGCAGCACCCCCGTCGCGATCCGGGGCGATGGGATGCTACCCGAGTGCATAGGAACTAACAATAGCAAAGTATCGTTGGCGCGCCCTGCACGGTACGAAGAAGGCGCATCCCGAAAACCGGGATGCGCCTTCTCTCAAGCTCGAGGGTGCGTGCGCCTCGTGGTTACGCGTATTCGGGAATGTCGTCCGGATCGCGGAAGTCATCCCGCATCCGGAAGGCTTCGACGAGGAACAGGATGACCGCAACGATCGACGTCGCGACGCACCACTGGCACCATGCGTGGATCACGTTGGCCTCGAGGTAGGTGAGATACCCGAAGTAGATGAGGGACGAGACCAGCAGGATCATGATCCCGGCATTCGCGAGGTAGGCGTATTCCTCGATCCGGTCACGCACCACGATCAGGGCAATCACCGCCAGGAACATGAGCAGCCCCATCAACGCGACGGGGATGCCCATGATCTCGGAGTACCGACTGGTTTGCACGATCTCGCAACCGCCCCCGGCGCAGACGAGCGCGTCCAGGTTGTAGTGCACGTAGGTGAGATAGCCGGAGATGCCGGCTCCCACGATGGCGAGAACGAGGGAAACGATCGAAAGGCGCTTCATGGCGGACTTCCTTATGGCGCGGTTTCGACCGCCGTCTGGATCTGGCGGCGGAGCAGGTCGTAGCCCGAGCTGGTCTGCTGGACGACGTTCGGCTCACCGTTGCCGTTGTCGATGATGAACATCGGCGTCGCGCTGATACCGAGCGCACGGCCCTCGTCGCGAGACTGGACGACGGCGCTCTGGTAGCGGCCGCTGTCGAGGCACTCGTTGAAGGCATCTGTGTCGAGACCGAGCTCCTCAGCAAACTTCTTGAGTCGGTCGTTGCTGAACGTGCCCTGGTTGACGCCGCCGAAGTTCGCGTACAGCTTGTCGTGGTACTCGAGGTACTTGTCCTGCTCGCCGGCGCAGATCGCAGCCTCGGCGGCCTGGGCCGACTCGTTGCCGTCGCTGGTGATGTCGCCCTCACCCAGTGCCGGGAACTCGCGGAACTCGATCCGGACCTGCCCGTCGCGGACAAAGTCGTCGATGATCTGCGGGTAGGAGTCCTCGTGGAACTGCTTGCAGAAGTGGCACTGGTAGTCGGCGTAGATGGTGAAGGTGACCGGTGCGTTCGGGTCACCGAGGAACGCGCCCTGGTATGAGGTTGACTCACCAGCTTCGGGCGAGGCGTCCGGCGTGGCACCGGCGGCCGCGATCGGCGGCGGGGCCATGGCGAGGTCGCCGTAGTCGATGTTCGAGCCGTCGTTCGACGGACGGTTCACCAGGATCAGCACGACAGCCACCACGACCGCGGCGGCGATACCGCCGATGATTAGCCGGAGCTGCTTCTTCTGCTGTTCCTTCTTAATGGCCGCCTCACGACGAGCCTGGCGCCGGTCGGACGGCCGGGCGCCGGACGTCGACCCGGCGTTCTTGGCGGTTGTGGACGCCGTCGACGTTGCCGATGTCGATCCTGTTACCGGTGTGCCTGTCGCTTGCTGCTGAGCGCGTGCCCGCGGTTGCTGCGACCGGTTCTTCTTGCGGGACGCATTCTTGCCCGACCGGTTCTTCTTCGGTGGTCGCTGACTCATCAAATACTCCAGAAAATGACCTGTCGAATAATCCACCCCGGCCACACACGAGCGTGCGCCCGGAAGCGCCGGAACAGGGATATTTGTCCTTTCCCTTGTTCCGCAAGTGTACGGTACGCCGGGAAAAAACGCTGTAGGGAAGGCCCCTTCATTATGTCCGCGTCGCCGCCCTTAAGGCGGGCGTGAGCGACCCTGTCGTTGATGTGTACGCACGGACGCGGGGGCTGGATTCCCCGTGTCGCGTCTTAACGGAATACACCCCCGGCACAAGGCACGGGGGTGTATCGGGCTGTGTCCTCTGGAAGGACGGCTGGTCGCCGGCCTAGTAGTAGGCAGCCTCGTTGTCGAGGAGAACCTTCACGGCCTCGGCGCGCGGACCCTTCGGGCCCTGGCCAAGCCGGAATTCAACCTCGTCGCCGACGCGCGGGCGCACGCCGTTGACGGCGGACTGATGGAAGAAGACATCGCCGTTGCCGCCAGAAGTCGGGCGGATGAAGCCGAAGCCACGGATCTCGTCGAAGCGATCGACGGTTCCCGTCTCCACCGGAAGGCTGCTAACGTCCACCGTCTCGCGCGGAGCGCGGGCTGGCGGGTTCGGGTTGGCCTCGAGAACGGTCACCGAGACAGCGCTCGGACCCTTCGGGCCCATTCCTTCAACAAACTCCACACGGTCGCCTTCGCCAAGCGGGTCGAGACCGAGAACGGAACGGTGGACGAAGAGATCGTCGCCGCCTTCATCGCGAGCGATGAAGCCGAAGCCCTTCTCAGCGTTGAACCACTTAACTGTACCTGTAGCCATGAGATGATCCTGTAATCCTGCGGCGAAGGCGACTGTCGCCATGCGCCGTTAACGTGACGGCATAACCGAATATGCCGGTATGGTGAGAAACCGTATCAATATTTTGACAGGTGCCCGGAAAGAGTATACGGCATTTTGACCGATACCGGAAGAGGGGAAGCAAAATTACTTTCGCATACGCATTTTCCGGGATTGTTCGACGTCAAACCATTTGATTGTGAAAAAACGGTGGTACAACTGTATACAATTCTCGACATATTTCAACCAAACGGCGTATAACCGGTGTACGAGGCCCTCCGACCGGGGGCATTGCGACCGGGCATGCGCCCGGTCAGGAGAACCACAAGGAGAGATGGATCGTGACTCACACCGAGGATCGAAGCCGCGCCACGCTCAATCGACGCCAGCTGATGCAGGGGGCTACAGCGGCGTCGTTTGCCCTGTTCTCGCAGCAGGTGCTTGCCGGTGCGCAGGTCGCAACGCCTGATACACCGATGCCGGCCAGCTTCTCCGAGGCGCCGTCGATTGCGGAGATGGGGGACCTTCCGCCGGTCGAGGAGCGACTGCCGAAGAACCCGAAGGTCGTGGTGCCGCACAGCGAGGTCGGCCAGTATGGCGGGCAGTTCCGCCTGGTCTTCCAGGGCCCGGCCGATGGTGCGTGGCTCGTCCCGATGACGAACAACTACGAGTTCCTCGTGCGGTGGAAGCCTGATACGATCAACTTCAGCATCGAGGAGCTGGAGCCGAACCTCGCCGAGAGCATCGACATCGAGGATGACGGCGCAACGTACATCTTCCATCTCCGCGAGGGCATCAAGTGGTCGGACGGCGAGGAGTTCAACGCCGACGACATCATGTTCTGGTACAACGACTATCTCCTGAACGAGGAGCTCTCGCCTGCCGTCCCGGGGTGGCTCACCGTGGACGGGGAGCCGGTGGTGGTCGAGAAGGTCGACGACTACACCGTGAAGTTCTCCTTCGCGGGCCCGAACGGTCTCTTCCTGATCCGTCTCGCCACGCCGACGGGCCGCATCGTCACCGGCCTGCCGGAGCACTTCATGAAGGAGTGGCACAAGGATTACCGGCCCGAGGTCGAGCAGGAGGCGATCGACGCCGACCTGACCTCATGGACGGACCTCTTCCTCCAGAAGCAGAACGCCCAGGTGACGCCGGAGCTGCCGGTGCTCGGTGCCTGGATCCAGGAGAACGGTGCCAGCGAGAACGCCCAGCAGGTGACCGCGCGCCGCAATCCTTACTACTTCAAGGTCGACACCGAGGGCAACCAGCTTCCGTACATGGACGAGGTCGTTTATCGCGTCGTCCAGGACCCAGAGGTGATGATCCTCAACGCCCTGAACGGCGAGGTCGACTTCCTGAACGTCGGCGTCCCGTCCTCGCGTGACAAGCCGCTCTTCTTCGACGGTCAGGAGGCTGGTGGCTTCCGGATCATCGATCTCATCCCGGCGATCATGAACCAGCTCATCGTCGCCCTGAACCTGACGCATACGGATGAGACGAAGCGCGAGATCTTCGCCAACAAGGACTTCCGCATCGGCCTCTCACACGCCATCAACCGGCAGGAGATCATCGACGCGGTCTACGTGTCCCAGGGTGAGCCGTGGCAGGCGGCCCCGCGGCCGGAGTCCGAGGACTTCTACCACGAGCAGCTTGCCAAGCAGTTCACCGAGTACGACGTCGACCTTGCCAACGAGTATCTCGACAAGGTCCTTCCGGACAAGGACAACGATGGCTACCGCCTGGGCCCGGACGGCGAGCGCTTCTTCTTCGTCGTCGAAGGCGCGGCCGATATCGAGGCCGAGTGGCCTGACATCCTCGACATGATCCGCCAGTACTGGGATGCCGTCGGTATCCAGGTCCAGATCAATCCGGTAGAGCGATCGCTCTACTACGAGCGGACCGCCGCGAACCAGCACGATGCGTCGTTCTGGGCCGGAGGTGGCGGCGTCGATGTCGTCCTCGGCGCGAACTGGTACATGCCGACCAGCGTCGCCGGGTCGATCTATGCGACGCCGTGGGCCATCTGGGCGACCAACCCGGAGGGCGACGGAGCGATGGAGCCGCCCGAAGAGGTGAAGCGCCAGATCGAGCTGTTCGCCGAGTTGCAGAAGACGGCCGACGCTGATGAGCAGGTGGCGCTGATGCGCGAGATTCTCGACATCGCTGCCGAGATGTTCTACGGCATCGGTATCGCGCTTCCGCCGGCGGGATACACCGTGGTGACGAACCGGATGCAGAACATCCCGGACGTCATGCTCGATGCGTGGCTCTACCCGACGCCCGCACCGACGAACCCGGAACAGTACTTCATCCGGGAGTAATTCGCGGTGAACCTTCCCACGCCCCGTCGGTACCTTGCCGGCGGGGCGTGCCGTGCTACAGGACGAACTGATGCTCCAGTATGTGATCCGGCGCCTGCTGATCATGATCCCCACGCTGCTCGCGATCTCGCTCGTGGCGTTCATCATCATCCAGCTGCCGCCCGGAGATTACCTCACCACCGTTATCACCAACGCCGCGGCGCGCGGCGAAACCATCGACCCCGCGGAGGTTGCCCGTCTCGAGCGCCAGTACGGTCTCGACAAGCCCATCGTGCTCCAGTACTTCGACTGGCTGGGCGGCCTGCTCGTGGGCGATTGGGGCTATTCCTTCGAATACAACCGTCCCGTGTCCGAGTTGATCTGGGAACGTATCGGCTGGAGCTTCGTGATCTCGCTTCTCTCGCTTCTCGTCGTCTGGTTCGTGGCCTTCCCGCTCGGCGTCTTCTCGGCCGTCCGGCAGCATTCCTGGGGCGATTACATCACGGCTTTCTTCGGCTTTATCGGTCTCTCGACCCCGGACTTCCTGCTGGCGCTGCTGCTGCTCTATATCTCATTCGCCTGGTTCAACCAGAGCGTGGGCGGTCTCTTCTCCCCGGAATACATCGACGCGGCCTGGAGCCTTGCCCGATTCGGTGACCTGCTCGCGCACCTGTGGGTGCCGCTCGTGATCCTCGGCACCAACGGAATCGCCAGCATGACCCGGATCATGCGCGCGAACCTGCTCGACGAGCTTCGCAAGCCCTACGTGACCACGGCCCGCGCCAAGGGCCTCACGGAAGCCCGCCTCACGATGAAGTACCCGGTGCGCATCGCGGTGAACCCGCTGGTGAGCTCCTCCGGCGGTCTCCTGGCCGGCCTCATCTCCGGCGAAGCGATCGTGGCCGTCGTGCTGAGCCTGCCGACGACCGGCCCCATGTTGCTCGGCGCGCTCCGCGCCCAGGACATGTACCTGGCGGCAAGTTTCATCATGTTGCTGAGCGTGCTCACAACCATTGGCGTGCTGCTCTCGGATATCGCGCTCGCCTGGGTTGACCCGCGTATCAGGTTTGGCTAGGGACGTTCCGTTCCGCTCATGCAACCCGTAGGACAAGACGAAAGAGGAACGTAATGCGTTTTCCCTGGCCCAAACGCCGTCAGGAGATGGAGACTCCTGTCGGACCGGGTTCACCATTAGAGGATGCGAAATACGACCTGACGCCGAATATCCCGACGGATACGCCGGGTCACTGGTTCGACGTCACCGACGCCGATGGAACCGATGAGGAATCGCTCATCGAGGCCCGTGCCACCCAGCGGGAGGGCACGGTCGATGTCGCGCCGCAGTGGAAGCTGGTCTGGTGGCGGTTCCGGAAGAGCAAGCTGGCGGTCTTCGGTCTGGTCATGACGATCCTGCTGTACCTGGTTGCGATCTTCGCGCCGTTCATCGCGCCGTACACGACCAGCGAGATCAACGCCCAGTACACCTACGCGCCGCCGCAGCGCCTGCATTTCTTCCAGGACGGCAGATGGGATCCGTACGTCACCGGTTACCAGGTGGAGATCGATGCCGAATCGCTCCGCCGTACATTCGAGCCGGATGACTCCCATCGTGTGGATGTGGACTTCTTCGTGCGCGGGCACGAATGGGAGTTCCTCGGCCTGTTCCCGACGGATCTCCACCTGATCGGGACAGAGAATTCGTCGGATCCGATGTATCTCATGGGCGCCGACCACAACGGGCGGGATCTCTTCAGCCGGATCATCTACGCCACCCGTATCTCCATGACGATCGGCCTCGTCGGCGTCGCTATCAGCTTCGTGCTCGGTATCGTGCTCGGCGGAATCTCCGGCTACTTCGGCGGCTGGGTCGACATGTTCATCCAGCGCCTCATCGAGTTCATCGGCGCGTTGCCGACGATCCCGCTCTGGATGGGTCTCGCCGCCGCCTTGCCACCGCAATGGGGCGGGTTGCAGGTCTACTTCGGCATCACCATCATCCTCTCGCTCATCGGGTGGACTGGCCTGGCGCGCGTCGTTCGCGGCCGGTTCCTCCAACTGCGTGAGGAGGACTTCGTGATCGCCGCGCAGCTCGATGGCGCGAGCAGGATGCGCATCATCACCCGGCATATGCTGCCATCGTTCTCCAGCCACATCATTGCCCAGCTCACCCTGTCGATCCCCGCGATGATCCTTGGCGAGACGTCGCTCAGCTTCCTGGGCCTCGGAATCCGGGCACCAAACGTGAGCTGGGGTGTGCTGCTGGAGGGCGCCAACAACGTCCGCGCGATCGCGACGGCGCCGTGGCTGTTGCTGCCGGCCCTCGCGGTCATGATCGCCGTGATGGCGCTGTACTTCCTCGGTGACGGACTGCGCGATGCGGCGGACCCGTATTCTGGCTAGGAGCGAGACATGACAGACACAACACAGGGGACCCAGCGAACCGCTCCGGCTGCCTCGGGAAACGACTACGTGCTCGAGATCGACGACCTGCACACGCACTTCTTCACGAACGAAGGCGTCGTGAAAGCGGTCGATGGCGTCAGCATGAAGCTGCAGCGTGGCAAGACGCTCGCCGTCGTCGGCGAGAGCGGCTGCGGCAAGAGCATCACGGCCCGCTCGATCCTCCAGATCGTCGACAAGCCGGGCCGCATCGTTAGTGGCTCGATCAAGCTGCACCGGTCCGGGCGGGAGGGCCGCTCCGCCGGGACGATCGACCTGGCCGCGCTTGACCCGAAGAGCAAGGTGCTCCGGGATGTCCGTGGTAAGGACATCTCGATGATTTTCCAGGAGCCAATGACCTCGCTGAGTCCCGTCCACACGATCGGGAACCAGATTCGCGAGGCGGTGCTGACGCACTTCGACGTCTCCAAGGAAGAAGCCCACGAGCGCGCGGTCGAGAGCCTCCGCCTCGTCGGCATCCCCCGGCCGGACCGCCAGGTGGATCGCTACCCGTTCCAGCTCTCCGGCGGTATGCGCCAGCGCGCGATGATCGCGATGGCGCTTGTCGGGCGGCCGGATATCCTCATCGCCGACGAGCCGACCACTGCCCTCGACGTGACGACGCAAGCGCAGATCCTGGACCTGATCCGGGAGCTGCAGTCGGAGCTGGGCATGTCGCTCATCATGATCACCCACGACCTCGGTGTCGTCGCCGAGATGGCGGACGATGTCGCCGTGATGTACCTCGGGACCGTGGCGGAGGAGGGGACGGTCGACCAGATCTTCCACGAGCCGCGTCACCCGTACACCCGCGCCTTGCTTCGCTCCGTCCCGCGCGTCGGCGAGCACGAGCGCAGCAAGCGCCTGTACACCATCGCCGGCTCCGTCCCGAACCCGTACAGCCGCCCGACCGGTTGCCCGTACAGCACGCGGTGCGATTTCTACATGGACGGGCTCTGCAACAAGGTGGTGCCGCCGCCGATCGCGTTCGACGAGACGCACAAGGCGCGATGCCTGCTCTACACGAACGCGGGCGTTCAGTACATGGAGCGTGAGCGCCAGGAGAAGGGGGTGACGGCATGAGCACGGCACATGTCACGTCGTCCCCGGAGGTCGCGCCGATCCTCAAGATCCGCGACCTCAAGATGTACTTCCCGGTCAAGAAGGGCGCGTTCAGCCGTGAGCGGGGTGAGGTCAAGGCCGTCGATGGTGTCTCGTTCGACATCATCCAGGGCGAAACCCTCGGCCTCGTCGGCGAGAGCGGCTGTGGCAAGACGACGATCGGCCGGTCGATCATGCGGGTCTACAACCCGACGTCCGGCACGATGGAGTACCGCTCCGGGAGCGGCTCCGCCGTGGATCTCGCGAAGGTGCAAGGCAAGGACCTGAAGGGCGTGCGGAAGGAGATCCGCATGGTCTTCCAGGACCCGCATGCCTCGCTGAACCCGCGCATGACGCTCCGCGACATCATCGCCGAGCCGTTGCGCGCCTATGGCCGGGACAAGGGTTCGTCGCTCAACGACCAGGTCGCGTCGCTCCTGAAGCGCGTGGGCCTGCGTCCGGAGTATATGCGCCGGTATCCGCATGCGTTCTCCGGCGGCGAGCGCCAGCGCGTCGGCATCGCCCGCGCGCTTGCGACCAATCCGCGACTGCTCGTGGCGGACGAGCCGGTTTCCGCCCTCGACGTCTC
>DATGPC010000055.1:0-5034 GCA_035305265.1 Thermomicrobiales bacterium | reverse complement strand
AAACTTCGACATGGTTTCGGTCCGGCATACCGCGCGCCGCCTGAAGCTCCGGACCGATGCTTCCGCCCGTTTCGAGCGCGGTATTGACCCGGAGCTCGTCTGGGCGGCGAATCGGCGAGCGGTCCAGCTCGTCCTCCAGCTTTGCCCGGGCGCGACGGTCCGCACCTGGGAAGACGAGTATCCGGTCCCAGCGAAGCCGCGCACCGTCTCGCTGCCTGTCAGCCGGATCGACTACCTGCTCGGCATGGAGATCGACGAGCAGACAACGCTCGATGTCCTGACGCGCCTCGACTTCCAGCCAGAGCTTTCGAACGGCACGCTGACCGTGAAGGTCCCGACTTGGCGCTCGGACGTCACGATTCCCGAGGACGTGATCGAGGAAGTCGCCCGGATCGTCGGGTACGATGCGCTCCCGGCAACGCTGCCGGTTGGCGAGACGCCGGAGATCGAGCGAGACCCGATGTTCCGGCTGGAGCGCCATGCCCGGATCGCGCTCGCCGCCGCCGGCGCCTATGAGGGCCGGAGCTATATCGCCGTTCCGGAAGGCGATATCGAGAACTGGTCGAGCGAAGCGTCCGGTGGTCTCGCCCGCATCGTCAGCGGACAGCAGAACATCGTGCGAATGGTGAACCCGATCAACGCCGAGAACCCGGTGCTCCGGACCAGCCTCGTCCCGTCCCTCGCTCGCGACGTGGCCGAGAACCTGAAGCACCAGAAGACCGTTCGTCTCTTCGAGACGGGTCACGTCTACATCGGCACGGAACCCGATGCACTGCCTGAAGAGCCGACGCTCGTCGCGCTGGCCTACGCCGGTGTCCGCGACCCGTTCGACCGGTTCAACCCGCGCCCGACCGCAGACGACCAGATGGACTTCTTCGACGTCAAGGGCGCCGTCGACCTCGTGCTGAGTCGCATCGGCGTTCCGGACGCCGAGTGGGTCAAGGCCTCTCACACCGCGTTGCATCCGGGTCGAACCGCCCAGGTTAACGTCAAGGGCGAGCGAGTCGGCATCGTCGGGGAGGTCCGGCCCGATGACGCCAGGGAGATTGGCATCGAGGACGTCCGCCTCGTCGTTGGAGAACTGGATCTGACGAAGCTCCTGGAGCTGACCGCCACCATCCAGAACCCGGTGATCAAGGTGGACCACTTCCTTCCGGTCGAGCAGGATTTCGCGGTCGTTGTCTCGAAGGAGACAACCGCCGCGCAGGTGGAAGAAGCCCTTCGGCGCAATGCTGGCCCTCTCCTGACGGACATCGTGCTCTTCGATGTCTATGAAGGCGAGCAGATCGGCGCGGAGAACAAGAGCCTCGCCTGGCGCCTGACGTTCACGGCGCCGGATCGCGCGCTGACCGACGCGGAGCTGGGCAAGACACGCAAGAAGATCGAAAAGGGCCTAAAGGCACTGGTGGGCGGTACGCTTCGCGCATAGTTCGGTGGCTCGAATCGCGCCCCGTTCACAGGCAGACCCGGCAAATCCGCCGGGTCTCCTCGCCCGATCACAGTCAGGAAGCGACGTCACAATGGCACTTTCCATCACCCGTTACACCGGCGCGACCGCGCTGGAGAAGCTCACGCGCCGGGGTGTGCAACCGGAGCCGCAGCTGCCCCAGTCGATCATCGACCGCAATGCCGAGATTTTCGGACGCCCCGTGACCGCGCACGAGGTCGTCGAGCAGGTCTGCGCTGACGTCCGCAAGGACGGCGACGTTGCGGTCCGGAGGTATACCGAGCTCTTCGACAATCGTTCGTTGGAGACGATCGAGGTTCCACGAGCCGAATGGGACCGCGCCCTGGCCACGATTGACGCAGGGCTGCGTGAGGCGCTGGAGCTGGCCGCCGAGCGGATCCGTGCATTCCACCAGACGCAGGTGCGCCAGTCATGGATCGACACGGAGGAGTTTGGCATCTTCGGCCAGCTGATCCGGCCGCTCCAGCGCGTCGGCATCTACACCCCCGGCGGTTCGGCGGCCCTGCCCTCCTCCTTGCTGATGACGGCGATCCCGGCCCGGGTTGCCGGCGTCGAAGAGGTCATCATCGCGGCGCCACCTCGCGGAGACGAAGGAATCTCCGACGTCATCCTTGCCGCCGCAGCCATCGCCAACGTTGACCGGGTCTTCGCCATCGGCGGCGCACAAGCCATCGCCGCGCTCGCCTACGGGACGGAGTCTGTCCCCCAGGTCGACAAGATCTGCGGACCGGGCGGGCTCTTCGTCGCGCTCGCGAAGCAACATGTCTCCGGCACCGTCGCGATCGACCAAATTGCCGGTCCGACCGAAACGCTTGTCGTCGCGGACGACACCGCAAGCGTCGAGTTGGTCGCCGCGGACCTCATTGCCCAGGCGGAACACGATCCAGTCGCATCCGCGATCCTGGTCACCACGAGCGCGAATCTCGCCGACGCCGTGGTCGACGAGCTCGATCGCCAGGCCTCGGAGCTGGATCGCGAGGACATCATCCGCGCCTCGCTGATCAACAACGGCGTGATCGCGGTCGTCGATACGCTCGAAGACGCAGTCGAGTGCGCCAACGCCTACGCGCCGGAACACATGTGCCTGCTCGTCTCGGACGCCTGGTCGCTCGTTCCCAAGGTACGGAATGCCGGCGGCATCTTCGTCGGCGAGGCGAGTCCGGAGGCGCTTGGTGACTACACGGCGGGACCCAGCCACGTCATGCCAACGGGCGGGACCGCGCGGTATTCATCACCCACAAATGTGGGCGATTTCCAGAAGATCATCTCGGTCGCAGCCGGCAACGAGAAGGCAATCGACGCCCTCGGACCGGCCACCATGCGCATCGCGCGCGCCGAGGGCCTGACAGGTCACGCAAAGTCGATCGAACGAAGAATGAACGGCAACGATTACTGATCTCGACAGGGATGCGCAATACCCCAGAAGCCGGCCCGTGTGGCCGGCTTCTGCGTTTATGGCGTGAGCCGATTACGTGGAGCTGAGCTCACGCAGCGCCGCGACGATTTGGTCCTCGACCGTAGCACCTTCGTCGAGCGTCAGCTTGCCAAGCGCGTTTCGCGCTTCGGACATCGTGTACCCAAGCGCCTGCAGCGCCTCGATCGCGTCGGCATTCGTCGCGCTGGCATTGACCACGGCCGTGTCGAGATTCTCCGGCAGCTTTCCGCGCAGATCGAGAATGATCCGCGACGCCGTCCGCTTGCCAACCCCGGCCACGGTCGTCAGCAAGTCGATCTGCTCGCTAGAGATGACGCTGAGCAGCTCATCCGCGGAGAACCGGGTCAGCACCGCGAGCGCGAGGCGTGGCCCGACACCGTTCACCGAAATCAGGATCTGGAACCATTGAAGATCGGCCGGTGTCAGGAATCCATAGAGAAGCTGGGCGTCCTCACGCACGATCAGGTGCGTATGGAACTCCTGCTCGCCCTCGAGCGATGCCGCTGCCGACACCACTCGGCCGGTCGTGAACACGCGATACAGCACATTGTTCACGTTGACGAGCACAGCGTCCTGCTCTGCCCGATGAATCGTCCCGATCAGCCCGGCAATCATCCGCCCACCCTGCTCCCTATTCCATAGACACGTGCGGCATTGCCCGCGAGAACATCCGGCAGCGCTTCCTCTGGAATCCCGGAGGCCAGCACCCGGTTAAGGAACCGCTTCTGCGCAAGCACCGGGTAATCGCTGCCGAACAGGATCCGGTCCGCTCCGATGATGCGCTCCAACGCCGGGAAGATCGAGAAGTCGTAGAGATACGTCGACGCGGCCGTATCATACGTCACGTTCCGGGTCAGCGCCCTGATCTCGGGCATCAGCTCGTAGAATGGCAGGCCGCCGCCCCAATGCGCCATCACGAAACGCACGTCGGGAAACGCTTCCAGCGTCTTGACGAGCCGTTCAGGTGTCGCCGTGCCCTTCCCAGGGTATGAATGGCCTATTGGTTCGCTTGTGTGAATCATGATCGGGACATCGCATGACTGGATGGCTTCCATCGCGTACGCAAGCATCGATGGCTCGGCCCAATCGAACGCTTGCCCGTCTGCGTTGACTTCCCCGATCCCTGAAGCGCCGCCGTTCACACACCGCGCGATCTCGCCGGACGCGTCCATCAGCACCGGGTTCACGATACCCAGCCAGGCAATCCGGTCGGGGTACCGCCGGTGGACGTCCGCCAGGTACGCGTTGTGCTCGCGGCAGAGCCCCTGGTCGCGCCAGGGCCACCCAACAGCGACCGACATGGCGAACCCCGCCCGATCCATGCTCCCCAGCAACTCATCCTCCCCGATCATCTTCGCGCGAGGCGACGCAAACGCCTCACCGAACCAGGGGTCCCTCGCGACAAGATCGTCTCGCCGGGCAATGAGCTCTGGCGGAAAGAGATGGACGTGCGCGTCGATCGGTCGAGCCGGCGGCTCGGGTATGGGGGCATCAATCGTCGTCATGGTGGAGATAGTACCCGAATGGTCATGTTCTCGTAACACATGCCGCCAGCCACGATCCTACAATCGATACAGCGGAGATCGGTCCCCGAGTCCACTTTCGAGGAGAAGTACGATGATCGTGACAACGACGAACGTGATCGAAGGACGCCCCATCGCCGATTACCTGGGTATCGTCACGGGCGAGGCAATCCTTGGTGCCAACATCATGAAAGACATCTTCGCCGGCTTCCGCGACATCGTGGGCGGTCGTTCCGGCGCATACGAGCAAGAGCTACAAAAAGCCCGACTGATCGCGATGCGCGAGATGGAGGAGCAGGCAGCGAACCTTGGCGCCAACGCGATTGTCGGCGTGGACATCGATTACGAGACCGTTAGCACGGGGAACATGCTGATGGTGAGCGTTTCGGGTACCGCCGTCAGGACGTCAATGCCGTAACGCTCAGCCTGGGCGGCGTTCCTGGATGACGGAAAGGGAGGGCAAGCGTCCTCCCTTTTCATGCCTTGCTTTCGAGCTTCCTTGCTTCTCCGGGAACATACTGGCCCGAGTCCAGCTTCTCCAGCATCTGTACAGCGACCGCCGCGACCTGCACCAGCTCTTCGCGCAGGTGGGCGAGCCCGCCATCTTC
>DATGPC010000054.1:0-6525 GCA_035305265.1 Thermomicrobiales bacterium | reverse complement strand
ACATCGTCGCGATCAACAAGGACCCGAACGCGCCCATCTTCCAGATGGCTGACTTCGGGATCGTCGGCGACCTGTTCGACATCGTTCCGGCCCTGATCGCGGAGCTGAAGGGCTGAGATGAGCGAGATCGTCGCCGATATCGTGATCGTCGGGTCGGGACTCGGCGCGACCGCAGCGGCCGTTCGCCTTGCTGGCGGCGGCCGCTCGGTCGTCCTGGTTCCCGGCATCGGTCGTACCCGGTCACCACATGTGGACGGGGGGATCGTCGATGAGCCTCTTGTCGAACGCGCCTTTGGTGACGAGGCGCCTCTGGGCACGTCGGTTACGGAAATCCGGCAGCCTGGCGACCGGTTCGGATCGGGCGATGTCGTTCCGGTGGCCGGCCAGCGCATCTACCGACGCGCAACGCTCGAACAGTGGGCGATGAGGCGGGCGATGGCGGCCGGCGCGACGTTCATCGACGACTTCATCGAAGGGCAGGCGGTTCCGCACCCGGACGGCACGATCACACTCACGTCGGAGCGAGACGATCGTCGCATCACGGCCGGGATCATGGTTCTGTGCGAGGGAGCTGATCCCCGTATCCCGCTGAAGGTGCGGTTGCGGCCGGATTACGGGCCAGAGAATCAGATCCATTTCGCGAGAACGATTTTCCACGGGACGGTCGGCGGGCGCCTCGTGTGTGAACGGTGGCGGACGGGCTGGGGAATGCCGGTGGAGGTCTGCATGGTGCCGCAGGATGACGGCGCCATCGTCGCCGTCTCCGCGCGGATCGAGAACGTGATGCGGGGCAGTCGATCGGCAAAGGATGCGCTGGAGGCTTTCCTCGCGTCTCCCGAGTGGGCATCGCTGAAAATCGCCGGCGAACGTGGAGATACCGGTGTGGAGCTCATCGCGCTGCGCCCGGACCATCGAGATATCCGTTTTCTTGGAGACCAGATGGTCATGGGGATCGACGCGAGTGGTGTCATCGATGCGCGGAGCCCGGACCGCGCCAACCTGACGATCAGGGGCGGTATCCAGCTTGCTGATGTGGTGTTGTCAGGCGAATTGGCTTCATGGCAGGTGGTGGCCCAAGGCTTCGTGCGCGAGAACATTCCCTCGCCGCAACCGTACCGGGATGACCGCGTGACCGGTTTCCTCGAGGATGGTACCGTGGGCAAAACACCTGCAATCGCCCGGCGGCTCGCCGGGATCGTGCGTCGGGTTCGCGAGGGATCGGCGCGATAATTACGGGATGCAACTCACCATGGGTATCTTTCGGCTTCAGCATACGACGATCCCGATGCCGGCTGGCGCCAACGACGAAGCGCGACGGTTCTACGGCGGCGTCCTGGGGCTCGCGGAGAAGCCCGTGCCGCCGAGGCTCGATCGCCAGCGCATCGTCTGGTTCTCGGTCAGCGATGATGGCGACGAGCTGCATGTCCTGGCGCACGATGACTTCGAGCCGAACCTGAATGGACAGCACTTCTGCCTCGTCGTGACGGATTTGGACGAGATACGCGAGGCGCTTGTTCGCGACGGTATCGAGATCGGTGAGGAACCACCCATCCACAACCGGCCGCGGTTCTCGTTCCGCGACCCGTTCGGTAACAAGGTCGAAATCACCGAAATCCACGGTGATTACATGGATATGGAGAGCGAAGGATGACGACAGCAGAACCCAAGATTACCTACACCTCAACGCCCGAGGAAATCGAGGCGATGCAGGGACGTTTCGACGAGATGCTCGTCGAGATCGAAAAGGACTTCGGTACGTCCTACCCGATGATCATCAACGGGGAGGACCGGCACGGCGAGACGCAGTTCGATGTGATCGCTCCGGCGAATACGGAGCTGGTCCTTGGCCGGTTCACGAAGGGAACGAAGAAGGACGTCGACGACGCCCTGGCGGCGGCGAAGGCGTACCAGCCGGAGTGGGCGGCGTTGGCCCCTGAGGAGCGTGTCGGGTTCGTTCGCGCGGCGGCGAGGAAGATCCGGGAGCGCAAGTTCAAGCTGGCGTCCCTCATGATTCATGAGTGCGGCAAGTCACGCACGGAGGCGATCGGCGAGATCGAGGAGGGCGCTGACCTGCTCGACTATTACGCCGACGTCTATGAGGACAACAACTACTACGAGAAGAAGATGCGGAGCGAGGACCCGCGCGAGCGGAACGTCTCCGTGCTGCGGCCGTTTGGCGTATTCGGGATCATGGCACCGTTCAATTTCCCGCATGCGCTGGCTGCTGGCCCGATCGGTGGCGCGCTCGTGACCGGCAACACAGTGGTGTTCAAGCCGGCGTCCGCGACGGCGCTTTCCGGCTATTTCCTTGCCCGGACGATCCTCGACAGCGGTCTTCCGGCCGGGGCGCTGCAGTTCGTCACCGGTGGCGGTGAGGAGGTCGGCAACTACCTCGTCCATCACCCGATGACGGACGGCGTCGTCTTTACCGGGTCCAAGGAGACCGGCATGGAGCTGTACAACTCCTTCAGCACGGTCTATCCGAAGCCGATCATTACCGAGATGGGTGGCAAGAACCCGACGATCGTGACAAAGAACGCCGATATGGACAAGGCGGTCGAGGGTGTCGCGCGCTCGGCGTTCGGTTTCTCCGGGCAGAAGTGCTCGGCCTGCTCCCGCGCCTACATCGAGGCGGAGGTCTACGACGAGTTTGTCGAGCGGCTGGTGAAGCGCGCCGGCGAGCTGAAGGTCGGCGACCCGACCGACAAGGATGTCTTCGTTGGTCCCGTGATCGACGAGGGCACGGTGAAGCGGTTCGAGGAGGCCGTCCAGAAGGTGAAGGACGCCGGTGGCACGATCCTGTTTGGCGGAGAGCGCCTGACGGAGGGTGAGTTGGCGAAGGGCACCTTCGTCGCCCCGACCATCGTCGGTGACCTGCCACTCGATCACGAAGCGTTCAAGCGCGAGTACTTCATGCCGTTCATTGCTGTCGGGAAGGTTGATTCGCTCGAGCACGCGATCGCGGAGTCGAACGACGTCGAGTATGGGTTGACCGCCGGTATCTTCACGGAGGACAAGGACGAGATCCAGCAGTTCTTCGACGGTATCGAGGCTGGCGTCGTGTACGCCAACCGGAAGGGTGGCTCGACGACCGGTGCCTGGCCCGGCAGCCAGCCGTTCAGCGGCTGGAAGGGATCCGGTTCGTCGGGCAAGGGTGCTCTTGGCCCATACTACCCTTCGCTGTTCCTTCGCGAGCAGAGCCGCACCGTGGTCGTTTACGACGAGGATACTGGCGACCGCCCGATGTAGTGCTCCACGGGAGATCACAGGATGCCCAAAGGGCGGACCACAGAATGTGGTCCGCCCTTTCTTTCCGTTCAATGGGTGCTGTTTACGCGAGGGCGGCTCGTAGTCCGTGGGTGGACTCTACTTCCCGGAACAGCTCCGCTGTTCGACGCAGTCCCTCGCGGAAGATGTCGGGGCGCTGGCCGATGCCGATTCTCAGGTGATGCTCGATACCGAAGGCCGAGCCAGGCGCCAGCATGACGCCGCGCTCGCCGGCGAGGCGGTCCGCAAGCTCTCGTGACGGGATGTCGAGGTTGTACTTCATCATCGCAAGCAGCCCACCGCGCGGTGGCGTCCATGAGACGAGGTCCCTGTTCTCGGAGAACCATTCGTTTGCCGTCGCCATGTTCTCGGAGATGATCTTCGCGTTGCGTTCGAAGAAGGTAGCGCGTTCAGCGATGATTGTCTGCGTGACGCGGTCGCTAAGCCTGGCGGGGCTGAGGGATACATAGTCGCGGACGCCCCACGCCTTTTGCGCGATTTCCTGATTCGCGACGAACCAGCCGATGCGCAGGCCGGGCACTCCGAACGGTTTCGAGACCGTGCCGACCGAGATCGCACGGTCGAATCGGTCGTGAAGCGGTGCGGGAAGCGCCTCGCCACCCGGGATCTCCAGCCAGCGATACGCCTCGTCGGAAAGGACCCAGGCGCCAACGCGTTCGGCGATCTGGACAACCCGGTCAAGCTGGGCGTCGTTCAGCATCGCGCCGGTCGGATTGTGCGGCGTGTTGATGACGATCAGCTTCGTGTCGTCGCGAACGAGCGACTCAAGGGCATCGAGATCGTAAGCGAACCCGTTCTCGGACACGACGGACCAGAGGTCGACCTCCGCGCCGAGCGCCCTGGGGACGCTATGCAGCTGCTGGTAGGCGGGTGATACGGCAATGACATGGTCGCCCGGCTCGAGCAAGGTGTTGAACAACAGGAAGTTGGCTTCGATCGCGCCTGTCGTGACGAGGACGTCATCGGTGGTCGCCCTTGCATAGGTCGATGCGAGGATCTCGCGAAGCGCTTTCGTTCCCCTCGCTTCGCTGTATGAGAGCGGCAACTCCATCAGGTCACGCTGGAGCGACTCACGTGCCTCCGGGGAAATGAGCGTCATGACATCCGCGATCGACAGCGGCAGGATGCCGCTCTCCGCGATGTCACAGTCCACGTCCAGTTCCCAGGTGGTCATCCATCGTTCAAGCTCAAATGTCTCGTAGGCCATAGTTCCCTTTCTCATGCGTCCGTTCCCGAAAGAGGGCTGCGGCCATTCTCGCCTATCTTCGTCGTTTGCGGCGCTTCGGGCGTCGCCGGATCGGCTTCCGGCGGCCGCGCAGCTCCGGCTCGAGGAAGCGGCGCCGCAATCGTCGTCGACGGCCATGGAGGGCAGTTGTGCTCATCAGCGCGATAAGCGCCAGCCCGGCGGCAACAAGGAGCAGCGTTTCGATCGATGATGCGCGGATGATGGCGGCACCGAGGAAGGCGGCGAAGGCGGTGATGACCAGGGTGCCGTTCAACAGGAGACTCGTCGCCGGGTACAGCGAGATGTCCTGCATCCTGCGAAGGGCGTAGGGTTGCTCGTTGCGGATATACGTTCCCTGTGCGACCCCGAGGACAAAGAAGACGCTGACGAACGCCCACGAGCCAACGGCGGGAGAATCGAAGCGGTCCGCGTACCATCCGGAGTCGGCAATGAAGGGAACGCCGATCGCGAGCGCGATGCCGGCGAGGCGAAGGAGGGCGGCAAGCTGGATCGAGCGGCGCGTGCCCCGATACTCGCGGAAGAACGTCCAGACGACTCCGCCGGTCACCTGTGCCAGCACGATGACGAGCATGATTGCCCCGACGTACCCGATGTCGAGGTCCATGTGCATGAGCCCAAAGATGATGAGGAAGGGGTCGGCAAGCGTTGCCAGCCCGAACAGCAGTCGGACGTAAAGGTATCGGCGCATGGCCGGTTGCTGCAGGACACGGATGACTTCGAGACGTGTCGCGACAGGTGGCTTGTAGAGCAGGTCCACACGCCGGACGGGGGCGGTGACCTGGAACCAGAGGGACGCGATGGCCGCCATGCCGCCAAGGGCGATGATCCAGCCAGCGTTCGCGGGGAAGCCAAGATCGTTGTTGGATAGCGTTTGCCACGCTGCCAACCCGCCGATGATCGCGGCCAAGGCACCAGCAACCTGGCGGGAGGTGAGGGACGTGGGCGCGTCCTCATCCGCGATCGTCGAGCGCGGGTTGCGGGACACATTGATCGCCGAGCTGACCTGGTAGAAGAGGATCGCGATCACCAGGAGCGAGACAAAATCACCAGGCTCGATACTGCGCGCACGCCATCCAAGGACCACGATCATCGCGGCAGCCGCAGCTCGAACCGAGCTGGCGCCCAACAAGACCAGACGGATGTCGTCCACGAAGGAAAGCACGTAGGGCATGATGACGCTGCCGAAGGCATACGAGGACGATGCGACGACCGTGATGACGGCGACGTCCTCGAACGAGCCATTCAGCAGCCAGACGACGGCTGCCAGCAGCGTCATTGGCTGCAGGAGGGCATCCGCGAGCCGTTGCAGCGCGACGTAGGCGATGGAATGAAGCCGGGCGAGCTCTTCGCCTGTCGGCGCCCGCAGGTGCTGCTGGATCGCTCCGGGGTTCACTGTCTCTCCTGGGTGATGATGCGTCCCGTGCCGCCAGGGATTCTGGCGACAGCATGCGGCAAGTATAGGGGGAAGTCCTTATCTCGCGGGGGCACGTTGCGCGATCGCTCGCTGGATGATCTCCCGGGCCGCAGGATCGATCGAATCGTCGCTGGTTTCGACGAGTTGCCAGGGGACAGGAACGCTATCAGGGAATGTGGCGGTGAGAGAAAGCACGATGTCGTCTGGCGCCACCATGGCGGCGGAGTCCAGCCCGGCCCACCCGGTGAGCGTGACGTCGTTTAGGTGAGGTGGCAGGGAGGAAACGATTGCCTGTATAGCTTGCTGATCCGGATTCGCGGCCGCTTCGGGGACTTTTCCGTTATGTAGCAGCACCCGTTCGCTCCCTGAATCGAGGAGCACGAACCGCACAACGTTGCTGCCAGTGAGCTCGCGCGCGATCTCGGCCCGAAGCTTGGCATATGTCACCGGGATTAGCTCGGGAATCGTCATCGTGCTGGCGAGGATCGGCATGAAGTTCGCGTCTCCCTGCCAACGCGGGACAATATGTTGGTGAAGATGCGCCTCGACGCCTGCTCCAGCGATCGCGCCGATGTTC
>DATGPC010000053.1:0-8578 GCA_035305265.1 Thermomicrobiales bacterium | reverse complement strand
CAGACGTCGTGTCGCTGTTCCAGCCCGGAAGCGACTCCCAAACGGCTGTTGCATCTTCCAGGCGATCGAGCAAGGCGGGGACGTGTGTCAGGTCGCCTGACGGTGTCTTGTACCCGGTAGCGATCTTGATCTCGTCGAATGCGTC
This sequence comes from Thermomicrobiales bacterium, assembly GCA_035305265.1. Taxonomy (GTDB): domain Bacteria; phylum Chloroflexota; class Chloroflexia; order Thermomicrobiales; family UBA6265; genus UBA6265. Next base: position 8,433 of record DATGPC010000053.1, on the reverse strand, counting down.
GAGCACGTCCAGCAACGTCACCGCGATCTCTGTCACGCCGTTGAGCCGGCCAGACTGTCTCGCTGCGACGCCATCGAACCAGCCGGTACGTCGGGGGCGGCCGGTCGTGGTGCCGTACTCGTTGCCGCGGCGGCGGATCAGCTCTCCGGTGTCATCATTCAGTTCGGTCGGCATCGGACCGGCACCGACGCGCGTGCTGTATGCCTTGTAGACGCCGAGGACCCGATCGACCTGCGTCGGGGCGACGCCGGCTCCCTGGCACGCGCCGGCAGCGGTCGGAGAGGACGACGTCACATATGGATAGGTCCCGTAATCGATGTCCAGCATGGCGCCCTGCGCGCACTCGACGATGACCTGCTTGCCATCCGAGATCGCATCCTGGACAAGGACTTCGGTCGGCGTAATGAACGGCGCGAGGCGCTCACCCCAATCCGACAGGTTCTGGTAGAGGTCGTCGAAATCGACCGGAGGGGCGTTGTAGAAACGGTCGAAGAGGCGATTCTTCGCGTCAATCTCGACGGCAAGCTTGCGCCGGAGATTCGACGCGTCGGTCAGGTCGCAGACGCGAAGGCCATGCCGCGAGACCTTGTCGGCATAGGCGGGGCCATTCCCGCGAAGGGTCGTGCCGATCTCGTCGCCTTCGCGACGGGATTCCTCGAGCTGGTCCAGCTTCGGGTGATAGGGGAGCACGAGATGCGCCCGGTCAGAAATGCGGAGGTTACTGGTGTCGATCCCGCGCGACGCGAGCTCGTCAAGCTCCTGGACAAGCGTCTCGAGGTCGATCACGACGCCGGCGCCGATGACGCAGGTGACCGCGTCATTGAGGATGCCGGATGGCACGAGGTGGAGCTTGAACGTTCCCTGATCGGTCTTTACCGTGTGCCCGGCATTGCTGCCCCCGTTCGCCCGGACGACCATCGCCGCCGTTGACGCGAGAGCATCGGTCAGCTTGCCCTTGCCTTCGTCCCCCCATTGTCCGCCCATGATTACCGTTGCTGGCATAAGCTGCCCCTTCCTCGTCACTACACAGGAATGGCCGGGTCGCCCCGGCCATCTGTCACTCCTGGATTTCTCAGTCGAGCCGCTTGCTTGTGTAGATCGTGGTCGGGACGCAACAACGGCTCGATGCCGCTGCTATTGTCGCAGATTCTTCAACTGCGTGAAGAGGCGCTTCTCCTCATCGGTCAGGTTCGTCGGCAGGACGATGTTCGCGGTCACGAGGAGGTCACCGGGCGTGGAATCCGGACCGCTGCCCGGCAAGCCCTTGCCGCGCAACCGGAACACGCGGCCGTTCTGCGTACCTGCAGGGATGGTCAGCGCGACGCGTCCCGTCGGTGTCTGGACGACCGTCTCGCCGCCGAGGATTGCTGTGTACAGCGGCACATCCACCGTCGAGCGCAGGTTCTTGCCTTCAGGCGTGAACCGCCCGTCATCCTCAACCTGGATCAGCAGGTAGACGTCGCCGTTCGGGCCGCCGTTGACCCCACGGCCTCCCTGACCGGCGATGCGCACGCGCTGACCGGTGCGGACGCCCTTCGGGATCTTGACCTCGAGCGTTCGCGTCTTCGTCACCTGGCCGGTACCGTCACAAGTCGGGCACATGGCGCCACGCGCGATCCCGGTGCCGCCGCAGGTCTCACACTGCGCGGGCGTTTGGAGCGTGAGCTTGCGCGTCGTGCCCTCGAACGCCTCGTTCATCGAGATCCGGGCTTCTACTTCGAGGTCATCGCCCCGCATGGGTCGAGGCCGGTTGAAGCGGCTCCGGTTGGCGGTACCGGCCCCATCGTTCCCGAAGAGAAGGTTGAAGAAGTCGGAGAACCGGCCGCCGGTTTCGCGGAAGCCGTCCCTCTCGCTCCACTCCCACGAGCCGCTGGTCTGTGAGGAGGCGCCTGTGCCGGTGAACCATCGCTCGAAGTCATCGTCGGTCGTGGTTCGGCGACGGCTGCCGGACGACGTACTCGTGCCCATATCGTCAGGATCGATACCGGCGTCCCGATATCGCTGCCAATCCTGGCCGAAGCGGTCGTACATCCGGCGTTTCTCGGCGTCGGCGAGCACCTCGTATGCCTCGTTAACCTCCTTGAAGCGCTCCTCGGCGTTCGGATCGTCGCGATTCAGGTCCGGGTGGAGCTCGCGCGCCTTCTTGCGGAACGCGGCCTTGATTTCAGATTCCGTTGCGGTCCGGGGAATTCCCAGGACACTGTAGTAATCCTTAAACTGGACTGGCATTGGTCACCCCATAATGTTGAACTGGGGTTAGTCTATAACCTTTAGTCGGATCGTGTCAACCCTTCAGGGGCGTTTTGGCCGACGGATTGAACAAGGACATCATTCGCGTTTCGCCAGTCTTGAACTGGCGGTAGGTCCGGTAGAGAAGCAGGAGCCCGAGCGGCACAACCGCGATGATGCTGATGGGAAGGAAGACAGCGAGGATCGCGAAGAGGACTGCCAAGCCGTCCTCCAGAAGGCTGATCAGCGGATTGCCGATACCCTTCGTGGTCTCCGTGATCTGCGGCCGAACAGATGCCTTCAGCCAATGAACCGCCCCGGCAATAACCAGGCCGAGGATGAAGGCGATCACCATCTGGAAATCGTCGACCTGGCTGGAGACGGCCATGAACGCGACAGCGCCGGCACCAGGGCGAATTGCGGTGTGTAAAAGGTCGCTCACCTGGTCGACCCGGGGGATCTTGTCCGCAATCAGTTCAAGGGGGAGGATCAGCAAGAGGATCACCAGCCCCCAGAACGAGGAGAGGATGTTCCACGGCGTGCCAAGATCGATCACGTCGGTGAACCGATCGGCCAGCGCGAGCACCAGGAGCGGCAGGTAGGCGTTGAGCCCGGCGCCGGACGCGAGGCCGATACCGGTGAGGATCATGGAGAACAAGAGGCTACCTCGTCAGGGTTCGAAAACGATGATTCGCCGTCCACAATGGAAAATGGCGACTCTCGAGTATACGAGAATCGCCATCGTTCGCGAAATCGGTACGTGACCGAGCGGGATTAGTTCACGTGCCGGAGGACAGTCACCAGGCGGCCCTGAACCTGGACGTTGTTCGCGTCGGTGTAGATCGGGTCCATGGTCACGTTCTGCGGCTGGAGGCGAACGCGATTACCATCCTCGAGATAGAACTTCTTGAGGGTGGTCTCGCGTTCCTGCTCGAGCCAGACGGCAACGGTATCGCCGTTCTCGCAGGTTTGCTGGGCCTTGAGGATCACGATGTCGCCGTCGCAGATCATGGCGTCGATCATCGAGTTTCCCTTGACCTTCAGTGCGAAGAGGCCATCGCCGCTATTCGGCGCGAGATTCCGGCTCACTTCGATCATGTTCGCAACGTCATGCTCGGCGAAGGCTTCCGGCACAGGAATCGGCTGACCGGCGGCAATCTGGCCGACCAGCGGGACGCTGACGGTGCCGGAGCGGGCGGCCTCGCGGCCGACGAGCTCGATGCCACGCGAGATGTTGCGGTTTCGGCGGATGAGGTTGCGCTCTTCGAGTACCTTTAGGTTGTAGTCCACGACGCTGGTGGAGGAGATCCCCAACTCGTGCTGGATGTCCCGGATCGTTGGCGGGTAGTCATTCTCATCCAGGAAGGCGCCGATGAAATCCAGGATGGCTTGTTGGCGCGCTGAGAGCTTCTTCATGGTGCGTCCTCGTTTCGTCGGAGCCCGGCGGGGGCGGCTCACGGCTTGATCACACCCCGAGTATAAGTAAGAACAAGTGTTCGTGTCAACGTAAAGGTGCACGTTTGATTCGTCCGGGGCGAACAATACGTTCGATAAGCCCGAACGCCCCGCTATCCACCCAGGTCTTTTCACTATGGCATCACATCACGCCGTCAAAAAGCTGGAGCTCGATCAGGTCCTGCGCCAGCTTGCTTCTCTCTGCCAATACAGCGTCGCCGCCGAGCGCGCATTGGAGATCGGTCCGTCCGGTGATCCGCAACAGGTTCGATACCTGCTGGATGTCACCGCCGAGGCCGTCTCGCTGTCGATCCAGTTTCCCGATCTCACGGTTGGCGGAGCTCGCGACATCCGGCAATATCTCGCCCGGGCGGAGAAGGGCTTCCGGCTCCAGCCAGCCGAGTTCCTGCTCATCATGGATACCCTCCGCGCTGGTCGGGAGCTCCGCCGGGTCTTCCAGCGTTTGCCGGATTCGGGCGAGAAGTACCCGAACCTGCGGGAGTTCGCGGAATCTATCGAGAACTTCTCGCCGCTGGAGACGGATCTCAACCGATCGATCGGCCCGCGCGGCGATGTGCTCGACAACGCGAGCCCGGAGCTGGCGCGGATCCGGAAGGCGATCCGGGTTGCCCACAGCCGGTTACACGATCGATTACAAGGTTTTCTGTCGGGACGGTACGCCAGTTATCTGCAGGAAAACATCATTACCGTCCGGGATGGCAGGTACGTTATCCCCGTCCGGGCCGATGCCCGCGGTGCGATCAAGGGCCTGGTGCACGACACCTCGGCCAGTGGCCAGACGGTCTACATCGAGCCGTTCGAGGTCGTCGAGCTCAACAACAAGTGGCGCGAGGAGCAGGTCCAGGAGCAGCGGGAGGTTGACCGCATCCTTGACGAGCTCAGCGCCAGGGTCGCCGACCAGAAGCCTGCGCTTGACCGGATGATCGAGGCCATCGCCGCGATCGATCTCGCGCTTGCAAAGGCACGCCTGGCCGATCGGATGCAGGCCACCCGGCCAACGCTTTATCGCCCCGCAACGGGCCGTAAGGTGAGGGATACAGACACCGGTCATCCGACGCACTACATCCGCCTGGACCAGGCGCGACACCCGCTGATCGATCCGGCACAAGTGGTCCCGACGGATATCGAGATCGGCGAGAAGTTCCGCGTCCTCCTCATTACCGGCCCGAACACCGGCGGCAAGACTGTCGCGCTCAAGACCGTGGGGCTGCTGACGCTCATGGCGCAGACCGGCCTCTTCATCCCGGCCAACGATACGTCCGTTGTGAGCGTCTTCCCGTCCGTTTTCGTCGACATCGGGGATGAACAGAGCATCGAGCAGAGTCTCTCGACGTTCTCCTCGCATATGCGAAACATCGTGTCGATGCTCGATCATGTCAGATCGGACAGCCTGGTCCTGCTCGACGAGGTCGGCGCAGGGACAGATCCGCAAGAAGGGTCCGCGCTCGCGCGGGCGATCATCTCCGCTCTCCTGCGAAAGCGGGCGATGGTGATCGCGACTACGCACTACTCCGAGGTCAAGGCGTACGCCTACGCGACGCCCGGTGTCGAGAACGCCAGCGTGGAGTTTGACGTCAAGTCCCTCCGGCCGACGTATCGATTGATGATCGGTATTCCCGGGCGCTCGAACGCCCTGTCGATCGCGTCCCGGCTCGGGATGCCGAAGCACATCATCGAGGAAGCGACGTCGCTGCTCGATCCTGGTGACGAAGACGCCCAGCAGCTCATCGACGACATCCGGACCCGCCGGGACGATATCACTCGCGAGCTGGAGCGGGCGAGGCAGACCGAGGAGGAGGCGAGGGAGCTCCGCCTGCGAGCGGCTCGAGCGCTGCGGGAGGCAGAGTCGATCAAGCGCGATGCCCGCCAGGAGGCGATCGCCGAGGTGCAGGAGGAGCTGGCCGAAGCCCGTCAGTTAGTGCGCGAGATCGAGCGCCAGAGCCGCGCGGCCGCTGCTTCGACGCTCCCTGAGCGACGACGTGTCAACCAGGAACTGAAGGCGGCCGAAGAGACCGTCCGCACCGTCGAGCGAAAGAAGCAACCAACGGTGCGGCAGGCTCCGCTCGAGAGCTCTCAAATCCGCAAGGGGGACAGGGTCCGCATCCTCGCGTTCGGCGAGGAAGGCGAGGTGCTGTCGCTGGACGGGAACGAGGCCGAGATCCAGATGGGATCGCTCAAGGTCCGTCAGCCCCTGTCCGGGCTGGAGCGACTCGGCAAGGCCAAGGCGCCAAAGGGCCGAACCTCCGCCGGACTGGCGCGTGATATGCAGGCCACCATGGCGCCAGTGCCGGTCGAGCTGGATCTGCGCGGAAAGCGGGTCGAGGAGATCGGTACGGTCGTCGAGGGATACCTGAACGATGCCTACCTGATGGGGATGCCGTTCGTCCGCATCATCCACGGGAAGGGCACTGGCGCGCTCCGGAACGTTGTCCGCGAGATGCTGCGCGATAGTCCTGTCGTGGCCAAGGCAGAGAGCGCAGGCGCGTCTGAAGGTGGTGATGGAGCGACCGTCGCTCATCTTCGGCAGCAATAACCCAGAACCACAATCGACACAAATGCCCGTTGCCGGAAACGGCAACGGGCATTTGTGGCTTAAGTGAACCTAATGTTCTTTGCCCGCGACGAAGAGGGTGAGGGGTATATCGAATGGGTGAGGAGTGACGAGGGAATGGAGACCATCTCGGTGGATGACGAAACCCTCGTCGCACGTATCGCGCACGAAGATGAAGAAGCGCTTGCCGTGCTCTACGAACGGCATCAGGCATCCCTCGTCGCCTACCTGGCCCTCTTTACCCGGGATCGCGGCGTGATCGATGAGGCGATTCAGGACGCGATGCTCGGCATTTGGAAGGGCGCCAGCCGGTTCTCGGGCCGGTCTACGGCTCGGAGCTGGATGTTTGCGATTGCCCGACGGCGTTTGTTGGACCTGTTGCGCCGGAAGCGTCTTCCCGCATCGACCGATGACGCCCTGATGAACCATCCGGACCCGGGTCCGACACCCGAGCGAGTCGCGATGGAGAACGCCGCCGAGGCGGAGATGCTCGCGGCTATTCGTCGTCTCTCCAGGGTGCATCAGGAAGTCCTCATTCTCACATTTGCGCACGATCTTTCGTACGAAGAGTTGGCGAGCGTCCTCGACGTACCGCTCGGCACCATCAAGAGCCGGCTGAGCAACGCCCGCAAGGCGCTGCGTCAGCAGCTCGGGACGAAGACGCCATGAGCAATCGATCCCATCATGACCTCCTCCAATCTGACCACCTCAGCGATCTCCTCCCGGCCTTCGTGAACGGCACGCTCGACCAGGAGACCCGAGAGCGGGTGCACACGCATCTCGGCTCCTGCGAGATATGCCGGGACGAGCTGGCCGAATGGGAGGACATCGCTTCCTCGACCCGGACATTCGCGACGACCCTGCGCACGCCGGCGACGCATGGGCGGACGGGCGTCCGGTCATTTTCAGCGACATCGGAGCTGCATTCCGGACAAGACAGGGATGCGCTCGCACATGCGACGTGGCGCCGTCCGGCGAGTAACCGGACGTTGCGCGCGGCGCAGGAGCATACAGCCATGCAACCAGCATTGTCGGTCCCGAATCGCGGGACCACGAGATACCAGATACCGAGGCGATACGCGGCTTTGGCTGCGGTCATCGCGATGCTGCTTGGCCTTGGCGGGGTCGCGCTGATGAATGGGCCTGGTGGGCGCGATGACGCCGTTCGGCTTCCGGTCGCGATGCAGGTAAGTCCTGAGGCGCGCGTTGCGCAATGTGAACCGTCTGCGGATGGCATGGAGCGGGTGAGCGCCACAGGGCCGACTAAGCATGAATCGCTCATCCAGCTGCCGCCAGGTCCGTATGAAGGCGTAACGGGGATCGAGGCGAGCATGCTGCCAGAAGGGGGTGAGCCAGCCGATCCGGGAACCGTTGACGAGATCACCCGTACCTTGGAAGGACTGGTCGCGTGTATCAACGCTGGCAATCCCGAGGGCGGGATCGGCTGGACATCTGATGATTACTGGAAGCGCAGGAACGCCTTCGGACTCGAGAGCACCCCGGACGTACCGCAGACGTTCAGGCCCATGATGTACATGCCTGGTGAGGAAGCGGTCGTTCCTGAGGTTGACAACGCGCAGACCTTCCCCGATGGACGGGTTGGTGCGATCGTTCGGCCCGGATTCGATGCGCCGGACTATTCGTATGACTATATGGTCTTCGTGCAGCAGGACGGACAGTGGCTGATCGACGAGGCCGTGCATGTTACGGAGTGGGCTACCGTCGATGTCGTCGTGACCGATGAAGGCTTCGCCCCGCAAGAGATCGTCGCACCTGCTGCTCCCGCAAAGATCGTGCTCCGAAACGATGGCACGACGACTCACAGCATGGTCATCCCGGATCTCCTGATCCGGCTCGAGGTCGCGCCCGGTGAATCGGACATGGGGAATCTCAAGCATCCCGGCGGGAGCTTCGCCTTCCATAGCGACGTATCAGGTGATGATCCGGCGATCTTCTCGGGAACGATTGTCATTAGAGAGGCACCGCAAGCGACGCCGGAAGCGGCTGGCAATCTTCCCGAATCACATTTGTTGGATGGGCTAGGCGAGCCGGTAGCCAGCACGACGATCACGTTGATGCCGCCAATCGAGTACGACCCTAACCGGGTCGCGATTATCGCCGATCGTGATGTTGAGATCACGCTGGTCAACGACCCGTCGCTCTCCACCGGTGTTCCA
>DATGPC010000052.1:0-5156 GCA_035305265.1 Thermomicrobiales bacterium | reverse complement strand
TTCCGGTTCGTCGAGTACATCCCGAACTCCGTTGTCCGGCTGGAGAAGAACCCGGATTACTGGCTGGAAGGGCGTCCGTATCTCGACGCGCTCGAGCTGCATATCATCCCGGACGATACGGCCCGGACGACGGCGCTTGTGTCGGATACGGTTGACCTGATCGAGGCGGTGCCGCACAAGGATATCCTGACGCTGCAGGAGGCTGATGGGCTGACCTTGACGGGCGACCAGGCGACGAACCTTCGCTGGATCGTGTTCAACGTGCGCGAAGAGCCGTTGAACAACCGAGAGCTCCGGAGGGCCATCGCGCGGGGTATCGAGCGCCAGCCAATCATCGACACGGCGGTGCTCGGCTTTGGCACGCCGTTGTATGGCGTGTACCCGAGCGATTACTGGGCCGGGTACGAGGGCGAAGCACCGGAAGAGGACCCGGAAGGTGCGGCGGAGGCGATCTCGCAGATGGCGCTCCCGGAGGGTTGGGTGCCGGGTGTCCTCACCTGGGGCCAGTACGACTTCCTCTCCAGCACGTCGGTGGTGGTGCAGGAGCAGCTGAACCAGATGGGGATCTCGTCGGAGATCGAGCCGGAGGAGAACGCGACCTATCTGGATCGCTACTTCAGTGGCGATTTCGATATTGCGGTGATGGGCGCGGGCGGGTATATCGACCCGCACGATTTCCTCGGCCAGACGCTGGGAACGGGCGGGGTGACGAATGCCGCCGGGTACTCCAGCGAGGAGATGGACAGCCTGCTGGAGGAGGGGATCCTCGAGCAGGACCCTGAGGCGCGGAAGGCGATCTACCAGCAGATCCAGGAGCTGATTATCGAGGATGTGCCGTGGATCATGCTGTACACGTCGAATACGTATGAGGCGATGAAGTCGTCGGTCAAGGGGTTCCGGCACAGCCTGAGCGGAAGCTTCGCGGCGCTCCGCGATACGTGGATCGAAGAGTAAGGGAGTTTCTCCTCCCATCCTTGGCGGCGTGTGCCACGTCGTCATCCCGACCAGGCGGACCGCTCAGCAGTCCGTGCGTGGAGGGAATTTGCTGGCGAGGATAAACACTTTCAGGCAGGAGCAAAGATCCCTCGACACGCTCGCCCGCTGCGGCGGGCTCACGGCTCGGGATGACGGCATCAAAGGGCGTTGGGTTGGTGCCGCAATGGGATTCGGGTCAACGGTTCTCGTAGGCTAGACAGGTTTGTGATTCTCATGCCGCAGATAGGCGCGTTGTGATGCTGAAATTCATTCTTCGCCGGGTCCTGCTCATGATCCCGGTGCTGCTCGGGGTGTCGCTGGTGACGTTTCTCATCGTGCGATTCATCCCGGGCGATCCCGTCACGGTGCTGCTCGGGGCGGACCGGCGGTCGACCCCGGAGCAGATCGAGGCCATTCGGCGCTCGTACGGGCTCGACAAGTCGTACCCGGAGCAGTACGTCCGGTGGCTGTACCACGTGCTCACCGGCGACCTCGGGAAGTCGTTGAGGACCGGTCGGCCGCTGACCCAGGAATTGGGGCTAAGGCTCCCGGTGACGGCGCAGCTGACGGTTTTCGCGGCGATCATCGGGATGATTCCGGCGCTCTTCTTCGGCGTGCTGGCTGCGGTGAAGCGCAACTCGAAGGTCGACTACCTGACGACAGTCACGGCGCTGGCCGGCATCTCGGTGCCGAACTTCTTCCTCGCGACGCTGCTGGTGCTGCTTTTCTCGTTCCAGCTCAAGTGGCTCCCGAACGTTGGGTACCGGCCGTTTACGGAAGACCCGGTCCAGAACCTGAAGCTAATGATCCTGCCGGCGTTGAGCCTCGGGTTGCCGTTCATGGCGGTGGTGATGCGGTTCACCCGATCGGCAGTGCTCGAGGTGATGAACCAGGACTACATCCGCGTGGCGCGGGCGAAGGGCATGACCCAGAGCAAGGTGATCCTGCGGCACGTGATGCCGAACGCGGGAATCCCGGTCCTGACCATCGCCGGTATCCAGGTAGCGGCGCTGCTCGGCGGAACGGTGATCGTGGAGCAGATCTTCGCGCTGCCGGGCATCGGCCGCTATATCTACGAGGCGATCGCGAACCGCGACTATCCGGTTGTCCAAAGCGTGACGCTGGTGATGGCGGCGATCTTCGTCACCGTCAGTCTCATCGTCGATATTCTGTACGCGGTTCTCGACCCGCGACTGCGCCAACGGTAGGGGAACTATGAGCGACGTCAACGTGACGACGACCGATGAGGCGGTGGTCGAAACCGGGCTTGCGTCCGCGACCGGCGCGCGGAAGCCAAAGGCGCGACGAGGCTGGTGGAGCATCCTGCTGCGGCAGAAGCTGGCGCTGGCCGGGGTGATCATCGTCGCGGTCTTCCTGCTGATCGCCGCGGTCGGCCCGCTGTTCGCGCCGTATGGCTCCACCCAGCAGATCCCGGCCGACCGGCTGATGGGGCCGTCGGCGGATCACATCTTCGGGACGGACCAGTTCGGCCGCGACATTCTCAGCCGCCTGTTGTACGGTGCGCGGATCTCGTTCCAGGTCGGCGTGATCGCCGTCGGCATCTCCGCGGTGATCGGCGTTGTGCTGGGAATGGTCGCGGGGTATTTCGGCGGCGTGATCGACAGCGTCATCTCGCTGCTGATGGACGTGCTGTTCGCCTTCCCGACGATCCTGCTGGCGATTGCGCTGATGACGATGCTGGGGAACTCCCTGGCGAACGTGATGATCGCGATCGGTGTGGTGAACGCGCCGACCTTTATGCGCGTTGTGCGCGGGTCGGTGATGTCGGTGCGGCAAACCACCTACGTGGAGTCGGCCGTGTCGGTCGGCGCGACGACGCCGGTGATCCTGCGGCGTCATGTCTTCCCGAACATCACCGCACCGCTGATCGTGCACGCCTCGCTGAACTTCGCGGCGGCGGTGCTGACCGAGGCGTCGCTGTCGTATCTCGGTCTGGGCAACCGGCCGCCGTCGCCTTCGTGGGGCTCCATGGTGTCGGACTCGTACGGGATGCTCCAGCTCGCGCCGTGGGCGGCGGTCGTGCCAGGTGTCGCGATCGGGATCACGGTCTTGGGCTTCAACCTGTTGGGCGACGGATTGCGGGACGCGCTGGATCCGCGGCTGCGGAGCCAGGTGTAGGCGTCAGCGGTAACAAACCGGCAAACTGGGAACGGGGCGGACTTCATGTCCGCCCCGTTCCCGTGTCGTCAGTGCCGGAACAATACCCGGTTCTATGCGTGGAAGCGCTGGAAGCGGGCGAGGACGGGGGCGAAGCGGGAGCCGACGCGAGCCATCTTCTCGCCGCCGCGCAGGACCTCGCTGGGCTGCAGGCCGATAAGGGCACCCGTGCCCTTCGCGATGAAGTAGATCAGCGACAGGATCAGCACCATGGTCAACATCATCGTGGTCGGGATCTGGACGAGCTCGTAGGTCGCCAGCTGGGTGTTGAACTCTCGGGTGCCAGCGTCGGCGGTCATGATCAGGCTCGAAAGCATGAACTTGAGGACGCCGGAGAGGAGCATGATCCCCGCCCAGATCGTGCCGGATCGCTCGATGTGGGCCCGGTAGGCGGTTTCCTGCCCCTGCTCCCGAACCGCCGATTCGACGTGATCGCGCCGCTGCACCATGTCGAAGAGCAGCTTGACGACCGGGAACTGCATCCGGTTGCTCACCAGCAGGATCGCCGCGAAGCCGATCGGGATGGCGGCTTCCTTGACGGCGAAGAGTTCGGTGTCCAGCTCGAAGACGGCGATGACGCCGGTGAGCAACACGCCGACGATGCCCATGATGGAGCTGATATTGACCGCCCGTGAGCGAACCAGTTCCCAGATCCCGTAGATCATCGGGATGCCCACCGCGAGCAGCAGCGCGGGGAGCGGCCCGAGGCGGCTGTCATCGCTCAACAGGAGCAGGATGGCAACGGGCAGGATGATATTGATGACGGCGTTGGACATTCTCGACATGGATGGACAGGGCTCTCCGAAGTTTGTGCGGTACGGTGAATGCCTCGCTGCTGATGTCCGGATATTGTACCGGGCGACGATCGTGAGACTCGTAGCCTGAATGGGAAACTACCCGAATGGATGGTCCGACGATCGGGTCGTTGGCGGCGTGACGTGCGAGGGCGGCGTGATCAACTTGCGGATCGATGCCTCACAGAGCTTGGCCGCCTCGTGACGGGAATGTCCGGCGCGAATGTAGTCCCAGGCCGAATAGACCATGGCGTACATCGTGTGCTGGATCCATGCGTTCGGGATTGCCGGGTCAATGGTGCCATCCTTGTAGCCGCGCTCGATGAGCTGCGTGATGGCTACGTCCTCTGATTCATCGGGATTTTCCCCGGCGGCCTCCGCTTCCATGTAATCCCACATGACCGCGTCCCAGACCTCCAGGTATCCAACCGCAAGGCGAACCACCGCTTCACTTGCCGGCCCTTCGTGGATGCGGGCCGCATCCCGAATTCGCTCGACCTTATCCCGCGCATACTCGCGTACTGCGTTGAGGAGGTCCGAGCGTTCCGGGAAGTAGCGGTGAAGGGTGCTCCTGGCAACGCCGGCCCGCTCGGCGACTTTCCCCAGCGAGGTGGAGCGGTCGTTGACAAAGACGGAAATCGCCGCCTCGAGAATGGCGTTTCGCGTGCGTGAGCGTAGGGTGGAGGTTGCAGTCAGGTCATCAATCATCGTGCCCGTATTGTACGCGCAATCTCTCCATGACACATGAATGTTGCAAAATGAGACAGGAGTGTCCTATACTGCGGGCCGGCAATTCTCACCCAGGAGAGGAATCCCTATGCCAGAGCAGCCAGGTCGTTGGGACATTCTTTGGTCGTTTACTCGTCCGCATATGAAAACGCTTCTTCTCGGGCTCCTGCTGGCACTGATCGGCTCAGCCGCCGGGCTCGCCAGTCCGATGGTGACGAAGTGGGTCCTCGATTCGCTCGAGGCGTCGGAATCGTTGTCCGGACCGATCGTTGTGCTTCTCGCATTGATGGTTGTTGGCTCCGCGATCGGGATGTACCAGTGGATCCTGCTCGGGACGCTTGCCGAGAAGATCGTGTATAGCGCTCGCGCCGGGATGGTGCGGCGATTCCTCGGCGCAAGGCTGGGAGAGATCACGAGCCGGCAGACGGGTGAGCTGGTGACGCGGGTGACGTCGGACTCCGTGCTGCTGCGGTCTGCGGC
>DATGPC010000051.1:0-6709 GCA_035305265.1 Thermomicrobiales bacterium | reverse complement strand
CCGGCCGATCGATGTCGACATCGACCTCGATCGGCTCGATGCCGATATTGACCTGCCGTGGGATGTGGCATATGCGCATTCACGTTTGGCGGCGATGATGTTCGCGTTGGAGCTGAGCAACCGCGCGTCTGCGAGTCGCCTGTCACTTGTCCCGGTCATGGGCGAGGCGAAGGACCGATCGTTGGACGCCTACCACTCTCTCCGGCGTCGCTATCACACCATCATGGACCGGATCACCGGGACGCCGCCGGATGCGCCGGTCGCGCCCCTGATCTATGCGTCAACGGCGACCGAGGCACGACGTGGCGGTTATTACGCGCAATATCGCCGGGGACGTCTGCGCGTCGACCAGATCGCCGACCGCTTGCCGCCCCTGGCCGCGAGCCAGGAGACGCGCAACGAGCTCTGGCAGCGCACCCAGGACATGCTGGGGATTCAGCTGGCAATCGCCTGACCGTCACGCACGTGTAATCGGGTTTGTAGGGGTCGACCCCGTGTCGCCCCGTTCCGCCCGGTCGTCCGCGCCTACAGATCCAACGCGATGTCGATGAGCGCGTTCTTCAGGGCCGCCGTCCACTCGCCGGACACCGCCGAGATTCGCACGTGGTTTCGCAGGTTCGGATGCGGCGGTCGATAGAGATCAATCCCCCGTTCCTCGAGGCGTGGCAAGAAGAAGTCGGACGACCCCCGCTCGAACCGGCAGATAAGGAAGTTCGACCATGACGGATACGGCGCGCTGATCATGTTCAGCTTCCGGATCTGCCGGAACAGCCGTCCCTTCTCCGCCATCACCCGCCGAACCGACTGCTGCACGGCGGCCATCTCGTCCAGCGTCGCGAGTCCGGCCACCAGGGACGTCCGCCCGATGCCGGAAGGTCGCCCCCGTTTCGCGATCTCCTTCGTGAAACGGGGCGGCGCGATGGCCCAGGCGAGCGGCAGGCTCGTCAGCCCCGCGAACGTCTCGAACGTCTGCGTGACGATCATGTTCTCCCACTCGCGCACCAGCGGCAGCACTGAGCGAGAGCTGTAGGCGGCGTGTCGCTCATCGACCACCACCACCGCGCAGCGCCGAAGCAGCCTCACCGTCTCCTGGACGGTGATGATCGTGCCGGACGGATCGTTCGGCGACATCACGATCGACGTCGAGCCCTTCGGGATATGCGAGAGGTCGTCACGGACCGGCATGCGGAATCCGTTCAGTCGAGGAATACGCTCGACCTGCACCCCGTGCGCCTCGACCCATGCATCGAGCGCGGGATCGGTCGGAGGAAACGTGACCAGCGGCCCGGACTCCGAGCGCCAGCGCACGATCATGGAGTGAAGCTCGTCGATCCCGTTCGCCAGCACGACCCAGGATTCAGGCACGCCGATATAGGCACCGAGCTCGCGTCGCATCCGGAGATGCAGCTCCTCGGTGCTCGTCCGCGACGGATCGTCGGATGCGATCGCGTCCCAGACCTGCTCGGGCGGACCATACGGATTGGGGAGCGCATCCAGCCGGATACGCTCGCTCAGCGAACGCGCCATGCTCATCCTGTGACTAGGTCGATGCGGTCAACGTGCCGTGCGCTCGTTCCCCGCGACAGGCGCGGGTTCCGGCTCGGCAATCCCTGGACGTGGACCGGCGGCGTACGTGACGCGGCGGCCGGGCTCGACATGGTACACCATGATGTGCCCCACAATCGGCGCCGCCACGTTGCGAACGGGTGTCCCTCCAGGCGTCTCCCCGATCTCGTTTCCGAGATGGGCGTGTCCGTGGATCACGAGGTCCAGATGATGCCGGTCGATCACCTCCCCGAGCCCCGCGTTCCCAAGCATCCAGTACTTGAGGGGCGGCTCGGCACCGAGGGTCGACACCGTCGGCGAGAAGTGCGTCGCCAGCAGCGAGATGTCCGGCTCTTCCTCTTCCATTGCGGTCAGGACGGCATCGAGACGGGCTGCCTCACGACGGGCCTTGATCATCATCGCGCGCGTCAACCGTCCGCCCGGACCCGGTTCGCCGTGCGCCGGCCCGAATCCACCGCCGGTCCCGGTCGTGCCCGCAACTCCGACACGCGTGCCGTCCGGCAGCGTGTGGATACGATACTCGCCGTCCAAAAGCTGGACACCCGACCGCGCCAGCGTCTTGCGCATCGCCATCCGGCGCAGACCTCGGCGATCGTGATTCCCCAGCACCGCGAAAATCGGCATCGGCGTCGGGTCGAACGCCCGGGCGGCGACCTCGACCTCCGCGATGCGGCCCATGTCGGTGATGTCGCCGGCGACGATCAGCATGTCCGCCACCTCGTGGAGACCGGCCAAGGCGTCGGTCCGCTCGACGGAATTGGCCCGTATGTGAATGTCGGCGATCGCGGCGACGCGAACGAAGGGCGTAGTCTGGTGCGTCACAACAGGTTCCATGCCCGGGACGACGCGGGCGTCCTGCCCCACCCTCCCGGATCATCATTGCGCATGTCGCCAAGTCTATCGCACGCCCCTCCGGTTGGCCTCGTTCCCGACCGGCTCCTATACTGGAAGCGACCCTTCCGCGATTGCCAGGGGGTCTTTTGTTGACCGCCGCAACGTGGAACGACCGTGCCGTCCGCGAACACCTGGAAGTGACGCTCTTCATGCCATCTGACGCCGCGCTCTCGCGTGTGACGCTGCCAAGCCGCTGGCTCATCGCCATCGTTGCGATCCTCTTCACCGTCTCATCGATCCCCGCCAGCGCGCAAGGCGCAGCCGACGACTGGATCATCGCCCCGCCGGATGTCTCGGCCCAGGCGATCTACGTGGTCGACGCAACGACCGGAATCCCGCTCTACAGCAAGAATCCGAACGAGCACCTGCCGATCGGCAGCGTCGTCAAGATCATGACCGCGCTCGTCACGATCCGGCACGTCGAGGACCTCAACGAACAGGTCGTCATCCAGGAATCCGACCTCGTCGACACGTCGGTTTACTCCAACATGGCGCTGCAGGAAGGCGACACCCTCACCGTGTCGCTGCTCCTCTACGGGCTCCTGATCCCGTCCGGTAACGACGGCGCCCGGGCACTCGCACGTCACGTCGGCGCCAAGCTGAGCGGCAGCGAGGACAACCGGGTCGCGACGGAAGCGTTCGTGAACGAGATGAACGCGTATGCCGCCGAGCTCGGGCTCGACAACAGTCGCTTCACCAACTCGCACGGCGAGGACTCCCCGAACGCCTACTCCTCTGCCGAGGACGTCAGCATCCTCGCCCGCGAGCTCATGAAGAGCGAGCTGCTGCGGAACATCGTCTCCCAACCCGCTTACCGCTTCACCTCCGTCGGACCGGAGCAGCGCGTCTACGAGAAATCGACCACCAACGAGCGGCTCGGCCAGAACGGCGTTGTCGGCATCAAGACGGGCACGACGGTCGATGCCGGCGGCAACGTGGTCCTCGCGCGCGAGGTGAATGATGGCAACAACACGGTGATCATCGTGATCCTCGGCGCGGATCACAGCTACGTTACCGGGGATCCGAATACGCCGGACGCCCGCTGGGCCGACGCTGACACCATCATGTCGGCCATGGACCAGCAATTCGCGTGGACAACGCCAAACAGCGACGGATTGTTGCCCGGCCTGAACGAGCAGCTTGCTGTCTGGGACGTTTCCCTCGAGAACCCGCCCGCCATCCCGGTCCCGAATGTCGAGGGCGCCACGCTCGGGTACCAGCTGCAGCTCGCCCCGACTGCCGAGGGTGGTTCCGCCGGCACGCTTCACCTCTACTATGGCCAGACACACGTCGGAGCCTTGCCACTGACCCAGGCGGGATCAGCAACCGGCTCCGATCACGGGAAGGTCGCCGCATGAGCAGGCAACGCCACGACAACCAGGAACGCGACGAAGGCCAACGTGGAGATCGCCTCCAGCGCGTTCTCGCCCAGCGAGGCGTCGCCTCCCGGCGCGCGTCCGAAGAGTTGATCACCGAAGGGCGAGTCCAGGTCAACGGCAAGGTCGTGACCGAGCTGGGCACCCGCGTCGACCCCGTCCGCGACGAGATCCGCGTCGACGGCAAGACGGTTCGCCGCCAGCGACCGCGTTTCATCGTCCTGAACAAGCCGAGCGGCTTCATCACCACCGTTGCCGACGAGAAGCAGCGCTGGACCGTCATGGACCTGGTCGAAGTCGATGAGCGGGTCTATCCCGTCGGTCGCCTCGATCGCGATACGCAAGGCATTCTCCTGCTGACCAATGTCGGCGAGGTCGCCAACCGCGTCATGCACCCACGATACCGGCTGGCGAAGGAATATCACGTCATCACCGGCAAGAAGCCGAACGAGCGCCAGATGCAGGCGCTGCGCGATGGCGTCATGATCGAGGGGCGTCTCGTCGTTCCTGACGAATGCCGCCTCCTGCGCGAGGGCCCTGAGGGCATCATTATCAAGATGGTGATTCACGAAGGCCTCTACCACGTCGTCCGCATCATGATGGAGCAGGTCGGCATCGAGGTCCTCAAGCTCCGCCGCGTCCGCATCGGTCCGCTGACGCTGACCGGGATTCCCCCCGGAGCCTGGCGTGACCTCACGCCGGGCGAGCTGGTCCAGCTGTACGAGGCCGTCGGGCTGCCCGCGAGTGAGGCCGACGAGATGAACCAGCGCCGGCCCCAGCAGCTCACCCCGATCGGCGGATTCCAGCACATGCCGAAGATCAGGAACCCGCGTCGGTTCGAGGCCGCAAGGCAGAAGCGATCCGGCGGTCAGGAAGCCGGCGGCAACGCCTCCGAACAACGGGAGGGGCCGGCGAAGAGCCGGGACGCGG
This sequence comes from Thermomicrobiales bacterium, assembly GCA_035305265.1. Lineage (GTDB taxonomy): Bacteria > Chloroflexota > Chloroflexia > Thermomicrobiales > UBA6265 > UBA6265. The sequence goes on along the minus strand of DATGPC010000051.1, from coordinate 1,943 downwards.
GAGATCGCCGGCGTGGCCCGGATCGTCGTGAAGGCACCGGCTTCGGGCCGGGACGCGGCGCGCCCGGACGTCGCACGGGAGGGCCCCGCCGTGGGGACAATCGCTCTATCGGAAGGAACAACAGTGGAAACGCTCGACCATCGAAGGGTCATCGCGATCGACGGCCCGGCAGCGGCCGGTAAATCGACCGTCGCTCGCGAGCTCGCGGACGCCCTGGGAATCCTGCTCTTCGATACTGGCGCGCTCTACCGGGCGGTGACGCTTGCCGCGCTCCGGACCAAGACCGATCTCGCCGACAGCGAGGCGCTGGCCCGGCTCGCCTCGTCCTGCAAGATCGAGCTCCGGCCCGCTTCTGTCGAAGACGGTCGCCTCGCCGATGTGCTCCTCGATGGCGAGGACGTCACCTGGGAGCTTCGTTCCCCCGAGATCGACGCGAACGTCTCCCGCGTGGCCGCCTACGCCCCGGTGCGCTCCGCGTTGCTCGATATCCAGCGCAAGATTGCCGACGGCAACGAGGTCGTCATGGTCGGCCGCGATATCGGCACGGTCGTAACGCCGGGCGCCGGTACGAAGATCTACCTCGACGCAACAGTCGAGGAGCGCGCGCGACGCCGGTACCACGACCTCCGCAAGCAGGGCGAGGATCTCGACTACGCCTCGGTCCTCGATGACCTGCGCGAACGTGACTACAAGGACTCCACACGCACAACGGCGCCGCTGAAAGCCGCCCGCGACGCGGTCCGCATCAAGACCGACGGCCTCACGATCGACGAGATCGTCCTCCAGATCGAGCGCCTCGTGCGCGACAACTGGGAACGGCTGTCATGAGCAAGCAGCCGCGCGAGATCGACGTCGTCACCGGCACCATTCGACCCGGCACCTTCCGGATCGTCCGGAAGATCGTGGTTGCCGTGTGCCGTGTCCTGTTCGGCTTCCGGATCGAGGGTGAGCACAACGTGCCGGAGACTGGGCCGTTCATCTTCGTCTCGAACCACCTTCACAACCTCGACCCGCTCTTCACCAGCGCGGCCTGCCCGCGACGGGTCCAGTACATGGCCAAGGTCGAGCTGTTCAAGGTCCCGGTGCTGAGCCGGATCATCCGCTGGGTCGGCGCCTTCCCGGTCAACCGTGGACGCATGGACCGCGAGGCGATCCGACGTGGCCAGGCGACCCTCAAGGCGGGCTACGGCCTCGGCATCTACCCCGAAGGAACCCGCTCGCTGTCGATGAAGATCGAACGCGTCCTGCCCGGAGCCGGGCTCTTCGCCCTTCGCGACAACGTGCCGATCGTCCCCGCTGCCATCACCGGGACCGAGCGCCTGCCATTCAACGGCGCGAAGCAGCATCGACGCGGTTCCGACATGCCTGACCCCGGCCACAAGGGCGTTCGCGTCATCATCGGCGAGCCGTTCACGATCCCGCCGGAGATCGACGGCGTCCGCACCAATGCCGAAGCCGCGACGCATTACATGATGCAGCGCGTCGCCGCCCTCCTGCCGGAGCCCTATCGCGGCGTCTACGGCACCCAACCGACCGTCATCGACACTGAGGACACGTAATACCCCTTCACCCCGTCATGCTGTGAAGACCCTCCACTGTGACCCGTCACGTCTCAACCAGGCTCGTCACCGAGCCGGTAAAGGGCCGCTCCACTTCAGAGTTGCCCGGGCCGAGCCGCAGCGAGGAAAACCGTGTCGAGGGAACTCTCACATGGCAGGAGACGTGTTCCGGCTGAGGCAAAGTCCCCGGGCCGAGCGCAGGGCGTGCGCAACTGGACGATCCGACAGAATGCTAAAGGCCGCCGGCACTCCGTCCTTCGGACGAAACACCGGCGGCCTTTCTTGAGGACGACAGATCCTACGCCTCGTCGTCCCACTCTTCATCGACTTCTTCCTGCGCGAGCAGCTCCTCGAGACGCTCGTCCCGCGCAGCGAGATGCGGAT
>DATGPC010000050.1:0-61023 GCA_035305265.1 Thermomicrobiales bacterium | reverse complement strand
TACGAGGTGGCTTCTGATTGCGCAGAATAACTGACGCCGAATCAATTTGATACCCGCTTCGATGATATTCCGTTATCAGGTGTAAGAACCAACAATCGCTTTCCATGTGGAGGGCCATTTCGGTAATGCAGATGATGCGACTGGCTAACGTCCTCAGGGGGGAGGTACGCAATGATGCATAAAGGTGAAGACTACGTTCAGGGACCGCTGAACGATTATCTGAATCACAGGGAAATAACCGTAGAGGCGAGTAACGTTGCAGCCTCGGAAAAGAGAGCCAAAAAGCTCACTGACGTTGCAGAGCAGTTTCATCATTGGGCGGATCGTGTTCAAGAAAGCTCGGGCGCTGTGAGTTCTCCAGAGTACGCTCTCTGGCGGCGTATCCTTTCCTGTGTCGGCAACGGCACATCTTAGGGATCGAACGCCAAGATTTCGCCCTCATACCTATTGACATTCAGACATAGCCCTTGCAAGATGTAGTCACCGGAAAATTACGACAACGAGCGGGGGCACTATGGACACGGCGACAGATGCTATTGCTGTATTTGTTAAGCGATGTCTCGCAGGTAACGAGCATGCTTGCGAATTGCTGTACGAGCAAGGTGTCAAGAGGACGTATCCCGTAGTCGTTTCAAGAACGGAAGACCCTGTACTAGCTGAGGAAATCACTCATAACGCGCTCACCAGATGCATCCTTCAGCTCAATCGGCTTCACATTTCTGGGAGTTTCTTTGGCTGGGCAAAGACGATCGCCGTGAATGAGTATCACGATCATCTACGAAAGCGTGACAACCAGAACGTGAGTTTGGATCTCTTGCCGGATGAGAGTGTCCCTAACGAATCCTGGGAGAGATTTGTGACGTCAATAGTGCTTGGGGAGTCAACCGTTGGAGTGATATTGCAGATGGTGGATCACGAGAGCCGGATCCTGCTGATTGAGAATGTTCTCTTTGGATTCAGCGCTAGAGAACTTGCGGAGAGGCATTCCAGTTCAGTTGCTGGTATGTCGAAGCGGCTCACGAGAATAAAACAGAAGATATGGGAGCAGGCAAGCGCGAACCAACTCTTTGATGCTTTTTGAGGCCATCAGATCTGCCACCGTTTCAGTTACTTTACGACCGCGTCTAGAGCGAACATGAAAGGACCTGCACGAGGAGCATTGTATTGAGTATCAGCGTCTCGTTGTTGCGCGACCGCGGCTCTGGCAACGGCTCAAATAGTCACACTCATCGCTGTCCGCGGTGTCGCTAAGGCGGTTCGGGCGGCTCGCCAATGAGGCGAGCCGCCCGAGTTAAGTCGGACAGGAAAATAGGGCTCTAAACCGGGTTGTCGCTCAGAAGCGGCCCGTACACCCAACAGCCTTTTTGACCACGGGTCCGGAACCAATACGGGTTACCGATTCCGAAGGCATCCTGACTCGCCACCATTTCTCGGACGCCTACCACTACACCTTGGCTCAGCGTCGTTGCTTCTGGGGACCACGTGTATGGGCAGCGACGGCAGTTAGCGGGTTCTTCCACAATGTAGTTGTAATTGTGGGCTACAGAGTCGGGCACCCAGCTCTCGCAATTGGACAAATCATCGGCTGAAGCACTAGATCGCGCTGTGTTGACCAAGGCTAATCCCGCAGCCGCTCCTGCCAAGCCCTTGACAAAATCCCTGCGCAGCAGCCTCGACTTTGTGGAGTCATCAGTTGACCGTGACGCTTCCATGTCGCCGATCAAGCGAGCGATTCTGAAAGAGTCTCGCGGGCCAAGTACAGTGGCTAGTTTTGCCATCAGGCCATAACCAGTCCAGGCTTGGGTTTCTCTCGATTCCACGCGAAACATAGTTGGACGAATCATAGACTCATCCATTTCTAGTTCCTGGAGTAGGGCAGAGACTCTTCGATCAGAGAAGCCGATCGTGGCTATCTTCGAGGTGATCTTTCGAATCTCTTGAGCGAGATAAATGCAAGTACCACAGCGATCATCGAAGGCGAGGTAGTAGCCAATCTCCAGAGGTCTCTCGTCTCTGTCGGCAACTCCTGCGATGTCAGAAATACTGGCACGAATAATCATCTCATTCCGTTCCGCGCTCATTGCATCTCTCCTCCGAGCGAAAACCAATGCGACGAAGACCAAAGATGTCTTCACTAGTTAAGACGCATAACAAAGACAAATTTAGACACGACTACGAACAATGACTATTGATTGCGGGCGGATGAAGGATGCGCTGGTCGGTTTATGTGAAACGATTGCGATGCTCTACGCGTGAAATTGAAGAGACCGATCCTGTCGTGTGGATGCAGGGCTGATGCCCAACCGAGATCGGCGAGACGGTGCCGGTGGCGACGACCAGCGGTGGTGGGCTCATCATGCGCCCCTCTGGCTACGCGACGGAGATCAACCGCGAAGCGTGGTCCCTGACGCTCTTCGGGGACGATGACGAATAGCCATCGGCCCGGCGATGGCTCTTTCACTTGACATCCGCGTTCGTGGTCCATTACGCTGACCTCGTGCTCGTGACATGCCATCCCGATTGGGAGATCGCGAGTGCCGGGTGGGGTGTCTCGTGGACGCCGAATCGCTGTTTGTGGAACTCAAACGGCACGCAAGAAAGTATTTGACCATCATGACCATGCTCCGTCGAACCGATCGTCGTATCGACCCCAGGCCCAGGCCTGCGGACGAGCCTCGTCGCCGTCCGTAACGTTTTCGGGTTGTCGATCCTTCGGTTTTCCTATCTCCTCAACGGAGCACACGATGATCAGCACAGATTCCAGTACAAGCAAGGTGTTGGGATGGTCACCTGCCCTCCATCCCCGAACGCCGCTCGCGCGTCGCGACCGTACGACGCGCTAGCGGCCGAACACCGTTAGCGCTTTCCGCAACTTCGTCTTTTCTCACAACCTCATGTGCCTGGTGTCCGTTTGTCGGGACACCGCCCGCGATGACTGGGACCAGTACGCGGTTCATGCGCCATAGCGACCCGGGGACGGTGGAAGCCCGGGACCAGCGCAGGATCGCCGAACGCGCCCATGAGCGGCCGGCCGAAGAAAGCGCGTTCGCGCAAGTAGGTCCGGATGGGTGGCTCCCATGGAAGCAACAGCCGAGAGATGCGTGGCGCTCGCCGCGCAAGAAGGGTGGTACCGCGGGATTCGACGTCTCTCGCCCCTTTGGTTCGACAGGCCATATTGGCCAGTCGACCTGGCGTCTGCGGCTTTTCGCAGGAAAGAACCAGAACCAAAGGGAGTCCACCATGCAGAACCAGGTCACCACCACAGTCGACGATTCCGCCCTGCCGCATGTCACGCCGGAGCTTCGGTCCGTGCCGTCCGTGAGCCAGAAGCTCTCCGGCCCGGCGTCGGACCGCACCTCGCTGCTCGGCGGCCCGCAGGTGCAGTCATTGCCGGCGTTCTCCGTCAGCACCCGGCTGCGGGGGCGGCATGTGCTGGTCGACACCGACCTCACGCCGGACGAGATCGCCGAGCTGGTCGATACCGCTGTTCGGCTGAAGCGACTCGCCAAGACCGGCCAGCCGCATCATTACCTGACCGGAAAGACCCTTGGCCTCATCTTCCAGCACCCGAGCACCCGGACCCGCGTCTCGCTCGAGGCGGGCATGGCGCAGCTGGGTGGCCAGGCGATCTTCCTCGGCGTGAATGACCTGCAGATGAAGCGGGGGGAGACGATCGGCGATACGGCGCAGATCCTCAGCCGGTACGTGGATGCCATCGTTGCCCGCGTCGCGGACCACAACGACCTCATCCAGCTTGCGACGTCCGCGACCATCCCGGTCATGAACGGTCTTTCCGATCTCTGCCATCCGCTGCAGGCGCTGGCCGACCTCATGACGCTCCAGGAGAACTTTGGAGAGCTGAAGGGGCTGAAGCTGGCCTACCTCGGGGACGGCAACAATATGGCGTCGTCGCTCATGCTTTCCGGCGCCGCGATGGGCGTCAGCGTCTCGGTCGCCGCCCCATCCAACTACCAGGTCGATCCTGCCGTGGTGAAGCACGCGCAGTGGATCGCCTCGTCCACCGGCGCCACGATCGAGGTCACGACGGATCCGTATGAGGCAGCGAAGGACGCCAACGCGGTCTATACCGACGTGCACGTCAGCATGGGCCAGATGGATGCCGCGAACCGGGCCGTTGCGCTCGCGCCGTACAAGGTGACGTCCGATGTCATGGCCAAGGCCGCGCCGGATGCGATCTTCATGCACTGCCTGCCGATGCACCGGGACGAGGAAGTCGCCGCCGACGTCGCCGATGGTGCGCAGTCGGTGATCTTCGACCAGGCCGAGAACCGGCTTCACATGCACAAGGCGCTTCTTGTGCACACGATGTGCTAGGGGAAGCCGGATGAGCGCAGTGTCGACAGCTACCACCACGCAAGAACGAAGGATCCAGCAGGTGCGAGACGGCGAGATCAAGGAAATGGTCCTGACAGGATCGCTTCGCGGCAAGTCCATCCTGCGCGACACCGATCTCAGCCCGGACGAGCGCACCGCGATCCTGGAGACCGCGCTTACGCTCAAGGCGATGCGCGTGGCGGGGGAGCCGCATCCGTGGCTGGGCGGCAAGACGCTGGGGATGATCTTCCAGCACCCGAGCACGCGAACGCGGACGGCGTTCCAGGCGGGGATGGAGCAGTTGGGCGGGCAGGCGATCTTCCTTGGGATCCAGGACCTGCAGCTCAAGCGAGGCGAGACGATCGGGGACACGGCGCGGATCTTCAGCCGCTACGTCGATGCGGTCGCCGCGCGCATCGCGGACCCGGCCGACCTGGATGAGTTCGCCGGCGGCGCGACGGTGCCGGTGTTCAACGCCCTGACCTCGCACGATCACCCGCTCGAGGCGTTGAGCGACGTTTTCGCATTGTATGAACACTTCGGGACCCTCACCGGGTTGAAATTCGCCTATCTGGGTGATGGCAACAATGTCTGCCATTCACTGATGCTGGCGATGGCATCCAGCGGCGTGAACATGTCCGTCGCGACGCCGAAGGACTACGCGCCGGAGCCGGCCGTGGTCGCCGAAGCGCAAGCGATTGCGGCGCAGACCGGTGCCAAATTGGAGTTCGTCGATTCGGCGTTCGAGGCGGCGGACGGTGCGGATGCGGTCTATACCGATGTGCACGAGAGCATGGGCGAGCAGGAGAATCCGGGAAAACTGGTCGCGCTGGCGCCCTACCGGGTGACCAGGGAGGTCATGGCACACGCGAAACCGGAGGCGGTCTTCATGCACTGCCTGCCGTTGCACCGCGGACAGGAGGTCGAGCCGGAGGTTGCGGATGGCCCGCAGTCGATCATCTTCGACCAGGCCGAAGGGCGGCTGCATGTCCACAAGGCGGTGCTGCTGCAGGTGCTGCATGACGAGCGTACGAGTGAGGACATCCCGACGGTGTCCGATGCCTCGGCCGTCATGGACAAGAGCTAACGCGTAGGTATGTCAGGTCCGGCGATCGGCCGTGATCCAGGGATTGATGAAAGGGAAGGTTCAGCAATGGCTACCGCAGTTTGCCCCGAGTGTGACGCCGAGGTCGAGGTCGAAGGCGTTGAGGTTGGCGAGATCGTGCCGTGCGGTGATTGTGGCGCGGATCTCGAAGTTGTAAGCACCGATCCGGTGACGCTCGCGCTGGCGCCGGAAGAGGGCGAGGACTGGGGCGAGTAGTCGCCCGAATATCCGCCTGTGGCCGATTCCTCGCACACATGGTGCGAGGCTACGCGAGGATATGACCTCGCAAGGAGAAGTCAACGGACATGGCAACGGCAGTCGGCGTGCTTTGCGCGCGCGTTCGTGTGGAAGAGAAGCAGCTCATCACCGCCTTCGGCGAGGCCGGAGCGGTGGCGATGCCGGTATCCCCCATGAGCCTGCCCTTGCCTCCGTGCCCGGCGCCGCAGGACATCGCGGCGCTGGGCGACTCCTCCGACGCCGGTATCCTCGGCGCCGATGGCGTGATCATTGACCGGTCGACGAACCGGCAGGTGGCCAGGCCGTTTGCCAGGCTGCTTCGCCAGTCCGGCGTGCGGGTCATCGATGCCGGCCTGGCGTCGACGAGGAACCGTCAGGAAGTCGCCACGGCCCTGACTCGAGCGGGGCTTCCGCGGCCGAAGACGATGATCGCCTTCTCCGAGGCGACCGGTGTTCAGGCGGCCGGTATGGTGGGCTATCCCGCCACGCTGCTGCCGATGATCCCGGGAACCGCGTCGACGACGCTGCATGATGCGGATACCGCTGATGCGGTCATCGAGCACCGGATCGTTCTGGGCAGCGCGGATGAGGCTGTCATTCTCGTCCAGGCCGGCGCGCCGTCGGATGAGCATCTGCATCGTATTCACGTGGTGGGCGGCGAGGCTGTCGCGTACGACGGGCCGATTCCGTCCGCAGCGATGACCGACCTTGCGTGCAAGGCGGCGAATGTGATCGGCGCTGCCGTGGTGGCGATCGAGATCGCGACGATTGAAGGCGAGCTGGTTGTCTGGGATGCGATCCCGGTGGCCGAGTTCCGCAAGAGCACGTTGCTGGGAACGAAGACGGTGGCGGAAGCCATTGCCGCGCTGGTCTCCCCGTCGGGCGCGGTCCAGGAGGCACGCGATGTCCTCGCTCTCACTGCGTAATGCCACCGAGTACACGATGCAGGAGCATGCCGATATCGAGCTGCTCCGATCGCTCGTCGCGATCCCCAGTCTGTCCGGCAACGAGCTGCATGCCGTCGAGTTCCTTCGCGGTGTGATGGCCTCGCGCGGCTTCGAGATCCTCGACGATCCGGCAGGCAATGCCGTCGGGCGGATCGGGGACGGCGAGAAGCACATCGTGCTGCTCGGCCACATCGACACCGTGCCCGGTCACATCCCGGTCGAGATTCGCGACGGCGTCCTGTGGGGACGGGGCGCGGTCGACGCGAAAGGGCCGCTTGCAACCTTTGTCGCGGCGGCGACGGCGGCGGCCGACCGGTTGAACGCGACGATCACCGTCGTCGGCGCGGTCGGGGAAGAGGTGATCGGATCGCCTGGCGCCAACCAGGTCGCGACGTGGTCCGCACCTGATTTCTGCATCATCGGTGAGCCGAGCGGCTGGGATGCCGTCTGCCTTGGCTATCGCGGGTCGCTGTCGCTGATCTACACGCTTCGGCGCAGCACCCGGCACACGGCTGGGCCCGGCCAGTCGGTCGCGCAGGAGGCGGTCGGGTTCTGGAACGCCCTGCAGGCGGAGATCGATCGCTGGAACGAGGACAAGAAGGGGAACTTCTGGTCGATCGGCCACTCGCTGCGGGCGTTCAATACGACCGGCGACGGGCTGGAAGACACGGCGACGCTGTCTATTGGGCTGCGCTTGCCGCCCGAGCTTGACATCGAGGGATTGCTCCACAAGATCAACGACCTCGCCGGAGATGCCAGCATCGAGATCGACGGCATCCAGGAAGGGTACCGGACGACCAAGCGGTCGAAGCTGGTGCCGCCATTCCTGCGCACGATCCGCGCGGAAGGCGGTACGCCGCAGTTCACGTTGAAGCTCGGGACTTCAGACATGAACGTGGTCGGCCCTGTGTGGGGTTGCCCGATCGTCGCGTATGGACCCGGCGACTCGTCGCTGGACCACACGCCCGAGGAGCGGATCGAGTTGGACGAGTACCTGAAGGCGACCCGCGTGTTGACCGAGGTGCTGACGAGCTTTTCGTAGGCCCGGGGCCATGTCTCGCACGCATGGTGCGAGACGACGGAGCGCTCCTCTGATAAGGAAAAATACATGTCACAGGAACGTGGGGCGGGGCTCCGGCTCGGAGTGCTCGTCTCCTATCTCCGGCAGGAAGAGAAATTGATCCTCGCGGCGGCACGGGCGCGCGGCATGATCGTCACGCCGGTCTTCGACCGCAACCTGACGCTGAACCTGTCGGCGCCGACGGCCGCCGAGAGTGGAGTCGATGTCGATGTCATGCTGGACCGCAGCGTCGTTCACTCCCGCGCCGGCTACACGCTCTGGGCGATGAATCGATGGGGCGTGCCAACGCTGAACAGCGCGGCGGCAGTGACGATCTGCGACGATAAGGCCCGAGCCAGCATGGTGCTGGAGGCGGCGGGGATACCGTCGCCGAAGACCTTCGTCGCCTACTCGGTGGAGTCGGCGCTGGAGGCGTGCGAGCAGCTCGGGTACCCGGCGGTGCTGAAACCGGTCGCGGGCTCCTGGGGTCGCCTCATCTCGAAGGTGAACGGTCCGGACCAGGCCCGGGCGATCATCCAGCAGAAGTCCGAGCATGGCTCCTTCCATCACGAAATCTTCTATATCCAGGAGTACGTCGAGAAACCGGGACGGGATATTCGCGCCTACGTTGTCGGCGGGAAGATCGTCGCGGCGTCGTATCGCACGTCGGAGCACTGGATCACGAATGCGGCGCGGGGCGCGGTGTCGGTACCGTGTCCGGTGACGCCGGAGATCGAGGAGCTTGCCCTGCGGGCCTGCGAGGTCGTCGGGGCGCGGCTCGCTGGTGTCGACCTGATCGAGACCGATGACGGCTTGAAGGTCATCGAGATCAATACCGGCGGCGAGTTCAAGGGCCTGATGACGACGACCGACCGTGATATCGCGGGAGAGATTGTCGAGGAGGCGGCGCGGGTGGCGCGTGAGCGGGTGATGGACCCGTTGACGGCGGCGGGTGTCGGGTAATCTTCGTAGTCCCGGACCATGTGTCCGGGATCGGACCCGCAGGCGCCGCATTGCGCTGGGTTATCTATCGATTTGCGGTCGATGTCTTGCACGCGTGGTGCAGGACGAAGCAACCTGAAAACCGAATACCTGCGTTGACGGGAACATGTGGCCGGTAACCCGGCCCCAGCGAGCGACGAGACGGTGAGAGCGTCGCGGCATGGGTGGTCACATGAAGGTCCCCGAGCAACCGGAAGAACGCCGGGCGAGAATCGCCCGGTCAGTAGACCCGGTCGGCAGCCTCCGTTATCGGGCGTGGGTGCGCGGGCGCGCACTCGCCAAGGCGTGCATCTGTGAGGAGCACGCGAACAGAGGTGGTACCACGGAGCGGCCCCCGTCCTCTTGACGAGGTGGGCCGTGTGCAGTTCGCCGGCGCATCAGGGCGCCGGGAAAGGACGTTCCGGATGGTACAGGAACACTCTCCGCGCGTGGGGATTCTCATGTCGCGGGTTCGCGTGGAAGAAAAGCTGCTGCTCGCGGAGCTGGAGCGCCGGGGCGTGGAGGTCGTTCGGTTCGATGACCGGACCTTGACGCTCGATCCGGTGCATCCGGATCCGGAGCTCATGGCCTGCGACGTCGTGCTGGAGCGTTGCATCAACCACCTGCGCGCGATGTATACGATGCGGACGCTGAACGACTGGGGCATCCCGACGGTCAACATGTACGAGGTCGCGAACATCTGCGGCGACAAACTGCTGACGACGCAGGCCCTGGCTCGACACGGCGTGCCGATGCCACGGACGCGGATCGCCTACACGCCGGAGTCGGCCATCGAGGCGATCGAGGAGCTGGGGTATCCGGTGGTGCTCAAGCCGGCGATCGGGTCGTGGGGCAGGCTGCTGGCGCGGGTGAACGACCGCGACGCGGCCGAGGCGCTACTGGAGCACAAGGTGACGCTGGGGTCGTTCCATCACGGCGCGTTCTATATCCAGGAGTACGTCGAGAAGAATGGTCGGGACATCCGGTCGTTCGTGGTAGGCGATGAGACCATCTGCGCGATTTACCGGGACTCGCCGCACTGGATCACGAACACGGCACGCGGTGGGCAGGCGAGCAACTGCCCAGTGACACCGGAGCTGTCCGAGGTATCCCTCCGGGCGGCGCAGGCGGTTGGCGGCGGGGTGGTTGCGGTTGACCTGTTCGAGACCGACCAGGGACTGCAGGTCAACGAAGTGAACTACACGATGGAGTTCCGGAACTCCATCCACACGACCGGGGTCGATATCCCGGCGAAGATCATTGATTACGTGCTCGCCGTCGGCGAGGGGAATCGAGCCAGGCGACAGGTCCAGGCGGAGGAAATAGCGGTATGAGTCTCAACGTTTCTGTGATCGGCGGGTCTGGCTACGCTGGCGGCGAGCTGGTTCGGCTGCTGCTGTTCCACCCGGAGGTCGCCCTGAAGCAGGTCACCTCGGAGCGGCAGGCCGGCAAGTTCGTGAAGAGCACGCACCCGAACCTGCGAGGCGTCACCGACCTGAAGTTCGTCTCCAGCGACAAGCTCGAGCCCTGCGACGTGCTCTTCCTCGCGCTGCCGCACGGCGTCTCGATGAAGATGCTGCCGAAGGTGCGGGATCTCGCGCCGGTCGTGATCGACCTCAGTTCGGACTTCCGGCTGAACAACGCCGGTGACTATCCGAAGTGGTATAGCCACGAGCATGAGGACCTGGACGCGCTCGGCACGTTCGTCTACGGCATGCCGGAGCTACACCGGAAGCAGATCGAGTCGGCGGACTGGATCGCGTCTCCTGGCTGCATGTCGTCAACGACGATCCTCGGGCTTTATCCGCTCTTCATGGCTGGCGTCGTCGACCTGGAGATGCCGGTGATCGTCGAGGCGAAGACCGGCTCGTCCGGCTCCGGGGGATCGCCGAGCGTGGCCTCGCACCACGCCGAGCGGAGCGGCGCAATGCGCTCGTTCAAGCCGACCGGCCACCGGCACAGCGCGGAGATCATCCAGGAGCTGACGTTCCACGGCGAGACGCCGAAGGTGAGCTTCTCGGCGACGTCGATCGAGGCCGTGCGGGGCATCCTGGCGACATCCCACGTCTTCCTGAAGGAAGACCTCGACGACAAGAGGCTGCGGAAGATCTACCGCGAGGCGTACAAGGACGAGCCGTTCATGCGGCTGGTGAAGGAGAACACCGGCGTTCACCGTTATCCGGAGCCGAAGCTCCTGAGTGGGTCGAACTGGTGCGACGTGGGCTTCGAGCGCGATGAGCATTCGAACCGCGTTGTCGTCATGGCTGCGCTGGACAACCTGATGAAGGGTGCTTCGGGGCAGGCGGTGCAGTCGATGAACATCCGAATGGGCTTCCCGGAGAAGACCGGGCTGGAGTTCCCGGGCCTGCACCCGATTTAGCCAATCGCTTCGCGTACGGGCGGAGGGCGAAAAGCCCTCCGCTCCATTGCGCCGGACACCGGCCGCGGCTGCGAGGTCCGGCGGTACGCAAGGACATCCGTACCGCCGGACCTTGTGTCCGGCGCGTAGGCGCGAAAGAGGCAGAACGTTTCATGCTTGTGGTCAAAATCGGAGGCGGCGCGGGGATCGGCGCCGATGTGTACACGCGGTTCGCGAAGGATATCGCCACGCTCGATGAGCCGGTGGTGATCGTGCATGGCGGGAACGCGGAATTCAGCCAGCTTTGCGAGGCACTCGGGCTTCCCGTGCGCAAGATCACCTCGAAGAGCGGCCGCGAGAGCCGCTACACCGACGCCGAGACGATGGATGCCATGCTCATGGCGTACTGCGGCAAGGTGAACAAGCATGCCGTGGCCGATTTCCGGGCCCAGGGCGTGAATGCGGTTGGGCTCAGCGCGATCGATGGCGGCATCGCCTTCGGCAAGCGCAAGGCGGAGATCCGTGGCACCGACATCGACGGCAAGATGAAGGTCCTGCGCGACGACCACGCCGGGAGCGTCAAGGACTTCGATCCGACCGTCATCACGACGCTGATGGACGCCGGGTTCGTCGTCCTCGTCTCGCCGCCAGGCCTGTCGGAGGGCGGCGTGCCGATCAACTTCGACGGCGACAAGCTCGCACTCGGACTCGCCGAAGCGATGGGCGCGCGGGGCTTGCTCTTCTTCTCCGATACGCCGGGATTGCTCCAGGACCGGTATGATGAGAGCACTTTGGTTCGCGAGATCGACGCCTCGGATGCCGAAGGCGCGCTCGCCGCGGCGGCCGGACGCATGGTCGTGAAGGTCGAGCAGGCGATCAAGGCGGTCGAGAAGGGTGTCGAGCAAGTGATCTTCGCCGATGCTCGCGTCGAACAACCTGTGACGCGGGCACTGGCAGGTGAGGGCACCGTCGTTCGGGCGGGGAAGAAGGTGGCATGACAACGATTCGGGCGATCGTATTCGACCAGGGCGAGACGCTCGTCAACGAGACCAGGTTCTGGTCATCGGTGGCGGCCTACGCCGGTGTCCCCGAGTTGACTTTGCATGGCGTGCTGGGCGGCCTGATCGAGCGGCGGGAGAGCCATCGCAGCCTCTTCAACGTGATGCAGATCGAGTCGGTCGACCCGAACATCATTGGTTACCGCATCGAGAGCCGCGACCTGTACCCGGATGTAGTCCCGACGCTGAAGCGCCTGAGCCATCAGGGGTTCGTGCTTGGCGTGGCGGGGAACCAGCCGTCCGGCGCTATCGAGCAGATGGCGGACCTCGGTCTTCCGCTGACGCTCAACGCGTCCTCGACGTCATGGGGCGTGACGAAGCCGGACCCGGCCTTCTTCCGGCGGATGGCCGATGAGCTGGAGATGGAGCCGGCTGAGGTGATGTACGTCGGCGACCGTATCGACAACGACATCCTGCCGGCGCAGGAGATCGGGATGCACGCTGTGTTCATCCGGCGAGGCCCGTGGGGCTATCTCCACGCAGGGTGGCCGGAGATGGAGCAGGTGCGGCACCGGATCGACTCGCTCGCGGAGGTGCCGGATCTCGTGCGGCGATTGAATAAGGAACGCGTTTCGCGCGATTGAATGTGCTTCGCACGGGGATTCTTCGCTCCGCTCAGAATGACAAACTTTTTCATGGGCGGCGAGCGCTTTTTTTGGCTTCTTGAGGACTATGATGACTGACACAATGACCACCGAATCGATCGCGCAGCTCGACCGCGAGAAGCAGATTCCGCTGTACGCGAAGCGGGACATCGCGCTGGTGCGCGGTGAGGGCGCCTGGCTGTTCGATAGCGAGGGGAACCGGTACCTCGACGCGATGAGCAACTACGGCGTCGCGGTGCTGGGGCACGCGCATCCGCGTTTCACGGCGGCGGTGACCGATCAGCTCGGCTTGCTCACGACCTGCCACCAGAGCTTCTACAACGACGCCCGATCGGCGCTGCTGGAGGAGATCGGCACCATCGCGCCGGAAGGGCTGGGGCGCGCGTTCCTGAGCAACTCCGGAACCGAGGCGATCGAGGCGGGGATCAAGTTCGCCCGTGCCGCGACCGGCCGCACTGGTATTGTCGCCGCGAAGCGCGCGTACCACGGCCGGACGATGGGCGCGCTCGCCGCGACCGCGGACAAGAAGTACCGGGCGCCATTCGAGCCGTTCGCGATGGAGGCGACGCATGTTTCCTTCAACGATCTCGAAGCGCTCGAGTCGGCGATCGACGAGACGACGGCGCTGGTGATCCTCGAGCCGGTACAGGGAGAAGGCGGTATCCATCCCGCCGACCCGGCATGGCTCCAGAAGGCCCGCGAGCTGGCGACGCAGCACGGTGCGCTGCTGATGTTCGATGAGGTGCAGTCCGGCTTCCGGACCGGGGCGCCGTTCGCCGGCGTGGCGAAGGGCGTGGTGCCCGATATCCTCGCGACGGCGAAGGCCCTTGCCAACGGGATGCCGATCGGCCTGACGCTCGTGACGGAAACGATCAGCGAGGCGATCCCGGCCGGGGCGCACGGCTCGACGTTCGGCGGGAATCCGCTCGTCTCCCGCGGCGCAACGGAGACGCTCCGCATCCTGCGCGAGGATGACCTGTATACGCGTGCAACGGATGTTGGCGCGTATGCAAAACAGCAGATCGAGGCCATCGGGAGCCCGAAGATCCGCGCGGTGCGTGGTGAGGGGCTGATGCTGGGCATCGAGCTGAAGCAGAAGGCCACGCCGGTGCTGCGTGCGCTGCAGGAGCATGGCGTGCTGGCGCTGCCCGCCGGGTCGCTCGTGATCCGGTTCCTGCCGCCGATGATCTGGGAGCGCGAGCACGCTGATACGCTCGTTGAGGCCCTGTCCCGCGCGCTCGAGGCGTGACGCGGTCCTGATGGCACGCCGGCCTGAACATATGCTCACGTCTCGACGGCTCTCGCGCCGGGCACTCCTTGCCGGCGGCGTGGGGGCCGTCGCCATGTCCGGACTTTCCCGCGCGCAATCGCCACCGCCGGAACGGATCGGCCTTGTCCGGGTGGCCGTCGGGCGTCTTCCCCTGTCACTGGACCCGACACGGCGCGAGTCGATCGACCACCTCTGGATGGACACGCTGGCGCTCGATACGCCGAGCAGGTGGAACGCATCCGGTCAGGTCGTGACGGCGCTGGCGTCCTACCAACCGGTCGCGGGGGATGAGACGGCGATCGACCTCGTCGTCCGGCCAGGCGCGCTGTTCTTTGACGGCACGCCGGTGCGCGCCGAGGACGTCCAGTATGCGATCGAGCGGGTGCGCAACGGCGCTTCGTCGACGCGGCATGGATGGCGAACCGAGCATATCGAGCGCTGCGAGCGGATCGACGGCCAGACTGTCCGGCTCGAGTTGTCGCGACCGGATGCCTCGCTCGAGGCGTCCCTGGCACACCAGGCGTTCGGCGTGGTGCGCGCCGGTACCAACCCGCCGGCCATCGTCGGCGGCACGGGACCCTTCTGGCTCCGTGTTCGCGATGGCAACCGCATGCTCTATGCGCGGAACGAGCATTTCTGGGAGATCGGGCGGCCCCGGATCGAGGCCGTCCATGTCGAGGCGATCGCCGACGACTCCCGCCGGGCGACAGCCATCGCGGCCGGCACCATCGATCTCGTGCCGAATGTGCCGCTCCTCGATATCCCGATGCTGCGAGACGAGCCGACGGTGTATCTGGTCGGTGGGCCGTCGAACCGGATCTGCCATTTGCAGCTGAACCTGCAGATGCCCGAGCTGCGAGACGCCCGGGTGCGTCGTCTGCTCTCGGCCGCGATCGACCGGGCGCGATTGGTCGAGGTCGCGACCGCAGGGCAGGCGACACCCACGGGCCTGCTTTTCCCGGAGTCCTCATGGGCGTTTTCCGGGCTGGATGAGGTGCCTCAGGAGTCGCCCGATCGCGTGCGCGAGGAGCTGCGGCGCTTGGGTATCCCCTCCGATCTCCGGCTGCACATGATCACCGACGATGAGGACGCGACATTGGCGACGACGGCGGTCGTCCTGCAGGAGCAGCTCGCGACGTGCGGGATCGCGTTGTCGGTCGATCTCCTGCGGGGCCGGGAGCTGGACGAGGCCCTCCGCAATCGCAGGTTCGATATGTTTGTCGGCTATTCCGAGCCGTGGCGGGACCCTCACGAACTGGTGCGGCCATTGCTGGCGTCAGACGGAAACCTCAACCACTCCGGGTATGCGAACCCGCATATCGACGGGCTGGTGCGGGGCGCGATCCTGCAACGCCCGCGCGCCCTTCGCCAGCCGCGCTACCGGCTGATCGAAGAGCGCGTGCGACAGGAAGCCCCGGTGATCGTGCTCTTCCGGCCACACTATTTCGATGCGGTGAAGAGTGGCCTTGCCGGATACGGTGCGTTCCCGCCGGTGACCTCGCGCGGGCTGCTGACAATTCAGCCTGTTGCCGAGGACTCCTGACCGACGCGGCCTTCCACGCGGCTGCGGTCGGACGGGAGAACGGGCGGACCCGATTCGATCCCTCGATGCAGGGTGTCAAGCGATACCGATGGGTCCACAAAATGGATAAGCCACGTCGCCCCGGCCGAGACCAGTTGGTGGAGGGCGTCAACGTCGTTCGGATGGGTTTCGGTATCCAGCAACTCGGCATATGACACGATATCCGGCCGCGTGCCTGAGGCGTGTCGTTGGGCGATCAGGTGTTGGATCTCCAGCAGTTCGTCGGGCGTCGGGTTCGAATAGGTGCCATCCTCCTCGATGGCGAACGGGACGGCACCGTCCCATCTCGCAACGCGATCCAGGGGTTTCTTCGCGGGCCACTGCCACCCCACCCAGATCGGGATCCGGGGCCGCTGTATCGGCCGGGGGAGCAGGGCAACATCGTCGACGGTAAAGTGCTGGCCGTCGTGACGCACCTGTTCACCGCTCCAGAATCGGGTGATGAGCTCGAGGGTTTCGTCGAGGATCGCAGCCCGCTCCCGAACGGTCCCGGTTTCGTTGAACGCAGAGAATGCGCGATCGTGAGGATCCCCGGCTCCGACTCCCAGAATCAGCCGTCCCCCGGACAGGTGATCGAGCGTGGCGAGCTCACGTGCCAGTTGCCAGGGCCGTCGGCGTGAAGGAGCTGAAACGATGGTCCCGAGCCTGATGTCACGGGTCTGCATCGCCATTGCGGCGAGCGAGATCCAGGGGTCAACTGCGGGGAGGCCCTCTGTCCCTTGCATCTGGATCGTGTCGGTCAGGAAGATACCGTGCCAGCCCGAAGCGTCGGCGAGCGCCGCGAGGTCTGCGAAGGTTTGTGGGTGCGCCCAGGGACCGAAATTCGGCAGAACCAGGCCAAATGAAGGAGATGGGGGCATCGGTGCTCCTGTCTATAGTCGATGGAAACCTGACGGTGGACGACGGTCCACGTTCAGGGTGTCGTGGCTGTTTCGATCGTCGGCACAACGGGGCGCTCACGCAGGCGGGGGATCAGGTCATGTGCGACCTCGGTCAGCGCCTCTGGATCGTTATCCGGGATGCCGGTGTGGAAGTCCTGCATCCCGATATCGCTGAACGCCCGAACCGTTTGCTCAAAGGCGGCGACCGGATCCGGCTGGTCCCAGGGAACCCACGGGCCGAACGTCGAATAGGAGCGACGGATCGAGGCGGGATCCCGTCCCGCCTCGATGGCGAGTTGATCGAGTGCCTGGTTTTGCCGGGCAGTGGTCGCCAGGATTTCTTCCGCACTCTTCCCCATCGGGCCGATCGTGTTCCACTCGTCGGCATACCGGGCGGCGATCCGCAGCACCGCCGGGGACTGGCCCCCGATGATGATCGGCGGGCGCGGCTGCTGGACGGCCGCCGGGACGGTCCTCACGCCATGCGCGCGGTACCATCGTCCGTCGAAATCGACGGGATCACCGGTGCCGCGGAGGATGGCATCGACCATGGCCACGATCTCCTCCAGGCGTTCCGTTCTCTCGCGGCTCTCCCACATATCCGTCCCCATGGCCGCATGGTCCCAGTCAAAGAGACCGGCGCCGATACCGATATCGAGACGGCCACCGGACGCGTGATCGATCGTCAGGAACTGCTTGGCGAGAACGAACGGCGAGCGCATGATCGGGTTCGAGACCAGCGTGCCGACCCTGATATGCCGGGTTTCCCGCGCGATGATCGCGAGGGTCGTCATGGTCTCGAGCCAGAACCCTTGCGGGTTTCGCAGGTCGGCGGTGTGATCGGGAAGGAACACATGGTCGAATCCGAGCGACTCGACCCACTGCGCCTCCTCCACGATGCGGTCGATCGGTTTGTCTGGATAGATCATGATGCCGAAGCGGCGGCCGGTCGTACTGGAGGTCGTCATGGAAGCTCTGACTCCTGATCTGGTGAACGCGATGTGTCGTTACCGGTCCCGATTTCGAGGCTAGGGAGGTACTGTAGGGAGGGCAAGTACTTACGCAAAAGTGGGGTACTGACCGCGACGTATGTATTGGAGGCGATAGCGATGCAAACCGCCATCAGGTCGGGTCTCGAAGTGGCGCTCAGCGTCATTGGCGGCAAGTGGAAGACGCTCATCTTGTGGGAGCTGTACCAGCGGCCGTACCGTCCGGGCGAGCTGCGACGGGCAGTCGCGGGGATCAGTGAGAAGATGCTGATCCAGCAGCTTCGGGAAATGGAGCGGGACGGACTGGTGCGGCGTGAGCAGTTCAACGAGATCCCTCCCCGCGTGGAGTATTCGCTCACGTCCCTGGGTCGCTCGGCGATGGATGCGCTGATGCCGTTGTGCGAGTGGGGTGAACGGCACCTGGCCGATGCGCTCCCGGAACGGGGCGAGGATGAGGCGTGCTGCGGGGCGACTCCCGATTTAGCATCCGGGGCGACCCTCTAGCCGAACGCGGAATGTGGCATTCTTTGCAGGATGTCCGAAAGTGGACGGGATACTGACTATCCGCCAGAGATGAGCGGCGTGCGGCGAGCACGTCCGGGAGGACAATGTGATTCAGGACAGAGGCCGGCGGCTCGTGCCGGCGCTTGCGCTTTCAATGCTGATGGGTATCGGATCACTGCTGGGGGCTGCTGGCGCAAGCGCCCAGGCGACGCCGGATGCCAGTCCTGCGGCCAGCCCGGTTGTTGCCCAGGGCACCGAGGTGGACAATCTCGGCTGCTGGAGCGAGGAGCCGGATTCCTCGACGATGGGCTATCCGCAGTGGGGTAGCCAGCCGGAGATGAAGATCGACGCGTCCAAGACCTATTTCGCGACGGTCGAGACCAATCGCGGCACCTTCGTCATCCAGCTGTATGCGGATGTCGCACCGAACACGGTCAACAACTTCGTCTGCCTCGCGACCGAGGACTACTATGACGGCGTTACGTTCCACCGGATCATGCGCGACTTCATGGTCCAGACCGGCGACCCGACCGGCACTGGCCGGGGTGGACCGGGCTACCAGATCGGCGATGAGCTGCCGGGCGAGGAGCTGAACTACACGCCGGGCACGGTAGCCATGGCGAACGCGGGCCCGAACACGAACGGCTCGCAGTTCTTCATCAACCATGCGAACAACATGGCGAATCTCCAGAAGAACTACACGATCTTCGGTGAGGTCGTCGAGGGCATGGAGGTGGTGAACACCATCGCCGAGATCCCGGTCTCGACCAACGAGAATGGCGAGCTGTCGAAGCCGGCGGTGACGATCACGATTCTCGATATCACGATCACGGAGCAGTAGGCGAGACCGCGTCGCACAACCGAATCTGAATCGCACAGGCGCCCCGGCTCATATCTCGAGCCGGGGCGCATTGTCGTTAAGTGGGTTCATCGCGCAAAATGTTGACACGTAAGCGTGTAATCATGTAATTCTTAATGCGTCGGACGTTCCCTCGTCGTTTAGCCCAGGAGAAGCACCATGAGCGAGATCAGGACGTGGTTCGAGAATCGGCTTCCGGATACGTGGTTCGAGGGGACCCCGGAGATCACCGTCGATCGGGAGGAGATCCTGGTGGTGGGCAGGTTGTCTGCCCCTGAGTCGTCAGGTAACGGGGATGCCTCCGTTGCCGAAGAGGCGCGGATCGCCCGGTTCCGCGAGGAGACCCGCGGGCAGCGGATGCGGATCGCCGACGAGACCGAGGCGAGATACGGGCGCAAGGTGTCGTGGGGGGCGGAGTGCGGCGGGACGCGCATCCTGTTCACGACGCTCTCGATCCCGGTGATGACGCGGTTGCGACAGCCGGAGCGGCAAGTGCTGGACACGCTGGTGGCCGCGGGCGTGGCACGGTCGCGGTCGCATGCGCTCGCGTGGTGCGTGCGGCTCGTTGGCGAGCACGAGAGCGACTGGATCGGGCGGCTGAAGGATGCGCTGATCGCCGTCAACGAGGTGCGGGACTCCGGTCCGTCGTCCCGGTCGGCTGGCAGCGAGGACGATGCGACCGAATAAAGGGTCCCACATCTCGTGAACGCCTGAAGGAACGCCTGGCGCGCCATCGTGCGCAGCCAGGCGTTTTCGCGTGTCTTCGGTGTGGGGAATGGGGCCGATTTAGGCGGTTCCGGCACCAGTTGGCGGATTCCAACGTCTTGTCTGCAGGGATATGCGCGGGACCTCGGCACGAACGGAGGCGTTCCACCATGAAGATCGCGTCGATCTGGGTCATTGCTGTTGTGTTTGCGACGCTGGCGATCGGACAAGGCCTTTTCGCCGGGGACAGGGCAACGGTGGGTGATGCCGACGTCCTGTTCATCAACGGGAATCCCGGCGTGGTCTTCGAAGCCACGGAATACAGGCGCGACGCCGAGGGTTGGACGCCCGGCACCGACGATCTCCAGGCCGCCGAAGACGAGGTGATGGCGGTTGCGGTGAGCGACGATCGCGATCCGGTCCTTTTCGGGTATCGACAGTACGCCGGGTACATGGAAGATGGCGAGCGCAAGATCGTCATCCACAGCATGTGCAAGCCGCTGGATGGATGGGGCCAGAGCTTCCTGATCGTCCTGGACGGCGGGCCATGCTTCTGGCAAGCGGCATACAACGCAGATACCGGTGAAGTAGAGACGTTCTACGTCAACGGCCAGGCGTAGGTTGCGCTGGCTGCTGTCACGTCGTGGAGGGATGAACAGTGAGAATAGACGCCTGGATTGTGGTCTTGCTTCTCCTTTTGGCTTTGATCTTCGGGGTGGGATCGGTAAGCACGGCGACGCGGATCGACGGACCGGTTGCGGCGGTGAACCCGGAGGTGGAGATCAACGGCAATCCGGGCGTGATCTTGCCTGCTGAATCCGGCGAAAATTGGACGCCATCCGACGAGCACCTGCAGGCGGCCGAGGACGCGGTCGAAGCGGAGACGCGCAATTCCGCTCGACCTCCGGTGCTGGACGGCTATCGCCAGTACATCGGGGTCGTCGAGGACGGCCAGCGGAAGATCCGCATCAACAGCATGTGCAGCGAAGCCGACAACTGGCGGATCCGCCTCATCGAAGTCGAGGACGGCGGGCCGTGCTACTGGGGCGCCACCTACAACGTCGACACGGGCGAGATCGAGAGCCTGGTCGTCAATGGCGAGGCGTGATCCTGATTCATCGCCCAGGCATCTGCACCCGGCCCTCGCGGCCGGGTGTCGTTTTTTTGTGCGTGCACGAAAAGGGTCTCTCTAGACGGCCGGCGCGGGAATCATGGTCTCGCCGGGTGGTGAGGACCGGCCGATATTCCGCGCGAAGAGGCCACCGGCGAGGATGATCGCCGCGATACCGACCGCCACCGGGATCACGCCGAAGAGGTCCGTGGCGAGACCGGTCAGCAGGGTTGGCACCAGCCCGAGGACGTTCCCGATCAGGCCTTGCGTGGCGATCACCTGGCCACGGACGTAGCCGGGCGTGCGCTGCAGCAGGATCGAGCGGGCCGCAACGTTTACCACGGACATCGCCAGCCCGGCCGGCACGGAGACGAACATCGTCAGGAAGATGTAGGGCGAGATGGAGATCCAGTCGGTGAACTGGTCCAGCGGCAGGCGGAGGATGTCGTTCAGGAAGAAGTAGGTTTGCTCGATAAACCCGAGCATGAAGATGCAGACGGCGAACGCGGCGACAGAGATGAACGCGGAATAGCGCTCGCCGATAATGCGCGCGAGGATCGGCGCGGCCCGGAGGCCGAGGACAAGGCCGATCGCCGCCGGCGCGAAGACGAACACCGTGTTCTCCTTCGACGTGCCGAGCACCCGCTCCAGATAGAACGGGATGATGACCACCAGCGCGCTCATGCCGACGCTGACCAGCACGTCGTGGAGGATCGCCTCGAACGTCGGGCGGTCCTTCCGCACGAACTGGATACCGGCCGTGAGGGTGTCGAGCAGCCCACGGCGGCGCGGCCGGACGGAGGTGGACATGTGGGCAGGAACGCTCGGGAGCAGGAGGGTCAACGCCCCGCTGATCAGCCACAGTGACCCGGCGAGGACGAACACGAGCTCGGCTCCGCCCAGGCGCAGCATGATCGGTGCGAGGATGGCGAGGCCGACCGCCTGCGAGATCGTGAGCGCGAGATTGAACAGCGATTGCGCGGACGTGTACCGGTGTGCCGGGACGAGGTCGGCGAGCATCGATGCTTCGGACGGCGAATAGAACTGGTGGATGATCCAGATCCCGATCGTGGCGGCGAAGACGCTGGCCAGGGTCGGTTCCGTCGCAACCATGAAGAGCATGAACGTGAAGCGGAAACCGTTCAGCATCACCATCATGTGCTTGCGCGAGATGTTGTCGACGACCATGCCGGCAGGAAGGCCGAGCAGGATCGACGGCACATTCGAGCAGGCCACGAAGAGCGCGCTGTAGAACGACCGGTTCGAGAGATCGATAACGAGGATCATCAGCGCGTAGAGCAGTGCTCCCTGCGCGGTCTGGGATAGCAGCCGTGACCACCACAGCAGCCGGAAGTCCGGATCCTGGAGCAGCGATGTCTCGCGGACGTCACCCTTGCGGCGCCGAAGGCTCGCGGGGAGACGCAGGCGGCTGGGGGACTCGTCCTCACCGGTGATCTCGACGGTGTCGGACCGGCCGAAGAGACCGCTGACGGGTCGTAGCTCGATACTGACGACCTGTTGCTGATCGACGTCCTGATCGCGGGCCTCGGATGGGGAAGGGCCCAGCGGGATACGCGACTTTCGCCGGGGCTGGACCGCGGGGCGTTGGCGGGTCCGGGGGACCGATCGCGCACGCTCGCGCGGCCTGGATCGTCCCTGATCCGGTGCCCCGTTGCCTTCCCTGTCTCGCGGCGCGAAGTCGCTCATAGCCGGCGCAATCCGTGTGCTTGCACCCGGACGTGCGTCTGCACGTACAGGTCTCGTACCGTCACTGTAGCACCATCGCCAGAAACTCGCCGTGGTCAAATGTCAGGACAAGTTGGGGCCTAACGCGACGCCGTCGGGCCGGGTTACAGCGCGTCGTCCTCGAATTCCACGAACGGCAACAGGTTCTCGATCAGTTCCTTGAGTCCGTCCTGGACGATGTCCCAGGAGGGCAGCACATCGAGGAGCGTGACGATCAGCAGCGCGTCGGCGATGAGCAGGACGAACCCGATCGCGAGGGGGCCGAGCATGCCGAGCGTCCCGAGCAGGCGGCCCAGCCCGAGAAGATTCAGGCCGAACACGAGGAAGAGCGCCCAGCCGAACGCCAGCAGCCATCCGCCGAGCCGCACGCCGTCCGGCGTGGCGATGTCTTGCCAGATCATGACGATGACGGTGCCGATCAGCGCGAGGGCGCCGGGAATGATCAGGATGGCGGCGAAGGCCCATGCGGGTTTGATCCCGCGAGCGCCGGGGATGTACTCGTTGTCGCGCCGTTGATGCGGCCATGCGCCTTCAACGGCGGTCTCGAGCCCCTGGAGCGTGAAGAGCAGGGCGATGACGAGGCCGATGAGCAACCACCACAGTGGCGTGTCGAACGGTCCCGTCGGCAGATTGTTGAGGTCAAAGTCAAACAAGGCAGGTCTGGTCCATAACGTGAGGTGTGACGAGACGAAGCGCGCCCGCCCGGGCGCGAAATGCTACGCGAAAGGATACCGGAAAACACGAACCGGGGGACAGACAAAGTGTCCGTCCCCCGGTTCGTGCGTAATTTCCTGCCTGTGACGCCGCAGTTGCGGGGTGTTAGCTGCCGATGGATTCCCGCAGTGTCTTCCCGAGGCGCTCGATCCCGAGCTGGATCCGGTCCTCCGGGACGGTCGAGAAGCTCAGCCGCAGGGTATGTCCGATCCGCTTCTCCGGATCGAACCAGCGGCCCGGGAAGAAGATGACGCCGTTGCGAGCCGCATCATCGAAGAGTTCGGTCTGGTCGACATTCTCCGGGAACGTGATCCAGACGAAGAAGCCGCCGTCCGGCTTCGACCACGTCACGCCCTCCGGCATGTGCTCGTCGAGCGCGGCCAGCATGGCGTCCCGGCGGGCGCGGTAGACATCGCGGACGCGCTCGATGTGGTCATCGAGGAAGTCCTTTGCCGCGTGGTAGACGGTTCGCATCATGATGCGGTCGTTGCTGATGTCGGTTACCTCACGGACCGAAAGCAGCATGCGGATGACATCATCCGGAGCGATGAGGAAGCCGACACGGATGCCCGGCGCGATCGTCTTGGAGAAGGTGCCGAAGTGGATCACGCGATCATCGAGCGAGCGAATCGGGGCGACCGGCTCGCCGCTGTACTGGAGATCGCCATACGGGTCGTCCTCGAAGACGGCGACGTTGTACTCCCGCGCGAGGTCCACGATGCGCTGGCGGCGCTCGAGCGGCATTGTCGTGCCAGACGGGTTCTGGAAGGTCGGGATGGTGTAGATCGCCTTGGCTTGCGGGTTGGCCTCGAGCGCCCGGGCTAGCTCGTCGACGTCCATGCCGTCGTTGTCCCCGCCCACGCCGATGATCTCGACGCCGTAGAGCTCGAAGATCTCGATCGCGCCGAGGAAAGTTGGCACCTCGACGATGATGGCGTCACCCGGCTCGAGGAACGCGCGGGCCGCAATATCGAGACCCTGGGTCGCACCGCCCGTGATGAGGATATTGTCCGGGTTCGTCTCGATGCCGCGTTGGGCGACGCGCCCGGCGATGAGCTCGCGCAGCGGGAGGTAGCCGAGCTGGTCACCGTAGGCGAGGCATCCCGGGGCATCTTCCCACGCTTTTGCCGAAGCCCACTTCAGGCGTTCGACCGGCATGCATTCCGGCGACGGCGCGCCGTCGCCGAAGTAGACCGGATCCGGATGCGCCTTGAGTTGGCGAAGGATGTCGGTCCAGATGGACGTGCCGAACACGGAGGTGCGCTTGGCGAATCGCTCCGTCAGGGAGCGGGTGGCCTGGTCGGCCGCGGTGGTGGACATGAAACGTGCCTTCCTGGAATGGGCCCGCCGTTCGCGGCGGGATGGGGGATCGGGGAGAGGAGAAATGCCCTGATCACCGGGAACGCAGGGGTGATCAGGCGCCGGTAGGGGGTTCCGCCGCCCAGGAAGGGATATAGGCGCAGATGCGTCCAGTCGTCAGGAACGACCGCAATCGTGTGCCTCGAAGATAGGTCTCGCCGTAAACGGCCATGATGCCCTCAACGTACATACCGAAACAAAACAGCACGGCCGGCCAGGAAGACCGGTCGCGGATCGTGATTCCGCTCCGTTGCGGAGTTCTCCCTGACTATAGGAGGTCTGGAGAGAAGTCGCAACCATTAAGGAAGGTGATCGATCGCCAGCGTCGACGGACTCCACGGTGGGGATCCTGTCACGCTATACTCACGCCATCACTCTACCCTTGCCAAGTAGTCACCGTTCGGGTAGGATCGTCGTGTACGTACACATCTCGTGTACCGCCGTCGTCTATCAGAGAGGATTCCTCCCGCGGGATCCCAAGCGTGTTCCCCAGGGCGCTCCCCGTCGCCCGCTTGGGTACGGAGAATGGTGTCATGACCATCGTGCTTGGACAGCGTCCCAACGGAGAGCAGGGAGATTCCTTGTCTGCACGCAGGGCCGCCTGGGTCAAGCAATTCCAGAAGCCGGAACGCCGATGCGAGATCCCTGAGGGGCCCGCACCGGTGCCGCTGGCGGAGGTCCGGATGCATGTTCCGGACGCGGACCGTGACCGTTTGTCGCGACATTCCTCCCGAACCGACGGTTTGGTAGGGTTGTACGCGAACCGTATCGAGGCACAACGTGCCCGTCGCATGACAACAGGCCGGCGATTGCGCGCGGACGGCACCGCGCAGTCACGACCGCAGACTGTCGTGCGCGAGACGATGGCGATCGGTCGGGGGACCGATGCGCATTACCAGCGCTTGTACCCGTCCCGGGAGGTCCCGGGCGTGGGGGAGTTGAGAGAAGGGGTATCGATGAGGGTCACCGCCGGGTCTTCCGCAGTTCGTGATGCGCTCGACGCGTTGCGGCCGAGTGCTGTTTACCAGTCGGTCCGCAGGACCTGTTCGAGCGCGCTCAACGCGCCTCGGCTCCAGGCTCCCCGCCGGGCCGTGATCGCCTCGATGATGGCGTTCGCGCTCGTCATTGCCGGTGCGGCGACGTCCGCTTATGGTCAGCAGCGCTATGAAGTCCGCCCGGGCGACACCATCGAGTCGATTGCCGCCGAGTTCGGCGTCGATCCGGAAGGCATCTATCGCTCCAGCTACATGCCGAACGGTTGGACGGTGGAGCCGGGCCAGGTCATCATCATCCCGGAGCCGGGGCAGTCTCCGGCCGAGGCCGCCCAGATGGCGGCCGAGCGCGAGGGCACCAGCCCGTGGGTGATGGGCGCGCACTGGGTCGAGTACGGCGATACCTACAACAGCATCGCCGCCGAGTGGGGCGTCAACGTCGATACGTTGATCAGCTTCAACGATCACATGGCCCCGACGAACCTCATCCCGGGCGAGCGCGTGCTCATCCCATGGGAGCGTGGTGACAGCACCATGTCGACCGCGGCGACCTCCGCCCCGATCGTCTCGCTGCCGGTCCCGAACTTCGCGCAGACGCGCAATCTCAGCTGCGAGTTCGCGGCAACCTACGCGGCCACGGCCGCGTTCGGAGCGGGCGTGTCGGAGCAGACGTTCATCAACAGCACCCCGATCACGCTGAACCCGCATTACGGTTATCGCGGCAACATCGACGGCTGGTGGGGCAACACCACCGACTACGGCGTGTACGCCGAGGCGCTGGTCCCGACCCTGAACGCGCATGGCTACTATGGCGAGGTCATGTACACCGAGGGTGAGGTCGGCCCGCTCATCTCGCACCTGGACGCAGGCCACCCGGTCGTGGTGTGGCTCGGCTTCTGGGGCGATACGCGCGAGGTGCTGCACGACGAGGACACCTACTCGGTGTTCGCCGGCATGCACGTCGTGACCGTCACCGGCTACGACGACAGCGGCGTCTTCGTCATGGATCCTGCCAAGGGGTCCACGGACCACTACGACTGGGCGACATTCCAGGAGCTGTGGTCGGTCGTCGATGGCATGGGGCTTGCCGTTTATCCGATGTAGATCGGTCTCTCCCCGATTCATTGCACACCAGACTGAAAACGACCCGACGCCTGGCTGGAGGCGCCGGGTCGTTTTCATGTGGGGCGACGAGCGCCGCAGACCAGCTCCGGCGGTACGGGGCGTTATGCGCTACGCGCTCTGGGGTGCTGGCTCCCGCGAGTCGATCGTGCGGATCGTCCGATTCCCGACCACCATGACGAGCACGGCTGCGAGGATTGCCGAGATGCCAGCGAAGGTGCCGCGCAATCCTACGGAGTCCAGCACGGGGCCGACGGCGATCATGCCGAGCGGCGAGGCGACCATCGCCCCGGCCGAGATGACGCCCACGACCCGACCGAGCAGGTTCTGGGGTGTCTCCTTCATGATGATCGTGAAGACCATCGGGTTCACCAGTCCGGAACCGAGCGAGCAGAGCAGCAGGATCGCGATGCTCCAGCCGAGGGAAGGGACGGCGATCAACCCGGCGACGGGGAGCGAGATCAGCGCGACGGACGCGAACATCTGCGTGCGCTTCGAGAGCTTGTCCCCGATCACGCCATAGAGCACCGAGCCGATCAGCATGCCGACCCCGTAGGACGCCGAGAGGACGCCGAGGGCGGCTGCGGAGTCGTAGACGGTCTTGGCGTAATACGGAATGACCACGCCGAAGAGCGGGCTGTACACGCCGTTGACGACCAGCGACACCATGATGATCGTGCGGATCAGGGAGTTGTCCAGGACGTACCGGAGTCCCGTCTTGACGTCGCCCAGGAGGGATGCGCCGCTTGGCGGGTTCACGCCGAGGTCCGGGATGAACAGGGTCATGGCGAGCGCCGAGATCCCGAACGCAATGGCGTTGAACCAGAGCACGTTCGTCGCGCCGATCAGGCCGATCAGGATACCGGACGCCGCCGCGCCGATGATCGACGACATCGACTGGCTCACGCCCATGGCGGAGTTGATCCGCTCGAGGGGCATCCCGGCCCGTTCGGCCAGGCGCGGAAGCATCGTGCTCCGGGCGGTATGGCCCGGCGTGTCGAAGATGGCGCCGAGGAACATCAGGAGCAGGAGAAGCGGGAACGAGAGCACGTCCAGCATGAACAACAACGGTACGAGCGCGACCGTGGCGCCGCTCATCACGTCGGAGAAGACCGACAATCGGCGGGCGTTCATCCGGTCGGCGACGGCTCCGCCAAAGAACGACATGAACACGGAGGGGAGGAGCGTGACCGCGGCGGTGATGCCGGTTTGGGAGGCGCTTCCGGTCAGCGTCAGGACGAACCAGGGCACGGCGATGGCGGTCATGTTGTTGCTGATGGCGGAGATGAAGCTGGTCGCCACCATCGTCGTGACCGGGCGCTTTTGCGCCGAGAACAGGGACCCGTTTCCCTGTGCGGTCACCTCGTCGGTGATCATGTCGTGAGGTCTCCTCATGGGGACCCGGAGCGCTGGACGTGATACCCGGCGCTCCGGGGCATGTTAGCGGGTGGCCTGCGCGACTCGGGCCGTCGGCCGGAGCGGCAGCGTGGCTCGCTGCTGGTGTCCGCGGATGCGCTCGCCGGCATGGATCAGCATCTGGCCGATCATCTCACGGATGGCGGCGACGTCGCCCGGCTGGCGGGCGGCCTTGATGCCGTCCCGGACGATCTCCTGGCGTCCCCGGATCTGGTAGACGGCATGGTCGGGATGGATCGTGTTCATGGAGACTGCCTCGTTCTTTTCCTGGATACGCGGAGATTCGAGAGACAGGGACCCCCTGCGGGTTGCCGCCCGCTTGCGCGGGACCGGTAATCCGCCGTTCGTGACCTGTTTGTGGAAGGAGCGGTGCTTACGGGCACCGCTCTCCCGTGATCGGTATCAGGACTGCTGGTCGTCGAGCTGTGCCAGCGCCTCGTCGACCGACAGCTCGCCGCGCTGTACGGCCTGGAGCAGGCGCAGGCGTCGCTCGGAGCTGGTCTCCGGCTTCTCCGGCGCCTCGGGCGGCGTCGGCGGCAACGGAGCGGTCTCGGCTCCCGCCGGGGAAGCCGGCGGCTCCGGCTTCTCGGGCTGCGCAGGCATCTCCGGCATGGGCTCGGTCGGCGCCGTCGCTGCCGGCTCGGGTGCTTCCGGCGCGGAGAGCGTCACATCGATCGGCTGCGTCTCGTCGCCCGATGTCTGGCGCTCCTGATACCGGCGATCCCCGGCAGCATCGAGATCGTTGACGAACTTCGAGACGCGCTGGCTGATGTCCTTCAGCCAGGTCTTGGCGCGCTCCCAATCGGCGTCGACGGTAATGTTCGGGCCGGTCGACTCGTCGGTAGCAGCATCTTCGTGCCGGGCATCCTCGGTGACGTCCTTCGGCATGCTCTCGGTGCGGGCTTCGAGATCGCCGGAGATCACGCCGTTCGCCTTCAGGCTGCCGGACACCGTCTTGACGCTGATCTTCGGGCCACCTTCCTGTCCACGAAGCGTCCAGGCGCGTTTGCCGGACCCCTTGGTCCAGTCACCCTCCACGGACGCATCGCCGCTCATCGAGCGGAAGGAGAGGGAGGCGCCGCTGGCCGGCAGGGCCGTCGTCAGCCGCATATCGCCGCTGACGGAGTCGAAGGTGTATTCCGCGTCGTTGTTCACCACCGCGTTCACCGTGACCGTGCCGCTAACCGTGGTTACGCGGGCGTTCTTCAGCGTGAAGTCGCGGATGGAGATATCGCCGCTGACGGAGCGGAGCGCCGCCCAGGCGTCGCCTCCCTCCACCGAGATATCGCCGCTGGCGGTATTGGTCTCGAGGCTGCCCTTCAGCGAGCGAGCCTCGACGTCGCCACTGGCGCTGTGGGCCGACACTTTTCCCTCCACGCGCTCCAGGTCGATATCGCCGCTGGCTGTCGCGACGGAGACGCTGGCGTCGAGATCCTCGATCTTCACATCGCCGCTGGTGGTGCGAACGGAGACCGACGAGCCTTCCGGCAGGTTGCGCGGGATGAGCACGTCGATGTCATAGGAGATGTCACCAGCGAAGCGCATCTTCTTGAAGTCCCAGTCCTCGGCGCGGAAGCCGTCCTTGAGCTGGGTCTTTACCTTCTGGGCGATGTCGGACACGGTGTTGCCGACCTGCCAGGACGGGCGGAAGGAAATTGTGTTGCCGTCGACCTCGAAGACCACGTTCTCGTCCACGTCGCCGTTGGCGTTGCCACGGGAGCGGAGGTGGAAGCCGTTGATGACGATGTCGCTTCCGTCGGTCCGGCGCACGCGGACCTCACCGTCGTGGTTGCTGACCGTCAGGCGGACTGGTTTGGTCGGGTCAAAGCTGGCAGTCCGGGTGAAGTCGGCCGTGCTTCCGCCGGGGACGATAGAGTTCTGGCTCATGGTTGAGGTTCCTTTCCTGCGTATTGCTTCTGTCCTGGACCGCCCGTGCGATCCGGTGGCTGACTAGCGCGGTTCGACCATGATCTGGACGCGATCCTGGCCGTTTTCGATATCGACAAGCGTTCCGACGTAGCCTCCCTCGATCTGGCTCTGGAGGGCCGAGAGGTCTGGCACGCGTCCCGGCGCGAACCGGTTCGCCATGCTGACGATCGTGTTGACCAGTCCCAGCGGGAGCGTGATGTCGACGTCGGTGCGCTTCGTTCCGACATCGGTGACCTTGATGCGGATATTGCGGGGACCCGGTGCCTGTTGCCGCGTCTGGGCGCGCTTGCGGTCCGTGCGATCCAGCGCTTCCAGGAGGCGGGCCGCTTCCTCGGGGGAGATGGATTGGTCTTCCACCATCTTGAGGATCTGCAGCCGTTCCTCGCCGGAGTTGCCGGGAACGCCGGATAACATGCTCATCGCATGCTCCTTTCTCCGAGACTGGCCAGTTTCAGGGCCGCCTCCTCGGACGAGATCTCCTTCTTGCGTAGCTGCTCCAGGATCGTCCGGCGCTCCTCGCGAACCTGGCTCGGGCGGAGCCGGCCTTCAGCCGCAGGATAGCCGAGGGATGTCACGACGTCGTCGAGCCGGGACTTGACGGTCGGGTAGGAGATGCCGAGGTCCACCTCGATGTCCTTGATGACGCCGCGGTTGCGGATGAACGACTCGAGGAAATCGAGATGATCGCCGGACAGCCGGGACAACGCGTGGAGGACGAAGTGTCCTTCGATGGCCGTGCCGCAGCTATCGCATTCCATACGGGTGATATGCAGCATCTCGCCGCACACCGGGCAATCGCCCTGGGCGAGCCGCTCCTGTCGCTGCGTTCGTGAAGATTCGGTCACGTCAGTACTCCTGTGTCGTTCCGGCGCCTCCCGGCAGCCTTGTTGGCCGGGAGGTCCGTTAATCGGGGCATCCAGGGGGTCTGGCTGATGCCCTGATACAGGCATACTAGATCGGCGAATCAAAAATGTCAATATCAACATTGAAAATCTTAATACCGATGTTGAATATCACGATTCTGTTACCACGGGGTGTCGCCGATGCCACAACCGGGGCGTACAACCCGGGGGTGATGGCGGCAAAACCGGTATACTCACGCCAGAACGATGGAGTGCGTGCAGGTGATCGAGGCCGGTGATGATGCCGGCCGCTGCGAGTGGAGGAGCGTCGCGAGATGGTCGGATTGAATGTCGGGGACACGGTGCGGGTCCAGCTGCCCCGTGGCACGAACAAGCGTGGTGTGGTCACCATCCATCCGATGTACGTGACGTCACAGGAAGCGAAGTTCGACGGCGCGACCGGCACGATCACGGATATCAAGCCGGACGGCACGCATAACATCCCGCTCTACCTCGTTGACTTCAAGGGGCACGAGAACCGCGTGGCGATCCCGTGGACGGCACAGTGGTTCCGGCAGGATTTCCTCCAGCGGGTCGGTGAGCCGGCCAAGGCTGGTGTCGCCAGCGCAAAGCCCACCTCGGCCGGTGTCGCCGAGCAAGGGGAAGAGGTTTATTCGCAACCTGACAAGGTCGAGCCCACGCGCTCGCGGGACGAGTACCCGCCGAAGGAGTAGCGAGCGTCGCAACGAGCTGACCATGCAAAAGGGGCGCCAGCCGGGCGCCCCTTTTGCATGCCTCTAGTCGGCGACCGATGCCGCCACCTCCGGACCGTCCGGCATCTCACCGATGGATGGGATCGAGGACGCCCACACGACTCCGGCGGCGAGCGCCATGATGCCCACCGAAACGAAGAGCGCGACGTGGACCGAGAAAACCTGGCCGATCACGCCGCCAAGCAACGAGCCGGTCAGCTGCGCGCCGCCGACGAGGGTCAGCGTCGATGAGGAGACCCGGCCCATGAGGTGATCCGGCGTCAGGGCCTGCCGCAGGCTGAAGCGGTTGACGTTGAAGACCTGGAGCGACATCCAGGCGGCCAGCTCCGAGAAGACGATGAGCGGGAGCGCATACTCCGGCACGAGGATCGCCATGGGCACGAAGAGGTTTGCGATCCCGAACGCACCCGCGCTCCAGAGAACCGTGCGGCCGACGCCGAACCTGGTAGCCAGCGGCGCGGCGACCATGCTGGCGACGAGCGCGCCGACGCCACCCGAGGCATAGACCAGACCGATGCCTCGTGACGAGAGACCGAGGTCCTGCGCCATGTACAGCACGTAGACCGACATGAACATGTTGCCGCCGAGGTTGATCACCATCGAGCTGGTGGTGAGCGGGCGGACGATTCGCGAGCCGATCAGCTCGCGCAAGCCTTCCCGGACTTCCTCCATCAGCCGTGTCGGGCTGGTGACGTCGCGTTCCCGGCGCACCTCCGGCTTGCGGATATGCTGCAGGAACCACGCGGACATCCCGAACGTCGCGGAGGTGATCGCCATCACCACCGGTCCGGACAGCCATGCGATCAGCGTCCCGGCGAGCGCCGGGCCGGTGACCTGCGCCAGTGAGACGCTCGCCATCAGCTTGCCGTTGGCATCGGCGAGGTGCTTGCGCTGGACAAGGCTCGGGATGATCGCCGACCAGGCGGCGTTGAAGAAGACGGTTTGGCAGCCCTCGATGACCGCGACGAGCAACAGTAGTTCTATTGAGAGGACGTCGAGGAACCACGCCGCCGGGATGACGGCGTAGGTGAGCGCGCGGCCGATATCGGTCACGACCATTATCGGCTTGCGGGGAAGGCGATCTACCCACGCGCCGGCGAAGAAGCCGATGACGAGGCGTGGCGCCTGCCCGGCTGCTGTCAGGAGGCCCATCTGCAGGGGCGAGGCATCCAGCACGAGCGCAGCGATGAGCGGGATCGCCAGCAAGCCGAGCTGGGATCCGAACTGGGAAATGGTTTCAGCAGACCATAGATGAAGGAAGTCGCGGTTCGACCAGAGGGTCGACCGCCTGGAGAAAATGCGTTGTCGAAGATGCACAGGAACAGCTCCCGCAAAGTCGGGAGAGCAGGGCGCCTGTTCTCCCGCTGCCCATTAGCGCCGAACGAGGAGGGCAGCGGCTGTTATCCGTAGAACGGAATCCAGTCAGTTGTGGCGCTCAGGCGAGCGCAGTTGTTCTTGCGCATGAGGGAGTGTCCCTGCAACGAACCTGCGAACGGTATTCCGGTTCAGGAGTGTAGCAAATGCCGCCCGGAATTGATACCTGGAGCTCCAGGACAGGGTTATCGCGTGTAGTAATGACGTTTCAGCCAGGCGCTGAGACCGCCAAGTCCGGGATAGATGATGCGCTCGGTGATGTTGGCCTGATCCAGCTTGTCGCGGACCTCCCACTTGAGCTCCGCCGGGATGATGATCTCACGGGCCGTCACCGAGTTGGCGTCCAGCCATTCGTCCAGCAGCGCCGTCGGGCTCGACATTAGCGAGAACAGCGCGTACTGGTTCACGATCCGGGAGTCGAGCGCGGGCGGCTCCAGCCAGACGACGAAGTCCCCGGGCAAGGTGTCGAAGTCCTCGATCCGCCTGGATGCCTCCTCCAGCATCTCCGCCGTGAAGAGGTGGGCGCCCTCCTTCCGCAGGATCTGCGACAGCTCCGCGGGCAGGTAGCGCCCTGTCTCCTCCCGGTCGACACACCAGACGATGGCATCGTCGTCCATCAATGCCAGGTCGGATGTCGCGAAATGGAGCGCGGTGTAGGGGGAGAAGGTCCAGTCGAGGAGACGGGTGGGAAGGCCGTAATGCTGGCCGATCGCGAGCCAGTGCCACACGGAATCACCGGCGTTGACATCGTGCAGGGCGTACTTGCGGAAATTGCGGATCAGGTGCTTTTCCTTGGCGGCGTAGTCGCCTCCAAGCCGCATGAGACCGGTCGCCATCTGCCGGGCGGCAGTTGTTGGCACGCCTCGGTAGACGAGATTGGACCGGAACCGGTTCAGGTGCGGATCCGGGGGATAGTCGAAGAGGAGTTGCTGCAGCTCGAGCCAGCTTGACGCGACTTCCCGGATTGCCATACTCGCCTCCTTGCCCCGGAATGTTTGTCCTTCGTTCCATTCACAGTATGCGACGCCGGGGCAGCAGCGAGGAGCGTTGCTTCACGCCGGCACTATACTTCCGACAGAGAAGCGGGCTGTTCTGCCCGCCATGTGACGATGCAGAAAGCGCGTTTTGTGATCGAGATCGAGTTCCTGGGTACCGGCACCTCGACCGGGATCCCCGTCATTGGATGCGACTGCGAGGTCTGTCGCTCGGACGACCCGCGTGATACCCGGTTGCGCACATCGGCGTTGATTCGCGTCGATGACGTCACGCTGCTGATCGACACCTCGCCGGATTTCCGGTACCAGATGCTCCGGAGCGGCGCTCGCCGGATCGACGCGCTGCTCTACACGCACATGCATGCCGACCACACGGCCGGCATCGACGACATGCGCCGGTTCAATGCCCTCCAGCAGGAGTGGATCCCGGCGTATGCCCCGGCGAACGCGGCGAAAGACCTGCGACAGCGCTTTGGCTATGCGTTCGAGGACAATTTTCCTGTCCTCGGGATGAAGCCGGACCTCGAGTTGCACGTCCTCGACGGGGCGGAGCCGTTCGACGTGAAGGGCGTGGCGATCCAGCCGATCCCGATCAACCATGGGACATTGCCGATCGTCGGGTATCGCGTGGGGTCGGTTGCCTACCTCACGGACGTGAAGACGATCCCGGAGGAGTCGATACCGTATCTCCAGGACCTGGACGTCCTTGTGCTGACCGCGCTGCGCCGTTTCAATCACCCGGCGCACATGACGCTGGACGAGGCGTTGGCGACGGTCGAACAGTTGCGGCCCGGGAGGGCGTACCTGACCCATATCGCCCACGAGATGGGTCTCCATGCCGAAATCCAGCCGATGCTGCCGGAGGGCGTCGAGCTCGCGACGGACGGGTTGGTGGTCAGCACTCCCGTTTCCTCTTCCGCCGGGGCGACGGACCGGAGCTGACGGCACGGGAGTTGCCCTCCCCGGACGCATTGACTGTTTCCGGGAAAGGGGTTGATGGTGTCGTTGCAGGACGTCGGGTAGTGGCTCGCTACCGGGCTCGAGTGCGTGGGCGTGCTCGTCATCGTAGGGGGTATTATCTACGCCCTGATCGCCTGGCTCCGTGGCGAGCGGCTGGAGGCTGACCCCTCGGCGTACGCATTCTTCCGGAGACATGTTGGACGGGCCATCATCCTGGGACTGGAATTCCTCGTCGCGGGGGATATTATCCATACCGTCGCCACCCCGCTGACCTTCGAGAGCCTGGGACTCCTCGCGATCCTGATCGCGATACGCTCGTTCCTCAGTATCGAGATCGAGATGGAGCTGGACGGTCGCTGGCCATGGAAGAAGGACGCGCCGGCGGCGCACGATGCGCAAGGAAACTGATTGGCTTCTATGGAACACATCGCCATTATCTCGGACGTCCACGGCAACATGACCGCGTATGAGGCGGTCCTGGCAGATATCGACGCCCGAGGAATCGAACGGATCTTCAATCTCGGCGATGTCTTCGGAAAGGGGCCGAACGGGTCCGCCGTGGTCGCGACGACCCGCGAGCGGTGCGAAGCAACTGTCCTCGGGAACTGGGACGTGCTGGCCCGAAAGCCTCGCGAGGAAGCCTGTCCGCCGTTGAGCTGGTGGCTGGACGAAATGTCTGGTGACGACCTCGATTGGGTTCGCTCGCTTCCGTTCTCGCTGGATCTCGAGCTTGGGGGATCGCGCATTCGCCTCTTTCATGCGTCGTCCGACAGTGTGTTCCATCGTGTCTTTCCCGATCCCGATGCCGAGGAATTCCGGGCAATGTTCGCCAACACCGAGGCGACCGGGGATGGACCGGAGCCGGATGTGGTGGTCTACGGCGATATTCACTGGGCGTATATCAAGGAAGCGGATGGCAAGACACTGGTGAATGCCGGGAGTGTCGGGAACCCGCTGGACGAGCCGACCGCCGCCTATGCCATCCTGGGCAACGGGGCTGCGGAGGACGGTGTCCAGGTCGAGATCGTGCGCGTGCCGTACGACATCGAGCGCGAGATCGGTATTGCGGCGGAGATGGGGATGCCGGAGCTGGAGGCGTACGCCGTCGAGTTGCGAACGTCCGTGTATCGCGGGATCCAGGCGCGATCCAGCTGATGTGATGCCGGGAAACCGGACGCCTCCTGTCACCATTCCCTCGTATGATGGGCGTATCGACATCGTTGCATCGCGATTACGCGACCTGTTCCCGGTTACCGGAATTACGAGAGGCGCTCATCATCCATGCCAACGCGAGAGCTTGCGGCGAGGGAGCCGTCCGTCCAGTCGTCGGCACCCGAAGTCGCGTCACGCCGTTTCGGGGCCGGAATCCTGCCTGAGCTGGCCGGCCTGGCCGTCGTTGTGGTCTGGGGCTCGACGTTCACCCTCACCAAATCGGCGTATGAAGAGGTCCAGCCGCTGGCGTTCGGCTTCGTCCGCTTTATCGGCATTGTCCTGATCGCGTTCGCTGTCCTCGCCTTGCAGGCGCGTCGGACCGGTGGCGTCGACTGGTGGCGGATTCGCCGGGCGGACCTGCCGCTGTTCGTGATGACGGGGCTGTGCGGCTACACGTTCTACCAGCTCGGGTTCATGCTCGGGCTGGAGCACACGTCGCCGTTCTCCGGTGCGTTGATGATCTCGCTCCAGCCGATCGTGACGCTCGGCCTGGTGACGCTGCTCGGCGAGCGCCAGCCGGCACTGGTCTGGCTTGGCGTGCTGGTGTCGCTTGCGGGCGTGGCGATGTTCCTCGCCAACGGCGAGGGCGATAGCCAGTTGCTCGGCAACGTGATCTCCTTCCTCGGCGGGGCCTCGTTCGCGCTCTACCAGGTGTTCAATCGTCGCCTCGTCCGCGAGTATCCGCCCGCGACCTATTCGGCGTACTCGACGTTGTTCGGCGCCATCCCGCTCCTGCTGATCGCGATGCCACAGGCGACGAGCCAGGACTGGGGCGCGGTCAGCCTCCAGACGTGGCTCGTCATCCTCTATATGTGCGTCTTCCCGGTGTACCTGGCGTACATCGTCTGGGCTTGGGTGATCCGCACGCGCGGGGTCGCGATCGCCGGCCTGACGCTCCTCGTGCCGGTAATGGCCGGGACGCTGTCGATCCTCTTCTACGGGGAGGAATTCGGTCCGCTCAAGATTGTCGGCGGCGCGCTGGCGCTGGCCGGCATGCTCGTCATGCAGCAGGCGAATCGGCGACAGCGTGCCTGATCGGGGCCGCCGGAGGCAGGGGACGTGACGGAGAATCGGGATCTCCATATGGAGGGTATCCCCCGCGTGAGGGCGGGGCGACGGCACTAGTCTGGCCACATCGATCTGAACGGATGTTTGGAGGTGTGGTCGATGAGTGCAACAGGACGGCGGAATCCCGTACCGGAATCGCTCCGTCAGGCGGCAATGTGGTTCACCCTGGCGGTCATAGCCGGTATCGCCGAATCAGCGATCAGTGTCGTTGATGGGGTCTTCCTTGAAACCGGCACGTATTCATCGGGCGAAATTATCGCCAACGTCGCGCTCCGGGTCGTTGTCTATGGATCGGTCCTGGTCATCATCAGGTACCTGCGGCAGGGACACCGGTGGTCCTCACACGCGCTCACCCTTGTCCTGGGCGTCCTGGGCATGGGATCGCTGGTCGTTCCCTATCTCTTGTGGCTCGGAGACGGGAACTCAGTGATCGCGGGGATCAAGGGCCTCGATGCTGTTGGAGCGCTCTTTGCCGGAGTACGAGTGGCGCACGTGGTCTTCGTGCTTCTCGGATTGCTTTCGCTCTACGCAGGTCCCTCCCGGCGATACTACCGACGTGAAAGCGTTGCTTCCTCCTGAGCCTGCAATTCCCGTTCTCGTTGGCGAACTGCGCCATGTCGGTTATCGCTAACCTGCTAGAATCCCCGATGTGAAGATTGCGCTTGTTTCGCCATACAGCATGCACAAACCCGGCGGAGTGGCCGAGCATGTTGCCCATTTGCGTGATGAGTTCCGGCGCCTTGGCCATACCGTGAAGGTGATGGCTCCCCGTGGGCCGCGTGGCGGACTCGAGGTTGGCGAGGATTACTACGGCATTGGTCGCTCCATTACGATCCCCGGCAACGGCAGCAAGATGCGCCTGACGTTCGACGTTACGCTGTACGCCGACGTCAAGGCGATCATGAAGCGTGAGCAGTTCGACGTCGTGCACCTGCACGAGCCACTGATGCCGGTGTTGCCGTACATGGTGCTGCTCAACTCGACCGCCGTGAACGTGGCGACGTTCCACGCCTACACGCCGAACCAGCCCTGGTACACGGCGTTCAAGCCCTACATGTCTTTCGTGCTTGGCCGGGTCGACGGGCGGATCGCCGTGTCGCCGCCGGCGCGAGAGCTGGCGAACAAGTATTTCGAGGGCGACTACACGGTCATCCCGAACGGCATCGATGTCGGTGCATACGGGCCGCACATCGAGCCGTTCCCGTGGGCCAACGACGGGCGCAAGCGCATCCTGTTCGTCGGCCGGTTCGAGGAGTCGCGCAAGGGGTTCAAGTACCTGCTGCGCGCGCTGCCGCTGGTGCAGCAGCAATTCCCGGACGCGAAGCTGATCGTCGTCGGCGGCGGCCGCCCGGAGAAATTCGAGGGGCTCATGGAGCGCTACGGCGTCCACGGCGTCGAGTTCAAGGGCTTCGTATCCAATGAGGACAAGGCGCGTTACTATGCCAGTTGCGACGTGGCCTGCGTGCCGTCGACGGGCAAGGAGAGCTTCGGCTACACGGTTGTCGAGCCGATGGCGGCCGGGAAACCGGTGGTCGCAAGCGATATCGCTGGCTACGCGAGCGTGATGACGTCGGGCCGGAACGGCATTTTGGTCGAGCCGCGTGACCCGCAGGCGCTTGCGCTTGCGCTCGTCCGTGTGCTGGCCGATCCGGACCTGCAGCAGCGGCTTGGCGCGCAGGGCATGATCGACGCGCAGCAGTATGCATGGCACCGGGTGGCTGCCCGGGTGCTCGAGGAATACCAGGCGTCGGCCGAGCGGGCTCAAACCGCATCCTGGCGGCGTGAGGTCCGTTAGTTGGTGGGGAAGCCGGCGTTTGCCGGGGGGATGGACCGCGTGAGGAACAGGCAATGATCT
This sequence comes from Thermomicrobiales bacterium, assembly GCA_035305265.1. GTDB lineage: Bacteria > Chloroflexota > Chloroflexia > Thermomicrobiales > UBA6265 > UBA6265. The sequence goes on along the minus strand of DATGPC010000050.1, from coordinate 22,078 downwards.
CGGAGCGTATCGGGACGTGGGTCCGGCACTATATGCTCCATGTGGGGTCCTTTTTTGCGAAGTTTGGCATCACGCCGAATATGGCGACGCTCATCGGGCTGGCGCTCAATGTTGTCGTGGCGATCATCCTCGGTTTCGGCCACCCGATCATCGCCGGCGTGCTCCTGTTGCTCGCCAGCGCGTTCGACATGGTTGACGGCGCGATCGCCCGCGCGACGAACACGATCTCCGCATTCGGCGGCTTCTTCGACTCGACGATCGACCGGTATTCCGAGATCGTCGTCTACGTCGGGCTGCTGGTCTGGCTGAACACGACGTCGGACGACCATCTCGGGTCGTTCCTGACGCTGGTCGCCGCGACTGGCGCGCTGATGATCAGCTATGCCCGGGCCCGGGCCGAGGCGATCGGGTACGGCGCGTCCGTCGGGTTGGTGGCGCGGCCGGAGCGGGTGGTCCTGCTCGCGATCTGCCTCATCATCAAGCAGCCGATGTGGGCGCTCTGGATCCTGGCGATCCTCACACACGTCACCGCGATCTGGCGCATTATCCATGTCTACCGTCTTGCGGCGGCGGACGGTGAGATTCACTCCAAGAAGCAGGCATCATGACCGAGGGAGAGCAGGAACCGAAGAAGATCGTCGTACCCGGATCAGGAGGGTATGACGATGACGACGGCGAGGTCCTGGTTCGTCCGGAAGATATCGAGTCGACGTCGCGCTCCTGTCTCGCGATCATCGTCATCCTGATCCTCATCGCCGCGATGATCTGCGCGTTCCTCGCCGTTCAGCCGTTCCTGGAATAGCGTCGTGCTCGTGATGGCGTGCTCCCTCCGTATCGCCGCATCTCCTGTGCGGAGCTGGTGTGAACGCCGCACGCACGGTGCGCCGGTACGCAGAAGCGGCACACGGAAGCCGGCCATCGACGCAGCTGCGAGGGGCGGCTGTACACGATGACAGCTTCCCTTTGGACTCCTGACGGCCCGAACCTCGTCATCCACGGCGACAACGCCGAAATCCTCCCGCAGTTTCCGGACGGCGCGTTCAGGCTGATCTATCTCGACCCGCCGTTCAATACCGGCCGCGCCCAAAAGCGACGATCGATCCGCACCGTGCGTTCGGAGAACGGCTCCCGTATCGGATTCCAGGGCAAGGCGTACGAGACGATCCGGGGCACGGTGCTTGGATACGATGACGCTTTCGCCGATTACTGGAGCTTCCTCGAGCCGAGGCTGGATGAGGCGTGGCGCTTGCTCGCGGATGACGGGACGCTCTACCTGCATCTCGACTACCGCGAAGTGCACTACGCGAAGGTGCTGCTGGATGCGCTCTTCGGCCGGGAGTGCTTCCTGAACGAGATCATCTGGGCCTACGATTATGGCGCGCGCACGAAGAAGAAATGGCCGTCAAAGCACGACACGATCCTCGTGTACGTGAAGGACCCGGCGAACTACATCTTCAACGCGGATGACGTCGATCGCGAGCCGTACATGGCGCCAGGTCTCGTTACACCGGAGAAGGCCGCGCGCGGGAAGCTCCCGACGGATGTCTGGTGGCACACGATCGTGTCACCGACCGGGAAAGAGAAGACCGGCTACGCGACCCAGAAGCCGGAAGGCATCCTGCGTCGGATCATCCAGGCGAGTAGCCAGCCGGGCGATTGGGCGCTCGATTTCTTCGCGGGAAGCGGCACGACCGGCGCTGTCGCCGCGAAGCTGGGACGCCGGTTCGTGCTCGTGGACGAGAATCCGGAGGCGATCGAGGTCATGCGGACGCGGTTCGCCGGGATCCCCGAGGCGGAGCCGCTTCAGTTCGTGCCGTAGGGACCAGGCGAGCCGCCCCACGACGGGGCGGCTCGCTGCGCTTCTGACGATCCTGCTGGATGCTACTCAACGGTGAGCGGGATCATGAAGATCTCGTTCATGCCGTAGCCCTTCGCATTCCACGGAATCGAGAATGGTTGGTTGAGCCCTCGGGCGTCCGTGGCCCGGGAGGCGAGCGTCGCCTCTCCGGATGCGGCCTCCCAGTCATACTCGAAGCGCACCCACGAATACGGCCCTGCCTCCTGCGTGATCTCCGCCTCTTCCCAATTCTCGCCGCCGTCGGTGCTGACCTCGACGCGGGCGATGCCACCGTGGCCCGACCATGCGAAGCCGAACACCTTCTGCGCACCCGCCTGCGTCGATGAGTCCGGCTCGTGGGACGTGATTACGGACTTCGGCCCGAGCTCCGTCACCGGGCGTAGTATCGACCCATCCTCATCGATATAGACATAGCTCTCGGTATTGAACTCGCCATCGAACGGATGGTCGATGACCTCGAGGTTGACGACCCACTTGGTCGAGGCGATGCCGCCCCATCCGGGAACGAGCAGGCGGAGTGGCCCGCCGTTCGGGTTCGGGATATCCTCGCCGTTCATGCTCCAGACGATCATGGTGGCAGGATCGAGCGCCTTCGCGAGCGGCAACCCGCGCCGCATCCCCTCGAAGTCGCCTCCTTGGGAAACCACGTCGATGGCTCCCTCCTGCACTCCCGCGGCACCCAGCAGGTCCGCGACCCGGATGCCCTCCCACTCGGCGTTGCCGATGCCGCCGTGGATCCAGGGCGTCCCGGAAGGCGGTTGCGGATCGGTCCCGAAGCGTCCACGCCCGTTGCCGGAGCACTCGATCCACGCGGTGATCGTCGTCGACTCCATTTTCTTCAGGTCATCGATGGAGAGCTCCAGCTCGCTGTCGACGAGCCCTGTGATGGTCAGGCGCCAGTCTTCCGGCGAGACATCGACGGTGAACGGGCCGTTTGCGCGAACGAAGAAGCGGTCATTCGGGGTCAGAAACTCGTCATAGCCGGACATCGGCATCTCGAACGAGCTGCCATGGTTGATCAGGTCCGGGCTCTTGCCCGCATCGATCAACTGCTGGGGGAGGCCTTCGGGAGTCGCGTCCTGCGCGGCGCCCCGCAGCGCGGGCATGGCGGAGGTGGCGATCCCGGCGGCCGCGAGGCCCCCGACGAGTCGCCGTCGATCGATACCGAACGGGCGGTCGGATGACAGGGCGGGGAAATCCCTGGACATGGGGCGCTCCTTCCATCGAGTGGCTATGGCTTGTGGTCGATGTGTCCAGTGTAGGGGATGACAGGGTGGGCGTGAAGATCGTGATCTATTCCACGAATTGGCCGGCGCTGCCCTTGATTCCATTCCGAGATGGTCGATACTTGTGAATAAGTATTCATGTAACGGAGGCATCATTGGCGCGACCGAGAAAAATCGACCAGATAACCGAGAGTCGGGATGACGCCTGTGAGGACCGGATCGTCCATGTGGACGCGGTGCGCGAGGCGCGGGTCGGTATGCCCTCGGCCCATGAGGTCGCGTCGCTTTCCGCGATGTTCTCGATCCTCGGCGATCCCACGAGGCTTCGCATCATCGCCGCGTTGAGAGGGCGCGAGATGTGCGTCTGCGATATCGCGGCGTCGGTCGGCCAGAGCGAATCGGCCGTATCGCACCAGCTTCGGGTATTGCGCGAGCAGAATCTCGTCCGTGCCCGGAAGAATGGACGGCGGCGGTACTACGTGCTGGATGACGAGCATGTCGAGGATGTGATCCGGATGGCGCTCGCGCATGTGGCGCATGAGGATGGGGAGGGATCAGTCAGTGAGTAGCCACGCCGGGCACCGGCACGATCACCATGACCATCAGCACGCCCATCGCGGTGAGCGCGTTTCACCGAAGCCACTGACCATCGCGCTACTGATCACGACCGGCTTCATGATCCTCGAAGTGGTTGGCGGCCTGCTGACGAACTCGCTGGCGCTGCTTGCCGATGCGGGGCACATGCTGACCGATGCGGCCGCGCTGGCGCTGGCGCTGTTCGCGATCTGGCTGGCACGAAGGCCCGCAACGCCGGAGCGCTCGTTCGGCTTCCTTCGCGCCGAGGTGCTGGCCGCCTTCATCAACGCGGTGACGCTGGTGGTGATGTCGATCTTCATCTTCATCGAGGCGTTCAGGCGCTTCGGTGAGCCGCCTGAAGTCGACAGCGGCCCGATGCTCGCGGTCGCGTTCGCCGGACTGGCCGCGAACGCGGCATCGGCGTGGGTGCTGTCGCGTGGGGGTGGTCACCAGCACAACCTCAATACCCGCGGCGCATTCCTGCACGTTGTCGGCGACATGCTCGGATCCGTCGGGGCGATCGTCGCCGCGCTGGTGATGATGGCGACCGGCTGGTATCTCGCCGACCCGATCCTCTCCTCGATCATCGGGTTGCTGATCCTGCGCAGCGCGTGGTTCCTGTTGAAGGAGTCGGTCGACGTGCTCCTGGACGCTACACCGCAGGGCATCGACTCGAACGAGGTGCGGGGCGCGCTGGCGGAGGTCGACGGGGTCTGCGGAGTCCATGACCTGCACATCTGGACGGTGACGTCGGGCCTCGATTCGATGAGCGCCCACGTCCAGGTGAACGACACGCGCGAATGGAACGATGTTGTCGTTGACCTGACCGACGCGATGCGTGACCGCTTCGGGATCGCGCATGTCACGCTCCAGCCGGAGTCATGCGGTGGTGGCGTCCATGTGACGACCGGGGAGTGCAGCCTCGACACCGTTGACGGACGCCGTGCCTGTATCACGGCGCTCGAGGAGGGTCACCACGTCGTGTCTGCAGACGCCGGGCACCATCATCACTAGTCAGGGTGCCGGATACGCCTCGTCCAGCAGGGCGGCGAGCGATTCCTTCACGTCATCGTTGGCGAACGCTGCCTCCAGCGCATAGCGATTCACGCGACCGAAGTCTTCGAGCGTCCAGGCGAAGGTGTCGCGAAGGGCCTCGTACTCCTCGGTCAAGGAATTCGCGGTCACGCCGCGCGTATCGGTGCTGATGCCGAGGCGGACGCCCTGCCGGTAGAGTGCGTCGACCGGGTGCTTCTCCAGCGATCCTACCGCCCGGGTCTGGACATTACAGATCGGGCAGATCTCGAGGTGGATCCGCTCGTCACGGAGTCTCGAGACCAGGTCGGCATCTTCGATGCTCTGGACGCCATGACCGATGCGCTTCGTTCCGGTGTAGTCCAGCGCCTCGATGACGCTTGCCGCGCCGCCGGCTTCCCCGGCGTGGACCGTGACGCCCAGCCCCGCCGCGCGTACGGCGTGAAAGGCGGGGAGATGCGGCGTCAGCGGGTACGCGGTCTCGTCACCAGCAATGTCCAGCGCGGCAACGGGTGTGGTGTGCGCGAATTGGCGGACTAGCTCGCCGGTTGTCCGGCTCTGGACGGAGGTGTAGTCGCGCAGGGTGCAGAGGATGATCGATGCCTCGATCCCCGTGATCGAGATTTGGGTCGAGACCTCGTCGGCGACCGTGCGCACGACCTCCTCGGCGGCGAGCTCTCCTTCCGTATGGATCAGCGGGGCGAAGCGCAGCTCGGCGTAGATGACGTTCTCCTGCTGCATCTGGGCGAAGACGTCCTGCACTGCGATCCGCAGGGCCGCCTCGGTCTGGAGGAGCTTGCGGTAGTTGAAGGTGTAGGTGAGGTACTCGGCGAGTGATCCACAGTCACGCGGGGCCACGAAACGGGTTTCGTAGACGTCGCGTGTGATGGTTGGGTCGATCGCGTGGACCGCATCGAAGCTGATCGCGCAGTCGAGATGGCTGTGGAGCTCGATTTTCGGCAACGAGCGAAGGTCCATTGGTGGATTCTCCTGGATGATCGGCGTCCGGAGCGCGGGTTGGCGTTCCGGGTTTACGTCGTCCTTACAGTCCCATGGTCCGCATGGCCCAAATGCCGCCGAAGCAGGCGAGGAGGCCAAGCAGGTTACTGCCGAGGACATAGCCGAGCGCGGGGAGCCAGCGCCCGTCCTGTATCAACCCGACAGCCTCCCAGGTGTAGCTGCTGAATGTTGTGTAGCCGCCGAGGAAGCCAACGATCACCAGTTGGCGCCACATCGGGTCCGCGACGACGCGGTCGGTGAGGAAGGTGAAGAGCATGCCGATCAGGAAGGCGCCGGTCACGTTGACGATGCCGGTTCCCCACGGGAAGGCGGTTCCGAGATGAGCATGGATGAATCGACCCGCGACATAGCGCGCGTTCGCCCCAAGGAATCCCCCGATTCCGACCCACAGGTATTGCATCTCATCCTCCCGATCAATCCGCTTCCCAAAGAGTGTACGCTTCCATGCCGAACATGACTGAAGGAGGCAGGATGGAACGGTTGCAGGAGATGCACGACCTCGCCGTGCGCCTGGCGCGGGAAGCGGGCGACTTCGCGGTGGCACAGCTGGATGCCGACAACGGCATTCGCGGCAAGGGCGAGCGTGGCGATGTCGTGACGCTGGTCGATCATGAGGCGGAGCGGCGGATTATCGAAGGGATCCTCGGCACGTTCCCGGATCACGCCATCCTCGGTGAGGAGAGCGGCCATATCGGCCAGGACGACGCGCCAGTGCGATGGCTCGTCGATCCCTTGGACGGGACGAACAACTATGTGATGGGTATGCCTATGTTCGGGGTGTGTATCACGGCGTTGAAGGACGAGGAGCCAATCGTCGCGGTCGTGCATGAGAGCGTGCGGGGGATCACGACGTCGGCGATGGCGGGCCAGGGCGCGTTCCGGAACGGAAACCCGGTCCGGCTGGGCGAAGCAGTGCCGTTGCAGCGGGCAACGATCTCGTGGACGCAGGGGTACGGGGTCACGCACGATGATCCGTTCCGGGCGCGTGTCGTCGACACGCTGGAGGCGAACACAAAGCGGGTGCTGCGGACATGGTCGCCTGCCGTCGACTGGGGTCTGATTGCGGCGGGGCATGTGGGCGCGTTCGTGTCGTACCGGAACGAGCTGTGGGACCTGCTTGGTGGCGCGATGATCGTGCGGGAGGCAGGCGGCGATATTTATCGGGTGCCGGACGAGGTGCTGGACTGTGTGATCGCCGGGCACGCGGAAACGGTCGCGGCGTTACGGGATGCGCTGGCACTCTAGATCCTGCCGTATCGTCCGTACCTCGACACCACGCGCGCCTGATCATAGGATGAACGCGAGAGGAGGCCAGCGACACGATGGCAAGACAGACCGCCAACCGGCCGCGACAGCTTGTTGTCGGGCTGGTACAGACGAACTCGCAAGACAACCGGGACGCCAATATCAACGAAGTGATGGCCGGCATCGATCGTGCCGCCCGGATGGGGGCGCAGTTTGTATCGCTGCCCGAAACGTGGAACTACCTCGGTCCGGGACGTGGCGCGAAGAAGGCCGCCGAGGAGATTCCCGGCGAGCTGACGCGCATGTTGGCGGACAAGGCGCGCGAGCATAGCATCTGGCTTCATGCCGGGAGCGTGCTGGAAAAACACCCCGAGCACGATCGGCTGTTCAACACGACCGTCGTATTCGACCCGGTTGGGGATATCTGCGCGCGATACCGGAAGATCCACCTCTTCGACGTCGACCTTGCCGGCCAGGCCGCGTTCCGCGAGTCTGACACGATCGAGGCGGGCGACGAAATCGTGACGTTCGACCTCGACGGGACGAAGGTTGGCCTTGCGATCTGCTACGACCTGCGCTTCCCGGAGCTGTTCCGGATCATGGCGCTCGAGGGCGCCGAGATCATCATGCTGCCAGCAGCGTTTACGATGGCGACGGGCAAGGATCACTGGGAACCACTGATTCGCGCGCGTGCGATCGAGAACTCCCTGTTCATGATCGCGCCGGCGCAGGTTGGGGAGCATCCGCCACACCGTCAGTGCTACGGTCGGTCGATGGTGGTCGACCCTTGGGGCGTGGTGCTGGCGCAAGCAGGTGATATCCCGACTGTGATCACCGCCACGCTGGAATTGGACGAGATCTCGCGGGTTCGGGCGCAGGTACCATCTCTTCGTAACCGGATGCCACAGCGGTATGTATGGCCGGACCAAACCGGTATGGGCGAGAGGACTGGTTGACGTGGTCGCATGCAGCGTGTAGTGTTAGCTGCAGGACGGAACCATTTCCGTCCGGACGCATAACTCCAACCGAACAGGGTAAAGGAGGTGATGCCCATGAGTAGCGATAGTACGGGCATCACGACGGAGGTTGCCTCCTAAGGGAGCAGCCGGTCGTGATGACCGAAGCGGAAAGGCCGGCCCATGCGGGTCGGCCTTTTTGCGTTCCCGGGGACTTTTGTGGATATTCGCGACACCCGTGTCCCCGGGAGCGTGGAGCGTCACCTGGGTAGCGTAGTGCGGAAGAACGCTACGTGTCCATCAGCTCGTCGTAGCTGGGGTCGCCCGGGAGCGCGGGAATGCCTGTCGGACGCGCGTAGTAGGTCCAGGGGAACCAGCCGTTCCCGACGATCTGCCATCCTTCGGCTTCGAGCTGGTTGCGGTTGCGGGACCATGCGTAGACGCGGCGATGCTCCCACTGGACGCCGTCACGCTCGAGCAGGTGGAAGTAGGGACCGTAATCCACGGAATGCCAGCCGTATCGGCCCGCTCGCTCCAGCACCGCCATCTCGTTGAACGCGGTGAGACCGCGGAGCCGTCGTCGCTCGGGACCGGACTCGTCGACGTTCTGGTCTGCGCCCTTGCCGAACCGCTGCTGCGCCGCCTGGCGGGTCATGCCGAGCGAGGCGCCGATCGCTTCCCAGCTATGTCCTGCGTTGCGGGCGGCGAGGACGGCCGCGCGCAGCATGTCCCCGGTCCGCTGCCATGCCTGGTTCGTCCGGATGACCAGCTCGAGGTACGCCTGCGGATCCTCATCCATCCGGCTTGCGATATCCGGACCGCCCACGGCGATCGCTTCCGAAAGCAGCTCGTCCATATGGTCATTCCCTGCTGCCATGGTTACCTCCCTTCTCCCATTCGTCCCTGCCATCCCTCTGCACGAGCCCGACGGCGAGGAGGGCTCCGACCGCCGGGGTAAGCAGGAGAATCGCGAGGATGAGCGCGATCCTCATCGGTCCGTCCTGCATCTGGACGCCAACTGAGGAGAGGAGCACGGTCGCGAACGCCCCAAGTAATGCGACCAACTGTACAGGTACCTGGATTTGCGAGCGTTTCATATCGAACCTCCCGTTCACGTTTGTACGATGTCAACCATACGTTGACATTAGTTGATTGTCAAGATTTGGTTGACGCTGTCGGGAACGAAAAAGCCGCCTCGTACGAGGCGGCTTTGAGGAGGTTTTGGCTGTCGGAAGCTATTGCTCGTCCTTCTTCGGCGCCGGCTTGTCGAGCCCGGTCCGGTTGATGCCGATCTCCATCGCCATGGCCAGCAGGGCGATCGCGAACAGGCTCGATCCGACGATGAGAATGATGGGACCATCGGGGCTGATCGTGTCCGTGCCGAGCAGGATCATGAAGATGACCATGGCGGCGGCGACGGTGAGAAACACGATTTGCGGAACGCGATTGACCGGGCGGGAAGGTTGCTGCGACATGATGGAACTCCTGGGGAACCGGGTTGGGGCCGGAATGCTAGTGGCGCGGTCCGCCATCGACACGCTCACCGTACATGAGCCAGATCATGAAGCCACCAATGCCGAGGGCGATGGCCAACACGATCGCGATGATGTCGACGGGCGTCGTCGTTCGCTGGGCGATGTAAACGGCGATGAACGCGGCAACGAACAGGCCGATGGCCGTCCACTTCAGTGATTGTGCCGAAAGTTGCCTGAGCCGGTCCATCGTATCGCCTTTCCGCGCGCGTGACGCTGCCATAACCAGTGTAGGAAGCGGGGGATGAGCCCGTCAAAGCGGCGGGTGAACGGAAGCGGGCTGGCAGGCATGTGCCCACCAGCCCGCTGGACCGTGCGTCGGGATACGGGGCAGGAGATTACTCCTCGCCGCCCTCGGCCTCTTCCGTGGCCTCGGTATCCTCGGCAGCCTCGCCCTCGACAGCCTCTTCGGCCTCCTCATCCGTCTCCTCGGCCTCGACGACCTGGCGGATGATGGACGCGACGGTGGCGTCGGGATCGGTGACGATCTCGATGTTGCCCTCGACCGTGATGTCACGGACGTGGAGCGAGTCGCCGACCGCCGTCAGGCTGGAGATGTCGGCAACGATCTCGCTTGGCAGGTCCGCCGGCAGCGCCTCGACCTCGATCTCGGTGAGGACCTGCTGCAGGACGCCGCCCGCCTCGATCTCCTCGGAGGCGTTGTGCAGCGCAAGCTGGACCGACTGGCGCAGCTTGACGTTCATGTTCGGCGCGAAGAAATCGACGTGCAGCGGCTCGTGCCGGACCGGCTCGTACTGCACCTCGCGGATCAGCACCGGCTGCGAGCCACCTTCCCACTTCAGAGTGAAGATGGTGGAGTGGCCGTGCGCCATGAAGAACTTGTTGAACTCGCGCTCGTTGACGGAGACGGAGACCGTCTCGTCCATCACCGGGCCATACACGACGCCGGGCAACAGGCCCTCACGGCGAAGGCGCTTGACCTTCTTGCCGTGAATTTCCCGCGGCTCGGCCATCAGAATCAGCTCATCTGCCATGAGCGAACTCCTACTTCCTGAAACGCTTGCGGTTGAGGCGCGATCTGGCACACGACAACCACCGCGCCAACCTGGCGCGCAACCGCCGAAGTGTAGCACGCGTGAGCAGGAGTTGCCCTGTACACCGGCCTCTTGTGGACGGGTGTACACGATCTGCTAGCTCCGCAGGTTCTCCAGGATCGACGGCGTGATGTCGATGCCTGCCTGGCGGTACGCCTGGAAGAGGGCGCCGTACACGGGCGGGAACTGCGGCTCGCGGATGGTCGCTTCCGGCCATCCGTCGGCGAGGGTGTTCCGGAACGGGTCGTTGACGAGCGGGCCGGCATTGAACACACCACCGGTCGGGTACACGTGGACCGGCACCCCTGGTTCGAACAGTCTCCGGGCAACGGCGAGGGCGAGGCCGGCGAGACGCCTGCCTCCTTCGGCGACGATCTCGCGGGCGACGGCGTCATCTTTCGCGATCCGGACGACGTGAGGAGCAAGGCTGGAGACCCTGTCCCGCGTGAAGTCCGGCGCGTAGAGGATGCCGACGATATGACGGATCGTTGGTAGCTCGAAATGGTCGAGGATGAACGGGAGCAGGACGGTTTCCGGGCCTCGGCCATCCGCCGCAGCTGCTGCCGCATGGAGGGCGCGGAGGCCGATCCACCAGGCACTGCCGTCATCTCCCATGAGGTATCCCATGCCACCGGCCTTGGCTTCGTTGCCGGCTGCGTCCATGCCGAAGCCGAGCGAGCCGCCACCGGCGATGACGACGATGCCCGGCTGGCCAGCGGAGGCACCAGCGAGGTTCGAGGCGGCGTCGTGATGGATCCACAGGTGTTTGGGAGAAGCGATCTCCCGCACCATCTGCTCGAACAGTGGCCGGGCGCCGATCTCCGGCGGCGCGCTGGTCAGGCCGAGCCCGGCGGCGACGATGTTCGAGGCATCGAGACCACCGTCAGCAAGCGCGGCACGGGTCGCGCTGTGGATCGCGTCCCGGTTCCGTTCATAGCCGTGCGGCCCGGTGATGTGGTCGCACGGCGAACCGGTGCCCCGACCGAGGAGGTGCCCTTCGGTGTCGGCGATCAGCGCTTTCGTGCTCGTCTGCCCGCCGTCGATCGCGAGCACCAGGTGTCGCGTCATGGTTTCATCAGGGGAATGCGCGGTCGGTACCGCTCGATCAGGCCCGCATTGCGCTCGTCACCGCCGGGAACGTTCTGGCTGGCAAAGACCGGGACGGGGTCGCCAGACGTCTGGAGCCGCCGTGCCGTGCGGATGACCAGCTCATTCAGGAGCGCGGAGCCCAGCACCGTCGAGACTGCCCCGACCGCCTGGCCGTCTTCGTCAAGCGGGGAGACGGCGTCGCCGACCGGCACGCGAGTATCCAGAACGAGATCTGCGATATCGAAGAGCCGCTTCCCGGACGAATGCCGGCTTGTCGCGTCCGCATAGGCCGCATATGAGCCGACGGCGATGACCTGCATCCCGCGCTCGTGCGCTCCGAGGGCGACCTCGATGGGGACGGGATTGATGCCGGAGGTGCTGATGACCAGCATCACCTCGCCAGCGCGGACATCGTGGGAGGCGAAGAGGGAGGGCGCGTAACCCTCCAATCGCTCGACCCAGGTCGGACGGGAGGTGCCGAAGATTGTCAGGTTAACGTCCAGCATCGCGTTGATACACGCGAGACCTCCCGCGCGATGGAAGATCTCCTGCGCGAGCATGGCCGAGTGGCCGCTGCCGAATACGTGCACGATGCCGCCGGCGCCGATCGAGCTGGCGAGCATCTGTGCGGCGGCATCGAGGGTTGCGTCATTGGTCGTCGCCATCTCGTCCAGCAGGGCGTGGACCCGCTCCAGGTAGCCCGTCATGCTCCGCGCTCCCGGCGGATGGCCGTTACGAAGCGCTGGGTGATCTTCATCGGGTTGGTGATCGCGGTGCCAACGACGACGAAGGACGCGCCGATCTCCAGCGCGGCGGCGGCCTGCTCCGGCGTCCAGTAGCGGCCTTCGGCATAGACCGGCACGGGCGAGTAGGTCACGAGCCAGGCGAGCAAATCGAGATCGGGTTCGTCGGAATCCGTCGCGCTCTCGGCGGTATAGCCACTCAGGGTGGTGCCGACCGCGTCGACGCCCGCTTCGATCGCGCCCGCGAGGTCGTCGCGGGTGGCGAGGTCGGCGAAGGCGTACGCGCCCCGCTCATGGATGGCGTTGACGCTGTCGACGAGGCGTTCACCATTCGGTCGTGGACGGTTGGTTCCGTCCAGCGCGATGAAGGGTGCGCCGGTCTCGAGGATGGCGATCGTATCGGCCACGGTCGGCGTGATCCGGACGTCGGAATCCGGATAGTCGACCTTGTTGATGGCGAGGACGGGGAGTGATGTCGCGGCCATCACGGCCCGGGTGTCGTCCGGTCCGTTGACGCGCAGGGCGACAGCGCCGCCGATCTCGGCCGCCCGGGCCATCAGCGCCATCGTTTCCGGACCGTAGAGTGGGTTCGTCTGGTCACCCGCCTGGCAGGAGACGACGAGGCCGCCGTGGAGCGCGGCAATCGCGTCCGGAACGGGTGCGCGGCGGGGTGAAGACGCGGATGACATGGGAGCCTCCCTGAATGAGCGATCGACAGTTCGCGCCAATTGTGCACGACCGGCAGGGTTTGGCGACCTTGGGGCATTGGTATTCAGGGCACAATTGCGAGGCCTTTTGTGCGTGCTTTCACAATCCGGTCGTGCGTGGGAGACGGAAAGCCGGGCAATGTTGCCAGTCGAGAATGTCGATTTACTTGACGCAATGCGATCGTGGCCCGTAGCATGATCGAAATTCCCTAAGGGCGGGGCAATGGAGCCCCCGGGATCAGCGACGCATACGACGAGCGTGTGCGGTCGTGTTGGCGTCGGCGCTGTAACCCTCTGGCTGGGCAGTGCCGTAGGCGCCGCATGGGTTACGGGGGATCGAATGGCGTTGCCGTTTTGCGGTGTGCGCCTGTTCTAATGTTTTCCATCTCCGAAGGAGCCTGACGTGGGCCGATACCTTATTCGTCGCGGGATCATCTCGGTCATCACGCTGATCGCCATCAGCATGATCATCTATTCGATCCTGTTCCTTGCACCTGGTGACCCGCTCGGCGAGCTGGCCGCCAACCCGAATGTCTCGCCCGAGGTGCGCCAGCGTATCCGGGAAAGCTACGGGTTGGACGATCCGCTCTACCAGCAGTACTTCAAATGGGCGAAGGCCTACTTCATCGACTTCGACTGGGGACAGTCGTTCACGTCGCGAATTCCGGTCAAGGATTACCTGATGAACCGGATCGGGGTGACTCTCTCGATCTCCGGTACAGCGTTCCTGCTCGGTATCCTGATCGCGATCCCGGTGGGCGTGATCTCCGCCGTCAAGCAGTACTCGTGGTTCGACAACATCGCGACGACGTTCGCCTTCATCGGCTACTCGATCCCGACGTTCTTCTCCGGCCTCCTGTTAATCCTTCTCTTCAGTGTGAAGCTGGGCTGGTTGCCGTTTATCTATAACGCGGACGTCCAAAGTTTCTGGGGCACGATCAAACAATCGATCATGCCCATTACCGTGCTGGCGCTCTTCTCATCGGCCCAATTAACGAGGTATACCCGTGCCTCCATGCTCGAAACGATCGGGCAGGACTATGTCCGAACCGCCCGGGCGAAGGGCCTGAAGGAGCGGTTGGTCATCGTCGCGCACGCCATGCGGAACGCGCTGATCCCGGTGATCACGATCATCGCGATGCAGGTTCCGGGCGTGGTCGGCGGCGCGATCATCACCGAGCAGATCTTCCTCATTCCGGGTATCGGCAGCGCGCTCATCCGGGCCATGCAGTCGAAGGACATCCCGGTGGTCATGGCGATCACCTTCGGCATCGCGATCCTGGTCGTTGTGTTCAATATCATCGCGGACATCCTGTATGCGCTGATGGATCCCCGCATTAAGTACAGCTAGCATGAGGTGTTCGCACGGTCTTCCCGGGCCGGTGTGAATGAAGGGAAATCACATGTCCGTCACCAGGAATCCATCAAACACCAAGGGCACTCCGGTCGAGGCAAGCCCGGCCGCCGCCGAGGTTTCCGGGCAGGCTGCGGGCTCGGCAACCCGGGTCACGCTCGCGAGCGCCGAAGCCGCTCGCGTTCGTCCCCAGCGTTCGCTGTGGGGGAACGCATGGCGCCAGTTCCGCCGCCACAAGCTGGCGATGGCAGGCATGATCGTCTTCGTCTTCTTCGTCCTCGCCTGCTTCATCGGCCCGCTCGTGTACACGGAGGCGTATTTCTCGCCGTTCAAGTACCCGACCAGCCTTGGCGTGGCGAGCTCCGAGAGCATCCTGAACCTCCAGACCGGTGAGGAAGAGAGCAAGTTCTTCTTCTTCGGGACGGACTCGATGGGTCAGGACATGCTGGCACGCATCTTCTTCGGGGGGCGTGTGTCGCTCTCCGTGGGCATCGTCGCCGCGTTCATCGCGATCGGCATGGGCACCGCCATCGGCGCCGCGGCCGGATTCTACGGCGGCGTTGTCGACAGCATCCTCATGCGCATCACGGACCTATTCATCAGCCTCCCGACCCTGCCGCTCCTGCTCCTGATCACCTTCCTGTTCCGCGAGTCGATCGTGAACTGGGCGGATGACGTCCTGGGCGCCGGGCAGCTCGGGACCTTTATCCTGATCGTCGGCGTCATCGCGGTCCTCGCCTGGATGCCGACCGCGCGACTCGTGCGCGCGAGCTTCCTCTCCATGAAGGAGAAGGAGTTCGTGGAGGCGGCGCGCTCGATCGGGGCGAGGGAGCACACGCTGATCCTCAAGCACATCCTGCCGAACGTCATGAGCCCGATCATCGTGGCGGCGACGCTCGAGGTTGGCTCGGCGATCATTACGGAGTCGTCGCTGTCGTTCCTCGGCCTCGGCTTCCCGTACGACGTGCCGACGTGGGGCGCGATGCTCTACAACGCGAAGGACCTGCTGCAGTTCAGCCCGCATGAAGCGGTGGTCCCGGGCACGATGATCTTCCTGACCGTGCTCTCGATCAACTTCATCGGTGACGGACTGCGCGACGCGCTGGATCCGCGCAAGTCGCACTAGGGCGCGCACAGAGCTGAAACACATGAGAACGGGGAGGGCATCATGCCCTCCCCGTTTCGCGTCCAGTTCGTTTTGCGGTATCGCCCGAGAGGGCGGGCCGCCTAGACGTCGAGCAGGTGCTTTTTCTCCTGAGGGACGGAATCGCCGAAGAAGATGCCCATCTTGCAGGCGGCCTGGAAGAGGACGTTGTCCTTGGTGACGAGCTTCAGCTGGTTCACCGCGTCTTCCAGCTTGACGGTCACGATGCGGTCATTCTGCAGGGAGACCATATGACCGAATTGGCCCTCGTCGTAGGCCTGGATCGCGCGGGTGCCGAATCGGGTGCTGAGGATGCGGTCGTCGGCGATGGGGGATCCGCCGCGCTGCGTATGTCCAAGCACGACGTTGCGCATCTCGAATTCGTTTGGGGCGATCTTTTCGATCCGGCGGATCAACTGGTTCGAGATGCCCGAGAAGATCACCTCGTTGGTGTAGTCGTTGCCGAGGGTCACCAGTTGGCCATCAAGCTCGAAGGCTTCGGAGACGACCACGATGGTTGACTGGCGGTGATGGTCGCGCCGCTCACGGAGGAACTCGACGATGCTCTCTGGCGAGGTCGGGAATTCCGGCAGGAGGATCGCGTCAGCGCCGGACGCGACGCCCGTGTAGAGCGACAGCCAGCCGGCGTTGCGGCCCATGCATTCGACGAAGAAGATGCGGTTGTGGCTGAAGGCGGTCGTCTTGATCTTGTCGACCGCGTCCACCGCGACCTGGACGGCCGTTGCAAAGCCGAAGGTGCGGTCGGTCGCGTTCAGGTCATTGTCGATCGACTTCGGGATGCCGACGATGTTGACATCGGTCTGGGCCAACTGCAGGGCGCCGGAGAGGGTGCCGTCGCCACCGATGACGATCAGGCCCTCGACGCCAAGCGCCTCCATGGACTCCTTGCACTGGGCCAGAATCTCGGGGTCGATGCCGACGGTCTGGCCGGTGCCGACCTTGGCGGCGAAGCGGCCGCGGTTGGTAGTGTGCAGGATCGTCCCGCCCAGATGGGCGATCGCATGGGCGTCCTTGACCGTCAGCTGGCGATACTTGCGGTCCAGCAGGCCTTCCCAGCCCAGCTCGAACCCGTAGAATTCGTAGCCCATCTGGGAGCCGGCAATGACGACGGATGCGATCACCGTATTGATGCCGGCGCAGTCGCCGCCACTGTTGATGATGCCGATTTTTCGTTTGCCGGATGTCGTCGAGGCAGTCATGCGTCGCGCTTCCTGATCACTTCACTCCGAGCCTTGGGCCGACACGGGGCATCAGGCGCCAGAGTCATCGACGTCGCTGAGGGACGGGGCCCTCGAGTCCATTGTAGGTGGCATAACAGGGTCACACCACCAGGGTCGTTATGAAAATCACGATTCGGTTCCGGCATACTAACGTCCCAGGATGAGTCCGGACTCTGGAAAGGGACACGCTTCCATGCCGACCCGATTCTCGCGACGGTCATTCCTCGTGGCCGCCGTTCTCGCCGCGATCCCCGCAAGCCCGACGCCAGCGCAGGAGACGGAGTGGCAGTGGTCCCTCCCGATCGGCGTGCGGGGAGACATCCCGGGCAACGGGTTCTACCTGCGCCACGCGTACGCGACGGAGAACACATCGTTTTATCCCGGCGGATGGCACACCGGGGAGAATTGGTACCTGCTGGATGGAGATACGGCGGGAACGGATGTGTATGCCGTCGCGGACGGGGAGATCGTCTATGCCGGGTTCGATTATCCCGGACCGGTCGTGATTGTCCAGCACGATGATGACCTGTATTCGATGTACGGGCATCTCGACTACGATCTGGCTGTGGAGAGCGGCCCGGTGAGGCGAGGGCAGCTCCTCGGCACGGTGCTGGACCGGACGGATGGCCGGTCGCCCAGCCACCTGCATTTCGAGATCCGGCGGTTCCTGACGACGCCCGAGGTGAACGGGCTCTCCCCGAGATACAGCTTTACGTGCGGACCCAACTGTCCTCCCGGGCCTGGCTACTGGCCCATCGACGCGCCGGAGCATCCGTCCGGAATGGGGTGGATGAACCCGACGCACGTGATCGCCCGCCGCGCGTTTGACGGCGAGGCGCCGGGATCAGGGGCCGAGGTCATGGTCGCCAGGGGAGCCGAGGGATCCATCCCGCTATGGAGGGATCCAGACGGTGGCGAGACGATCGGGGAACTCCTGCTGGAGGAAGGGGCTCGGTATGCGATCACCGGTATCGCCGCCGGCCCGGAGGATTCCACGGCGACGAGCGCCGAGGGCTACGAGGTGATGTACCAGATCGTCGTGCCCGATATGGACGAGCCGGTGTGGGCGCGGGCGATGCGGCCGTCGGAGGATGCGTTTGGCTCGGATGGCCGGCCATCGTCGCTACGGGTCGATCTCCTGCCCGTCGTCTCGCCGGCCTGAACCGGCCGAAAAGGAACAGCCCGGCGAAAGCTCGCCGGGCTGTTGGACATTCCTGGTTGTTCGCGAGATTACTCGCCCGCGTCTTCCACGCTCTGCGTGGTGGGAGTGCCGACCCGGCTCATGGTGAAGCCCGGGCGCTTGACGTCAAGCGGCGTCACAGCAGCAGTACCCGCACGCGCAGCCATAGCAGCGGCAACAGCGCCGGCGGCGGCAGCAAGCCCGCCCTTGATTGCCTTGCGGCGTGACATCGAGCGATCTTCGTTGACCAGTTCGTTGGACGAGCGGTGCATCCTAACCCTCCTGTTACCGTGGAACCCTTGCCCCGGAAAATATCTTGATCGACGGACAAATGAGGAGAACGTTTGACTACGATCAGAATAGGAGATCGATGTACGTTCTGTCAATAGTCCGGGTACCAAAATGATCCCCTGCTTTGATTAAAACGTCAAGTCGTAATGTGTATCTGCCCGGGAGCGACAACGGGTACCGAAATTCGGCCTGAAGGGTCATTGCGATGCTGTGACACTTCCGGGATATATGCCGGTTTTCGCCGGTGATACACTGCGAAGGAACGGACGGGGCACACATTGCGTGGTGCCCTGTATTGTGGCTGGATTCACGCGAGAGAGGCGAACGCGCCAATGTCATCACAGACGGAAATAGCCGGAAACCAGGCTCCCGTCATCGAGACGAAGGGGTTTACCAAACGGTACCGGGGATTCCTGGCCCTGGATAACATCGACCTTTCGATCCCGTCCGCCTCGGTTGGCCTCCTGGGCGCGAATGGTGCGGGCAAGACCACGCTCATCCGCAGCCTGCTGGGGATTATCCGGCCGACCTCGGGTTCGGCGAAAGTGGTGGGGTTCGACACGCGGTCGCAGGGGATCAAGGTTCGCGAGCAGGTCGGGTATATGCCGGAGGCAGACGCGCTCCCAATGTCCACGACGGCGGCGGACTTCGTCGGCCACATGGCCGAGATGAGCGGGTTGCCGCCTCGCGAGGCCCGACAACGAGCGGCGGACGTCCTGTACCAGGTTGGGCTCGGCGAAGAGCGGTACCGGCTGATCAAGGGGTTCTCGACCGGTATGCGGCAGCGAGTGAAGCTGGCGCAGGCGATCGTGCACGATCCGAAACTGGTGTTCCTCGACGAGCCCACCGCGGGTATGGATCCGCAAGGGCGCGAAGAGATGCTGGAGCTGGTCGAGCGCATCTATCGCCGGATGGGTATCTCCGTCGTGTTCTCATCCCACATCCTCGAGGACATCGAGCGGGTGTGTGATTACGTCGTCATCCTCGACGGCGGCCGGCTGCTGGCCTCCCAACCGCTTGGCGACGTGAACGAGACGCTGGGGCAGGTCTCGATCGACATCGATGGACCTCATGCGCCGTTCATCGAGGCCCTGCGGGAGCAGGGCGTCACGGTGTCGGAGATGCCGTCCGAAGTCACGGGCATGCCGCAGATCGTCGTTGACGTCCATGACGAGCGCATCTACGACGTCGTCCGGGACGTCGCCGTCGCTCGCCAGGTCACGATCCGGAGCCTGCGGTCGCGATCGAAGTCTCTGGAAGACATTTACCTTGGCAACGTGAACGCGAGTCGGGAGGTGGCCGGTGTCAGCTGAGAGAGCCGCCGTGCCGACCGTGGCTGAGATGCCGGAACGGTACGGCGAGGTTTTCGACCGTGGTTACAAGCATTACGACGGTCCACGTCGTGGACGCCGTGGAGCCATCACCTCGCTGATCGGCTATTCGATGAAGCGGGCGATGGGCATCCGCAAGAGCTGGACGGCGAAGATCATGCCATTCCTGCTCTACCTCTCCGCGAGCATCCCACTGATCATCATGATCGGCATCACCGCGATCGTGCCGGATTTCCCGTTCGCGTCCTATTCCGACTACTTCAGCGGCATCTTCATGCTGGTTGGCCTGTTCGTCGCGATCGCCGCGCCGGAGATGATCTGTGTCGATCGGCACGAGCGGACATTGCCGCTGTACTTCTCCCGCGCGATCTATCGCGGCGACTATGTCCTCGCGAAGGTCGTGGCGATGTCGCTGCTGACCATGACCATGACCGGCCTGCCGGGTGTGCTGTTGTGGCTGGGGCGCCAGCTGACATCGGACAATATTCGCCAGGCCATGGTGGACAACATCGACGATCTCTGGAAGATCCTGATGCTCGGCGTGATTACCTCGCTCCTGCTGGGGACGCTGGGATTGATGATCTCGTCGTTCACGAATCGCAAGGGCGTCGCGATCACCATCATCCTGATCGGCTTCCTTGTGTTGACCGGGGCGGCGCAAGCCCTCGCGATCACGCTCGACGAGTACGAATGGAGCCGATGGTTCCTGCTCGCGGACCTGAACACGCTGGTCGCGAGCCTCAGCGATCGCCTGTTCAGTGATTCCACGACGCCCGATGAGTTTGTCCAGCAGCTGGATCTCCCGCTGGGAGGCCTGATCGCCTACATGCTTGGGCTCACGGTTCTCGCCTGGTTCATCCTGCGCTGGCGCTACGCACCTCGTGACGACGTTTAGGAGGCGGTAAGGTGTTCGGACGATCCCGATCGAAAATGAAAGATGCGCCCTCCGTCGTCGTGTCGGACGTGCCTTTGGAGGAGAACCCCGCAACGAGGAACGGTGAGGTTGCGATCTCGCTCGATCATGTTTCACGCTGGTTCGGGGACATCGTCGCGGTCAGCGATATCAGCTTCGATATCGGTCCCGGCGTCACGGGCCTGCTCGGGCCCAACGGCGCCGGCAAGTCGACCACGTTGAAGATGATGGCCGGGTTGCTGCCCCCATCGGCCGGAGAGGTGCGGGTGAAGGGGAAGGAGCCGCGAGGTGACGCGACGACCTATCGGTCGCTCGGGCTGGTCTCCGAGAACGAGCTGATCTATCCGTTCCTGACGGGGCGGGAGTTCGTCACGCTCAACGCGAAGCTCCAGAAGCTGCCGAACGCGAAAGAGGCCGTGGAGCGCGCGATCGACCTCGTCAATATGCAATCAGCTGCGGAACGCAAGGTCGGCGGGTACTCGAAGGGCATGCGGCAGCGCATCAAGATCGCTGGCGCGTTGGTCCATAACCCGGATGTCATCCTGATGGACGAGCCGCTGAACGGGACCGACCCGGTCCAGCGCGCGGAGATCATCCGGCTCATCCGGGAGCTCGGGCGGCAGGGCAAGACGGTCGTTGTCTCGTCTCACGTCCTCGTCGAGGTCGAGCGCTTCGCCCATAACATCCTGGTCATCATCAACGGCAAGCTGGCGGCGGCCGGCGATTTCCGCGCGATTCGCGACCGGATCGACGCGCACGATCACGAGATCCGGATCCGCGCGTCCGACCCGCGCAAGCTCGGCTCGCTGCTCATCACGCAGCCGATGGTGAGCGGCATCGAGATCGACCGGCAAGGCCGGCTCCTGGTCCACACCCGGGATGTTCGCTCCTTTTTCCAGGTTGTCCCACGGGCGGCGCAGCACGCGGACGTGCGGCTGTTCGAGATGCAACCCACGGACGATTCCCTGACGTCGGTCTTCTCGTACCTGGTGAAGCAGTAGACCGGCGCGAGTCCGGCGCGTCGAAAGAGAGTTGCCAACGTGACCATTGCGGCCCTGACGTTACGCCAATACACCCGCTCGCGCACCTTGCTGGTCGTGGCGGTTATCTGCCTGATCCCGATCCTGTTCGCGATCCTGCCGCACTTCCCGACCGGGTATGACCGCGATATCGAGCTGTTGTGGCTGATCTCCGACGATATCTACCTCGGGCTGTTCGCCTCGACGCTGTTGCCGCTGGCGACGCTGGTCCTGGCGACGGCGGCGCTCGGGAACGAGATCGAGGACAAAACGCTGCACTACCTCGCGCTGAAACCGGTGAGCCGGTTCCGGATCGTCTTCGAGAAGTGGCTTTCGGTGGTGGCCCTGACGACGGCGATCGTCTGGACATCACTGGCGGTGATCTGGGTGGTCGCCGCGTGGGGACACTTCGAGGTCCTGGATTCGTTGATCCCGCCGCTCTTCGTGTCGTCGCTGGTTGGCATCCTCGGCTTTGGTTCGCTCTTCCTGTTCCTGAGCCTGGTGATCAACCGGGCGTTGCTGTTCGGCGTTTTCTACGTCTTTATCTGGGAAACGACGCTGTCGCG
>DATGPC010000049.1:0-8530 GCA_035305265.1 Thermomicrobiales bacterium | reverse complement strand
ACCATGTGCATGACGTTGCCATCCATCTCGACGTCGTGGATCTCGACGGTCTCCGCGGCGTCGGTCTCGACAGCCACCAGACGGTCCGCCTCGTCGCCGTTGTTGGTGATCGTGAGGTAGAAGGCGCCGGTCGATGTGCTTCCGCCGTGGCCGGAGTGACCGTGGTCCATCGGTGACGCCTCGGGCGTCCCCATGGCGCCGTGCTGGTGCTGCGCGGTGGCCGCCATCGGCAGCATGAACGAGACGGCGAGGATCATCGCAACGATCGTCCTGAATCGCGTCATGGAATCCGATCTCCTGACTTCTGACTTCCCGCGCCAGTGCGGGACATGCACGTCTGGGCCGACCCCGTGCCGACCCGGATGGTTACTCGTCGTTTAGCAGATGCTCGACATCCTCGGCCATCAGCTCGGTATCGAAGCCGAGGGGGTAGGTGAGGCGCAGCTTGCCCTCGCGGTCGATCACGTAGGTCGAGACATCGTGGTTCACGATGTAGCCGCCGGTCTGGTCCGGCTCCTCGAGGTCGTAGAGGATGGACCAGTCCTGCGCCACCTGCTCGGTGTCTTCCTCGGACATCGACACACCGTAGAACTCGGGGTCATAGAAGTTGAGGTATTCGCCCATGCGCTCCGGCGTATCGCGGGCGGGGTCGACCGTCACCATCGCGAACACGACGTCGTCCGCATCGTCACCGAGCAGCTCCTTGACCTCCATCCATTCGGCGAGGGTGGCGGGGCAGGCGTCCGGGCAGTGCGTGTAACCGAAATAGAGGAAAACGACCTTGCCCTGCAGGTCTTCGAGCTCGAAAGGCTCGCCGTGCTGGTCGACCGCGCCGGTGAAGGGCGTGGCCTCGCGCGGCGGCTCGTAGTACCCGCCGTTGAACTCGTACTCGTCGTCTTCCCAGAAGGTCAGCCAATCCGGCAGCGCCGCGCTGGCGCTCGCCTGGCCAACGGCGAGGCTGGTGAAGGCGATCGCCACAATGGCGAAGAGACGAAGTCCTGTACCGAGGACGCGTTTCATGTTGAATGGACTCCTTGGAACAACGAGGCTGGCAACGGGTCAGCCGGTGATCGGGGGGGAGCGCGACTTTGCGGAGAATCCCGGGGTCGTTTACCCCCGTCGCACACCCTGAGCGTACCACAGGGGTCGGCCCCTCCCTATGCCCCCCGGGCCTATGCCGGGCAGGCGTTCTCTACCTCTTACAGGTACGTCGTCCGGGGTGTTCCGGATTGCGTGCGCCCGTCGTGGCCGATACCATGGCGCGGGGGATCACGCTATGATACGGGGACAGGGACCGATGCATGCCAGAAGAGCGTGACTTCCAGATCGATCTCGCGGACGGTGTGCGAATGCGTGTCCGGCTCCGGAGGCACATTCACACCATGTCGCTATCAATCTGAAGCACAGCTCCCTAATACGACGCAATCCGCGTAACTGTCCTACGGACAATCAGTCACCTATGGGCGGACCAGGTGTCCGCCTTTTTAACGGTTTCCCTGACACCCGGGTCCCAACGTTGTTCGGCAAACAAGGAGGAACAGACTTGACCGCACATGACCAGTCAACCCTTCGCGAGTCCGCCGTCCGCCACCTGCAGGAGCTGATTCGCCGCGATACACAAAGCCCTCCAGGCAACGAGATCCGCGCGGCGGAGTACATCCGCGACGCCCTCGCCGAGGCCGGGATCGAGTCGGAGTTCATGGAGAGCGCGCCGGGCCGCGTCAGCGTGGTCGCCCGGCTGAAGGCGGAGAACCCGACGGGCAGGCCGGTCCTGCTGATGGGTCATATCGACGTGGTCACCGTTGAGCCGGACAAGTGGGAGCGCGACCCGTTCTCCGGGGATCTCGTCGACGACTTCGTCTGGGGACGCGGCGCCGTCGACATGAAGGGGCAGGTCGCCGCCGAGCTGGCCGCGTTCATCGCGATCAAGGAATCCGGCGTTGCCCTGACGCGCGACCTCATCTTCGTCGCCTTCGCCGACGAGGAGGCCGGCGGCACCTACGGCGCCGGGTATGTCTGGGAAAACCACAAGGACCTGATCGACGCCGAATTCGCGATCAACGAGGGCGGCGGCAACCCGATGGAGATCGCCGGAAAGCTCTTCTACGCCTGCCAGGTCGCCGAGAAGGGCGCCTGCCGCCTGAAGATGACGGTCCGGGGCGAGCCGGGGCACGCCGCCATCCCGAAGAGCGGCACCGCGATGGAGAAGCTCGGGCCGGCGTTGCAGCGCCTCCACGAGTGGGAAGCGCCGACGATCCTGACGGCGACGGTCCGCCAGATGCTGGAGGGCATCGCCGGGGCACTCGACGGCGACGCAGCGCAGGCGATCAACCGGATCCTCGAGACCGGCACGCTCACATGGGACGACGTCCGGGCGCTGCCGATGCCGGAGAACGAGCAGACGGCGCTCTACGCGACGACCCACAACACCATCCGCCCGACGATCATCCAGGGCGGGCAGCGGGTCAACGTCATCCCGTCCGAGATCACCGTCCAGATCGACGCGCGCATCCTTCCCGGGGTCAACCCGAAGGCCTTCCGGCAGGAGATCCAGGATGTCGTCGGCGACCTCGCCGAGATCGACTTCCTCTCCGACCGGCAGGAGTCCGGCCTCGAGGCGGACCCGAACTCACCGTTCTTCGAGGCGATCAAGGCCACGATGGCGGAGATGATGCCGGAGGCGACCGTGATCCCGGTGATGAGCTGGGGCGGCACCGACGCGGGGCATTTGCCGGACATCAAGGTGTACGGCTTCTTCCCGTTGCTGCCGACCGAGCGGGCGGCGCTCTACGAGACGCTGATGCACGGTCACAACGAGCGCGTCCACGTCGACGACCTCGGCTTCGCGACGCAGTTCCTCCACGATCTCGTCATCCGCACCTGCACGTAACGACCTCGCGAGCACACCCGGCCCGCTCCATGAGGGCCGGGTGGCACGGGGAGAGCAGCAACGCCCCGTGACGCCAGTGAAAGGATCTGTCCCATGCTGGTTGCCCACCTTACCGATAGTCACCTCGACTGCACCGACACGACTCGCGACCGGATCCGGCGCGTCGCCGGGGAGCTTGCCGCAGCGACAAAGCGGGTCGACGTGATCGTGGTCACCGGCGATACCGTCGAGGGCTCCGCCTTCGACGACACGGCGTCGATGGTGGAGGAATATCGCCTCGTGCATGACCTGCTCGCCCCGCTGGCCCCGGTCACGTATTGCCCGGGCAACAGCGACGGCGAGGCGTTCGACCTGTTCCTGAACGAGGTGTTTCCCGAGGGGGAGGGCGCCAACCGCCGCGTCGAGGCAAACGGCGTGACGATCCTGACGCTCGACTCAAGGATTCGCGGGGATTTTGCCGGCCACCTGGGCGACGAGACGATCGCGTGGCTCGACGCGACGCTGGCCGGGGCGTCCGGGCCCGTGGTCATCGCGATGCACCACCCGCCGGTCACGATCGGCCACCGCGCATTCGATCGCCTGCGGCTGGACAATCCGGAGGCGCTGGAGGCGGTGATCGGACGGTACCCGAATGTGGTGGGGATCCTCTGCGGCCATATCCATATGGCGCTGGCGACCCGGTTCGGGGAGGTCGACCTCGCCGTGGCGCAGGGAATCCATTCCAGCGGATCGCTCCCGTGGGTGCTGGACGACGATCCGACGTCCCTGATCGACCCGACCGCTCCGCCGGCGTTCAGCATGCACCACGTCGACGCGAGCGGATTGACGAGCTTCCCGGTTGTGCTGCGCGAGGACGACGTTTAGAGCGGTCGATCGGACTAGACCTTTGCTGGTGCGGTGAGCAGTTGCACGGTGGGTCGCTTCGCGTCGCTCGCAGCTGCGGGGTCCTCCGGCCGAGCCCGCAGGGCGAGAAGCGGCAGCGAGCCCTTGCATTCGCTCAGGATGACGGGGGTCTTTGGGCGCGGGATGGGCGGACACGGGGTCCGCCCCTACGGAGTGCGTGTGCGGGGCAGGGGTATGAAGCCGCCGCACGTCGTCCCGGACGGCGCGGAGTGCTCCCGATCAGGGCGCTGAGCCGATCAGGGACCGGGCGGCGTCGTTGACGGCGCGAACCGCCCAGGCGCCGCCGTCCTCGCCGTCCAGCGGCTCCATGTCCCCGGCGATCTCGACGACCCGGGCGATCAGGGGAGCGGGCAGGGCCGGATGGCGGGAGATGGCCTCCAGCGTTTCGCGCACCCTGTCGGGCTCGCCGGAAATCATGTCCAACCCGGCCAGCTCGGTGAGCGCCTCCAGCACGACCGGCGCGATGGACGTCTCCCAGCCCACGCCGAGGGCGCGGAGCAGGAAGTGTCGCGCCTGCGCCTCGTGCCCCATCAGCGCGGCCATCCGGCCGAGCTGGACGCACGACGAGGCGACGCCCCAGGCGTCTTCCACCTCTTCCCGGAGCGAGAGCGCCTCGTGGTGGAGCCGCCGCGCCCGGGCGTAATCGCCACGCATCATGGCGAACCGGCCGAGGTTGGAGGCGGCGAAGGCCTGGCCCCGGTTGTCGCCGACACGGCGGAAAATGGCGCGGCTGCGCTCGCAGGACCGCTCGCCGGCATCATCGTTCCGGTAGATGCGCTGGACCATGCCGAGGTCGTTCAGCGAGAAGGCCTGACCCCAGGCGTCCCCGAGCCGCTCGAACTCCTCGATGCTCTCCAGCAGCCGGTCGTGCGCCTCGTCGTGTCGCCCCTTCATCAGCAGCGCGGCGGCGAGCATGTTCAAGGCGAGCCCGAGAACGCGCCCGTTGACGTGCTCGCGCAGCAGCTCCGTTCCGGACGTCAGCAGCGCGATCGCCTCGTCGTAGTGGCCAAGCCCGCTCCGGAACCCGCCCGTGTATGCCCGGGCCATGCCCAGCGCCAGACCGCTTCCGTTCGGGCGGGGAGCGACTCGCTCCAGCGCATCGAGCACCGTGCCGAAGGCCTGGGCGCCTCGCGCCATCTGGCCGTGGATCACGAGGAAGAGCCAGAACGCGGGGCCGGCGACGACGAGGTCGTTGAACATCCCTCGCTGGATAGCCCATTCCCCCGCAATGCGGATGTTCCCCTCGTCACTGTCGATCTGGCGCAAGGCCGCGGGCTGGTCACGCCCGGTCAGCATGTCTTCCAGCTCGCCCAGCATCCGCAGGTAGTAGTGGCTGTGCCGGTCGCGGATCCGCGTATGCTCCGGCTCATCGCGGCGGAGCATCTCGTCGCCGAACTGACGCAACAGGCCGTGCATGCGATAGCAGCCGTCCTCCGTGCGCATCAGCACCGATTTGTTGACCAGCGCCGCCAGGACCTGCATGGTGGCCCGGCCGACGCGCTGGGCGGCCGCGAACGTGAAGCTCTCTTCGAAGACCGACAATCGCTGCCACGCCGTTTGCTCCTCGGTGGTCAGTCGCTCCCACGTCGAGATGAGGACGGCACGCATGCTCCGGTGCCGTTCCGGCTGGTCCCGGTTCGACGCGGACAGGAAATCGACGTTCTGGCGAATGCCGTTCGCGATCTCCGCCAGCGTGAAGGAATTGGCCCAGGCGGCCGCCAGATTGAGCGCCAAAGGCATGCCGTCGACCAGCCGGCAGATGTGGACCATCTCGGGGCGCTCCTCGTGCCGCAGGGGGTGCCCACCGCGGGAGCGCCGCAAGCCGTCCATGAACAGCTCGACCGCCTCGTATCCCTCGACGTCATCCGTCTCCGGCCCCTGGGGCACGCTCAGGCCCTTGATCGGGTAAACCCACTCGCCGCTGAGGTTCAGCCGCTCGCGGCTCGTTGCCAGCAGGGTCAGATCCGGGACATGCGCCAGCATCGCCGGGATGAGATCCAGCTCATCGACCAGCTGTTCGAGGTTGTCGAGCACCAGCATCACCGAGCGCTCGCGGAGCCACGCCAGCAGCTGCCGATCCGGCGGGTCCTTGCCCCGGAGCTGCAGCCCAAGCTCGCCGGCGATGGTTCGGGCCATCTCATCGGCATTTCGGGCCGAGGCCAGCTCCACGAAGCAGGTGATGCCGGGAAACCGGTCGGCCATCATGGTCGCGACGTGCAGGGCTAGGCGAGTCTTGCCGCTCCCGCCCGGGCCGGTGATGGTCAGCAGGCGGCAATCGGCGCGGGAAAGGTGGTCCATGATCTCCGTCGCCTCGACCTCCCGCCCGACCATCCGGGTCGTGGGAACCGGCACCCGCGCCTGCGGGGCGGATCTCCCGGTTCCGGCGAGCGGGGCAGGGGAGAGATCGCCCTCGCGGATGGCCTCGTAGAGCGCCGTCGTCTCGTCCTCCGGCTCGAGCCCCAGCTCCTCGT
Organism: Thermomicrobiales bacterium; assembly: GCA_035305265.1. Classification (GTDB taxonomy): domain Bacteria; phylum Chloroflexota; class Chloroflexia; order Thermomicrobiales; family UBA6265; genus UBA6265. The sequence goes on along the minus strand of DATGPC010000049.1, from coordinate 2,266 downwards.
CGAGGATCGCCGAGCACCGGGCGTATTGCGCCAGCGCCGCCGTCCGCTCGCCGCTTTCCCAGAGCAATGTCATCAACGCGCGGTGGGCCGGCTCCCGGAGCGGGTCGATCTCCAGCTGGCGCCGGAGCGCGTTGATCGCCGAGGCCGGATCGCCCTGCGCCCGGTAGCAGGCAACGAGATCGTCGAGCGCCGCCAGCACCCGTTCGCGCAGGCGCTCCCTCCAGACGGTCGCCCATTGCTCGAATTCCTCACTATCGGGTACCGAGAAGCCTTCGAGGAAATCGCCGTGGTAGTGCGCGATCGCCTCTTCGAGCCGCCGGGTGCAGGGCATGCAGCTGACCGGCTCGGCGTGGGCGTGCCTATCGCGCTCGGCCAGCAAGGCCAGCACGCGATGCACATCAACGAAGACGCCGGGATGCGGGTTGAACGCGATGGTGTCGCGCTGGACCAGCAGGCAGGGTTCGGCGCCTTCGATCCCGGCGATGCGGCGAAGGGTTGCGAGGGCCTGCCGCAGGTTGTGCCGCGCGCGTTCCTCGGGGAAGTCCGGCCAGAGCAGGCCGGCGACGCGGGAGCGATGATGCGCGCGATCAGATTCCACCGCCAGCCACGCCAGCAGCGCGAGCGCCTTCCCGTAGGCGGGCTCTGTCACTGGCATGCCATCACGGGCAACGTTCAGGGTCCCGAGCAAGGAAATGTCGAGGCGCACCATCAATCACCCCCTTTCATCAGGGGCACCCGGAAGAGGATTCCATTCTACGCCTCCGTTGCAATTCGATCTTTGCCCGGGAAAACCAACCTCGCGCGGCCACGGTGCGTCGTTCTACGCATCCGGCGTCCCCGCCAGCATTGCGCAATTCCCCGGATGTGCACGCCGCGCCCGCTCCCTATTGTGAGGACATGCCGGCACCGTTCCCGTCCACCGCTCGCGCGAAAGGAGCATTTCCGACCGGGCCAATACCCCGGTCATCCCGTCAATGTCGAATCCAGTGATATTGACGCTTCCATTGACGTTCCGTTGACGCTCGCTCCGTATCGTGACCACATGCGAACACGCCACCAAGAGAAAGGAGGCGTTGAAAAGAGGCGAGTGAGGCACCTCTGCGAACGCTCGTTCGCACGTCACCCGGGTCGCGAGAAGGCGCGCGTGTTCGCCAGACCCGGCACCACAGGGACCCAGCGGCAATCATCGTTCACTATCCACAACGCCCAGGGAGACCCCATGGCCAGCATTATCCAGACAAACCCCGCGTTTGCCGACTTCGAAGCCACCGTACGCGGCGACCTCTTCCAGCCGGATACCCCCGGCTATGACGACGCTCGCGCGCTGTACAACGGCATGATCGACAAGCGACCCGCCCTGATCGTGCAGGTCGCCGATGTCGCCGACGTCATCGCGACGGTCACCTTCGCCCGCGAGAACCGCATGGAGCTCGCGATTCGCGGCGGCGGCCACAACGGCCCCGGCCTCTCCAGCGTAGACGGCGGCCTCGTGCTCGACCTCCGGCGCATGAAGAGCGTGCGCGTCGACCCTGTCGCCCGCACGGCGCGCGTCGAGGGCGGCGCCACCTGGGCCGACGTGGACCACGCCACCCACGCCTTCGGGCTGGCGGTCCCTTCGGGAACCGTGTCCAGCACCGGTGTTGGCGGACTGACGCTCGGCGGCGGCATCGGGCACCTGGCCCGCAAGTACGGGCTGACCATCGATAACCTGCTCGCGGCGGATGTCGTCCTCGCGGACGGCAGCCTCGTCACCGCCAGCGCCGACGAGCACCCGGATCTCTTCTGGGCGCTGCGAGGCGGCGGCGGCAACTTCGGCGTCGTGACGTCGTTCCTCTTCCGGTTGCATCCCGTCGATACCGTCATCGCCGGCCCCACGTTCTGGAGCATGGACGACGCGGCGGACGTGCTGCGCTGGTATGGCGACTTCATCACGAACGCGCCCGATGACCTGAACGGCTTCTTCGCGTTCCTGAACGTCCCGCCCGGACCGCCATTCCCGGAGGAGCTGCACCGGCGAAACGTCGCCGGCATCATCTGGTGCTACACCGGCCCGAAGGAGAAGGCCGACGAGGTGTTCGCGGAGGTAACGCAGGTCGCGCCGCCGCTGATGCACGCGCTGCACGAGATGCCGTTCCCGACGCTCCAGAGCCTGTTCGATCCACTCCTCCCGCCGGGGCTGCAGTGGTACTGGAAGGCCGATTTCCTCAACGAGATCAGCGAGGAGTCGATCCCGTTCCAGGTCGAGCATGGCAGCAAGCTGCCGACC
>DATGPC010000048.1:0-5596 GCA_035305265.1 Thermomicrobiales bacterium | reverse complement strand
CGGCGAGCGCATCCTGATCTGCCGGATCTGGTCCGGCACGATGACCGTACGGAGCAACGTGCCGATCGTGCGGCCACACGCGCGAGCCGGGGAGGAGATTCCTCCATCGAAGATCACAGGTATCGACCTTTTTCGGGATGGACGCGCCGATCCGGTTCCTGCGGCATCCGCTGGAGATATCGTGCGGGTTCACGGGTTGTCGGACGCGCGGATCGGCGACTGGATCGGCGATGTCATCCGGGACCGCATTCCCGCCTTCGATCCGCCGGTCTTCGAATCGCGCGTGGAGCCGGTCGATCCTGACCAACGGGTCGAGATGAACGCCGCGCTTGCCGAATTCGCGGATCAGGATCCGCTGATCTCGGTCCGTCGAAGCGAGAGCAACGCCGAAACCTACATTCGGATGTACGGCGAGGTTCAGCGAGAGGTGATCGAGACGACGTTGCGGGACGATTACGGCGTCCCGGTCACCTTTGGCGATCCGACCGTGCTCCATGTCGAGCGCCTGCTGGGCGAGGGGCATGCCGCCGAGATCTTTGATGAGACGAAGCCTCCGTTCTACGCGACAGTCGGCTTCCGCATCCAGCCAAAGCGCGGCGAACGATCGACGTGGACCTTTACGCCGGGCAAGGCGAAGCAGGGGTTCTTCGACGCCGCGGAAGAGGGCGGGCGATCCGTTCTCGAGCAGGGCCCCTACGGCTGGCCCGTCATCGACTGGGACGTCGAGGTGACGGATCTCATCTACCTCGTGTCGTCGGTCGCGTCGGATTACCGGAAGCTGGCGATGCTCGTCATGGCCGACGCCATTCGCGACGCCGGCACGGTGGTCTGCGAGCCGGTCCATGACGTCCGTATCATCGCGCCACCGGATGCGATCGGGGCGGTGATCCACCTCCTCGCGGAGCAGCGCGGAACGGTCGAGGACACGATGGTCGAGGGTGGCAGGGCCACGATCACCGGCGTTGTCCCCGCCGCCGGGCTCGATGCGGTTACTCGCTTCCTGCCCGGCGCGACCAACGGGCGCGCCGACCTCGACAGCCGTTTCCGCGATTACGTGCCGGTGGCGGGGGGTCCGCCCGTTCGGCCTCGCACCGACCTCAACCCGTTCAACCGCACTGAATTCCTCTCGCGCCTGCGAGGACGATTCTGACCTCCCCGGGCCTCCCGCCCTCTGCCGCCCGACGGGGTAGTTTTTGTGTCACGAGTACAAAATGGATTGTGTCCTCGGCTACATTCCAATACTCTTATGGCGATAAGAGGTGAGGGCGCGATCTCACCAGAAATGACCCAGGAAACGCGTCGGGAGTGGGGTCGCGCGCAAGGAGCAGGACATGGCTCAGACACGGATTGAAACGGATCTTCTCGGTTCGCTGGAGGTTCCGGCAGACGCTTATTACGGGGTCCATACGCAGCGCGCGATCCACAACTTCCAAATCAGCGGAACCAAGGTCCAGGACATCCCCGAGCTGGTTCGCGGCATGGTCATGGTGAAGAAGGCGTCGGCGCTCGCCAACAAGGAGTTGCGGACGCTGTCGCCCGAGATCGCCGATGCGATCGCTGCTGCCTGTGACCTGATCCTCGAAGAGGGTCGGTGCATGGACCAGTTCCCGGTCGACGTCTTCCAGGGCGGCGCGGGAACCAGCGTCAACATGAACACCAATGAGGTCGTCGCGAACCTGGCGTTGGAGACGATGGGTCTCCCCAAGGGCCGCTACGACGTCGTCAACCCGAACGACCACGTCAACAAGAGCCAGTCGACCAACGATGCCTATCCCACGGGATTCCGGATCGCGGTCTACACCGTGGTGCAGCATCTGCGTGAGGAGCTTGACCGGCTGGCGCGGGCCTTCGAGAAGAAGGGCGAGGAAAACGCCAACGTCATCAAGATGGGCCGCACCCAGCTCCAGGATGCGGTGCCGATGACGGTCGGCCAGGAATTCAATGCCTTCGGCGTCCTGATGCGCGAGGAGATCCGCTATCTCGAGATCGCGGCGAAGCTGCTCCTCGAGGTGAATCTCGGCGCGACAGCGATCGGGACCGGCCTCAATACGCCGCCAGGCTATGCCGCGGTCGCCACCAGCAAGCTCGCCGAAATCTCCGGGCTGCCGACAACACCCGCCGACTACCTGATCGAGGCAACGTCGGACACCGGCGCCTACGTCTCGATGCACGCAGCCCTCAAACGGGTCGCCGCCAAGCTCGGCAAGATCTGTAACGACCTGCGCCTGCTGTCCTCAGGGCCGCGCGCCGGACTGAATGAGATCAACCTGCCGGAGCTGCAGGCCGGGTCCTCGATCATGCCGGCGAAGGTGAATCCGGTGATCCCGGAAGTGGTCAACCAGGTCTGCTTCAAGGTCATGGGCAACGACGTGACGGTGACGATGGCATCGGAGGCCGGGCAACTGCAGCTGAACGTCATGGAGCCCGTCATCGGCCAGTGCCTGTTCGAGTCGATGAGCCTGCTTACCAACGCGGCGAAGTCGCTGCGCGAGCTCTGCGTCGACGGAATCACGGTGAACGAGGAAGTTTGCCGGAACTACGTCATGAACTCGATCGGGATCGTGACCTACCTGAACGAGCGGATCGGGCACCACAACGGTGACCTGGTCGGTCGCGAATGCGCGCGATCCGGCCGCTCGGTCCGCGAAGTTGTCCTGGAGATGGGCCTCCTGGACGCTGAAGAATTGGACGAGATCCTCTCCGTCGAGAACCTGATGAACCCCCGGTACCACGGGGAGATTCACCAGCAGGCTGATTCTGCTGTCTAGCCAGCCACGCGAGCTGGCAGTCAAGTCCGGCAACGGAGCCGGCATAAAGGAATAGTGCGATGATGATCGCCATTCAGTTCCTGGTCGTCCTTCTGTTCATCTTCATCGGCGCTCGCCTCGGCGGAATCGGGATCGGTTTCGCCGGCGGTGCCGGCGTCATCGTCCTGGCGATGCTGGGCGTGACACCGGGCGACATGCCCCTCGATGTCATCTCGATCATCATGGCCGTGATCGTCGCGATCGCCGCCATGCAAGTGGCTGGCGGCATGGACTACCTCGTCCAGGTTGCCGACCGAATCCTCCGCAAGAACCCCAAACACCTGACCTTCCTCGCCCCGGTCATCACCTACCTGATGACGATCATGGCGGGTACCGGACACACGGCGTTCTCCATGATGCCGGTCATTACCGAGGTGGCGAAGGAGAACGATATCCGTCCGGCCCGGCCGCTGACGATCGCCGTCGTGGCCTCGCAGATCGCGATCACGGCGTCACCGATCTCGGCCGCGGTGGTCTTCTTCTCCAGCGAACTGGAGGGACGTGGCGTCGACTATATCCAGCTGCTCGCGGTCGTGATCCCCTCCACCTTCATCGCCTGTATGCTGACGGCCGGCATCATGATGGCGGCCGACAAGATCCGCGGCGTGCCCGATCTGCACCAGGATCCGGAATACCGGCGACGCCTCGACGAGGGTCTCGTCACGCCGCCCCAGCGGCACGTCCAGTCCGAGCTCCCGGCTGGTGCGAAGCGATCGGTCATGATTTTCCTTGCCGGTCTCGTCTCCGTGATGACCTACGCGACGATCATCTCGCCGAAGCTCGGTCTAGTGGAAGAGCCGGTGATGGGCCGCGACGCGGCGATCATCTCGATCATGCTGACCGTCGGTACCGCGATCGTCGGCTTCTGCAAGATCAAGACGGACGACATCCTGACATCCTCCGTCTTCCGGTCCGGTATGAGCGCCGCCATCTGTGTCCTCGGCGTGGCGTGGCTTGGCACGACATTCGTGACTGCCCACCAGGAGGACATCACGACGTGGGCCGGCGACCTGCTGAACAGCTACTCGTGGCTCCTGGCGGTCGTGCTCTTCTTCGCTGCCGCGCTGCTGTACTCCCAGGCCGCAACAACCCGCGCGCTGATGCCGCTCGCGCTCTCGATCGGTATCTCTCCGGTCGCGGCCGTGGCATCGTTCGCGGCGGTCTCGGCGCTGTTCGTCCTCCCGACATACCCGACGCTCCTCGCGGCGGTCCAGCTGGACGACACGGGCACGACGCGGATCGGCAAGTACGTATTCAACCACCCGTTCCTCGTTCCTGGCGCGCTGGCCATCGGCATCGCGGTGGCGCTCGGGTTCCTGTTCGGATCGGTCATCCTGTAGTCTCTCCTTCCAGCGAGCGATCATTCCGGGGCCGTTGTGGCACATCGTCACAACGGCCCCGGACGCGCTTAATGTGTTCCGTGGCGATGAACCGGCATCATGCTATCGTGCCTACGAGCCACAACGAACCAAAGGAGAGGTGAGCCTTGGTAATCCCACGGATGCATGTTGACGAGATCATCACCGACGTTTCACAGGTTCATCGCTTGCTGGAAGACCAGTTCCCGCAGTGGGCGGACCTGGCGATCAGGCCGGTTCCGTCGTCCGGGACCGACAACGCGCTCTACCGGCTCGGTGAGGATATGGTGATCCGCATGCCGCGTCGTCCCGGTATGGAGGGCGTGATCGAGCGGGAGCAACGGTGGCTTCCCCAGCTCGCGCCGCACCTTCCCGTCCAGATCCCGGAGCCCCTGGGCATGGGACAGCCGGGCGAAGGTTATCCCTATCGGTGGTCGGTCTACCGCTGGCTCGACGGCTCGAGTCCGGCCGTCGGGCACATCCCCGATCCACACGGGCTGGCCAGGGAGATCGCCGCCTTCATCCTGGCGATGCAGCGCGTCGACCTGCCGGATGGCCCCCGGAGTGGCCTGACCCTGCAGCAGCGTGATGCCCAGGTCCGCTCCGATATTGAGGCGCTTCGCGACGAGATCGACGTGGACGCGGTGAAGGCGGTTTGGGAAGAGGCACTGACCCTTCCGGAACATCCCGGCCCGCCGGTGTGGGTCCATTCGGACGTCGCGCCCGGCAATCTCCTGCTGCGCGAGGACCACCTGTACGCGGTGATCGACTTCTCCGGCGTTGGCGTCGGGGATCCGTCCATCGATATGCAGGTCGCCTGGAACCTGCTGCCCGCCGAGGCTCGCCCGACCTTTCGGGATGCACTCGGGGTCGACGACGCGACCTGGTATCGCGCCCGGGCTCGCGCGCTGGCGCAGGCGCTCGTCCAGATCCCGTATTACAAGCACACCAACATCCCGCTTGCCACGAATGCGCGTCATGTCATCCGCGAGGTGTTGACGGAGGCCCGGCAGGGTGGTTGAGTGCCCTTGAACGCCGCAGAGGAGCGGCGGTACGGACGACGACAAGGAATCACGACATGAAGCGGCTCGGGGTCATCGGATTGGGCAAGCGCATCCGCTGGATACTGCAGGAGATCGACAAGTTCGCGACCGGCGCGAAGCTCGTCGCGGCGATCGATCCGGCGGAGGAGAGCATCCGCGCGCGGCATCCCGAGGTCGTCGAGGGTGTCACCTTCTATGACGACGTGGATCGCATGCTCGACGAGGCCGGACTCGACGGCGTCCTGATCGGCACGAATTGCCTTTACCACACGCCCTACGCGATCAAGGTCCTGGAGCGGAACCTCCCGCTCTTCCTCGAGAAGCCGGTCGGCATCAACGAGGAGCAGCTGGCGCAGCTCAACGACGCCATGCGGGCCTCGAAGAGCGA
>DATGPC010000047.1:0-5620 GCA_035305265.1 Thermomicrobiales bacterium | reverse complement strand
CCAGCGAGTCGTGTGCGCCCGGTTTCTGGCGTGCCCGGTGCAGCTCCTGTGCCAGCTTCTTGTGGAGCGTGTCGGTGATCAGGGAACTCTTGCCAGAGCCCGAGACGCCGGTGACGCAAATGAACTTGCCGAGCGGGAACTCGACGGTCACGTCCTTCAGGTTGTTCTCACGCGCCCCCGAGAGGACCAGCGCCTTGCCATTCCCTTCACGTCGCTTTTCCGGGATCGGAATCTGCCGCCGCCCACTGAGGAAGTCGCCGGTGATCGACCCTTCAGCCGTCATGATCCGGTCCATAGGACCCTCGGCGACGATGTGGCCACCATGCTCTCCGGCGCCGGGACCAATATCGACGATCCAGTCGGCAGCCCGCATGGTGTCCTCGTCGTGCTCAACCACGATCAGGGTGTTGCCGATGTCCCGGAGTCGCTCGAGCGTCTTGATCAGCCGGTTATTGTCACGCTGATGCAGGCCGATGCTCGGCTCGTCGAGGATGTACAGGACTCCCATCAGGCTAGACCCGATCTGGGTCGCCAGACGAATGCGCTGTGCCTCGCCGCCGGACAGCGTGTTCGCCGACCGTTCCAACGTCAGGTAGTCCAGGCCGACATCGACCAGGAAGCCGAGACGCTCCCGGATCTCCTTGAGGATCTGCCGGGCGATCATGTATTCGCGTGGGGAGAGTGGCGCTGACGGGTCTTCAGCTGGGTCCACGCCGAGGGCCTCGAACCAGTCACGCGCCTCCCGGACCGGGAGCCGGGTGATATCGATGATCGACTTGCCGTTGACGGTGACCGCGAGGATCTCGGGCTTCAGGCGCCTGCCCTGGCAGACCGCACACGGTCGCGTCGCCATGAACCGCTCGATGTCCTCGCGGACGTAGTCCGAGTCGGTTTGCTCGTAGCGGCGCTTGAGATTCGGGATGACGCCCTCGAACGCGACATCGTAGGTACGCACGCGCCCCGATCGCGGGGAGTACTTCACCTTGACCTTCTCGCCCTTGGTGCCATGCAAGATGAGGTTCAGGTGCTCCGGAGCCATCTCCCGGATGGGCACGTCCAGCGAAAAACCGTAGCGCTCGGCGACCGCGATGAGCAGCGACGAGTACCACTTGCTGTTCTCCATGCCCGTCCGCATCCAGGGCACGATCGCGCCCTGGGCGATGGAGAGGTTGCGATTGGGCATGATGAGCTCGGGGTCGAGCTCCATGGTCGTGCCAATGCCCATGCACTCCGGGCAGGCGCCGTGGGGCGCGTTGAAGGAGAAGTTACGGGGCTCGAGCTCGCCGATGCTGATGCCACAGTGAGAGCAGGCGAACTGCTCGGAGAACTGCATCTCTTCGCCATCGATGACCTGGACGATGGCAAGGCCGTTCGACATCCGAAGCGCGACCTCGAGCGAGTCGATGAGTCGGACGCGGTCGGGATGCGGTTCGCCCTCTTCGAGGTCCTCGGGATGCCGGATGATCAGGCGGTCTACGACGACTTCGATCGTGTGCTTCTTCGTCTTGGCGAGCTTGATATTTTCGTCGGTGTCGTGAATCTCGCCGTCGACCCGCACGCGGGCGAAGCCCTGGCGGCGGATCTCCTCGAGCACGGCAAGGTGCTCGCCCTTGCGGTCACGGATGACCGGTCCGAGGACCATCAGGCGGGTCCCGTCCGGCATGCCAAGGATGATGTCGGCCATCTGCTGCGGTGACTGCTGCTCGATCGGACGACCGCAGTTCGGACAATGCGGGTGGCCGGTGCGCGCCCACAGGAGACGCATGTAGTCGAAGATCTCGGTCACGGTGCCGACGGTCGACCGCGGGTTCCGGCTGGTGCCCTTCTGGTCGATCGAGATAGCGGGCGAGAGCCCCTCGATATGATCGAGGTCCGGCTTCTCCATCTGTCCGAGGAATTGTCGGGCATAGGCGGAGAGCGACTCCACGTAGCGACGCTGGCCCTCGGCGAAGATGGTGTCGAAGGCGAGGGACGACTTGCCGGAGCCGGACAACCCCGTGAAGACCACGAGGCTGTTCCTCGGGATCTCGACGTTGACGTTCTTGAGATTGTGTTCTCGGGCGCCCTGGATGCGGATGTGGTCGAACTGTTGCGGCATGAGGCTGACCTCGGGGGAACTGGGCGGGCCTGGAGGACGACAGCAGGCCGGTGCTGAAGACGTTCTGGATGACACACTGACCAGTGTCCGGACAAGTCGAACATCTGATCGCATCATGTCATTGTACCATGCGCCCCGCTGACGTAATGACCCCTTGGTACCGGGCAAGGCAGGAGCCTCCGGCATGAAGAATGCTACCTCCGAATCTGATGAAAGAGAGGTTTGGGGAGTTTCCCGTACAGGAGATGGGGTACCTCGATGCAGGGACTGAAGCTGCGACCGCCTGTGGCGATAGGCGCATTCATCATCGTGGGAATGATGCTGATCTACGGCGGGTTTTGGCCAGACCACGCCAGTGAACTCTTCGAGGACGTACAGGGCTGGATGCTGGATACGTTCGGGTGGCTCTATGTCGGGGCCGTCGTCGTCTTCCTCATCTCGGTCCTGATCTTTGCCTTCAGCAGCTACGGCCGGATCAAGCTTGGACCCGACAATTCGGAGCCGGATTTCTCGTTCACTGCATGGAGCGCGATGCTCTTCGCGGCTGGCATCGGCGTCGGACTGATGTTCTACGGCGTGGCCGAGCCGATGTCGCATTACATGTCACCGCCAAACGGTGAAGGAGGGACGGTTCAAGCCGAAAAGGAAGCGATGGTCAGCACCGTATTCCACTGGGGAATCTCTGGGTGGGCCATCTTCGCGACCGTCGGTCTCTCGCTGGCATATTTCGGGTATCGATACAATCTGCCCATCACGGTGCGTTCAGGCCTGTACCCGCTTTTGCGGGAACGGATCAACGGCCCGATCGGTCACGCGGTAGACATCTTTGCGATCGTTGGCACCATGTTCGGCATCGCGACCTCGCTGGGTCTCGGCGTGATGCAGATGAACTCCGGGTTGACGTACCTGTTTGACGTGCCGGAGTCGCTGACCGTGCAGGTCGTGATCATCTTCGCGGTGATGGCTATCGCATCCGTCTCAGTCTTCGTGGGACTCGACAAAGGGGTGCGCAGGCTCAGCGAGATCAACCTCCTGATGGCGCTGGTTCTCCTGCTCTTCGTCCTTATCCTCGGACCAACGCTGTTTCTCCTGAACGCGCTTTTCGAGAACACCGGGATGTACCTCGGAGAGCTCTTCCCGAGAACGTTCTCGACCTTCGCGTACGAGCCTACGGAGTGGTTCGCGACGTGGACGCTCTTCTACTGGGCCTGGTGGATTTCATGGTCGCCGTTTGTCGGCATGTTCATCGCCCGGATCTCGCGTGGCCGTACCGTCCGCGAGTTCATCCTTGGCGTACTGCTGGTGCCAACCGCGCTGACGACTGTCTGGATGACCGTATTCGGCAACACCGGCATCTGGCTCGACCGGAACGAGGCCGACGGGGCGATCGCGGCGGCCGTGGACCGGGACATCAGTACCGCGCTCTTCGCGTTTCTCGAGTACTTTCCGTGGTCTTCCGTGACGTCGATCCTCGCGCTGATTCTCATCGCTGTGTTCTTCATCACCTCGGCCGATTCCGGCTCGTTGGTGCTGGATACCCTGGCGTCGGGCGGGGAGGAGGAAACACCAGCCTACCAGCGTATGGCGTGGTGCTTCCTGCTGGCGGCGATTGCGGCCGTCCTGCTGGTTGCGGGTGGCCTGACCGCACTCCAGACCGCCATGACAGCCAGCGCACTGCCGTTCATCATCGTCATGCTCGCGCTGACATGGGGTTTGGCGCGTGGATTCGCCGCCGACCAGGCCGGGCGCATGCTCCTCCGGCAACAGCGCGCCGCGCCGCATATCGTTGGCGGAACCGTCACTCCGTGGACATCTCGCCTGCGCGGCCTGATGCGTCCGCCCCAGCGTGAAAGCGTTGAGGCGTTCATCAATGATACGGTCAAGCCTGCGCTTGAGGAAGTCGCCGCCGAGATGACGGAGCGAGGTCGAACAGCCGAAGTGAAGCAAGACGATGACAGCGTTTGGCTTGTTGCCTCGTCCGAGCACATGCGCGACTTCGTGTACGGGGTGCAGCTGAAAGGCTCGAATATCCCGGCGTTCGTCTTGAGCTCACTCGGCGCCAAACACGCGCAGAACCGGAAGGCCTGGCGCGCCATGACTTGGTTCTTCGACGGACGTCGCGGGTACAACATCTTTGGCTATTCGAAGGAGCAGGTCATCGCGGACGTTCTCGACCAGCTAGAAATCTACCGGCAGATCCTGCGGGAGCCGGAAGCCGAGCTGTACATCACCTCCCCGGACGCCGAGCCGGAAACTGCCAAGTAGGTGCGCGCTGCGAGGCGCTGATGTGCAATGCGCCTCGCAACGTTGGTCCAGGGGCGCTTGCGTCATAGCGTATACTTGACGCACCTCCGATGAGCGGGAGGAGTAGGTGTGCATCCCTCCAGGGAGCCGGCGGCCAGGGACTGGAAGCCGCGGCAGGGCAAGGAACACCGAACGTCGCCCGTGAGGACCGCCTGTGAGATCCGTATCCCGGATGTAGCGGGTGGCGGGTACGCCCGTTAGCGCGTTCGAGAGCGGTGCCGTGCGCACCGAAGCGAGGTGGTACCGCGGGGAGACCCGTCCTGGCAACGTCAGGACGGCTTTTTTGTACCTGACTCCAACCAGCAGCGATTCCCGGAAGAGGCTTTCAGGATGGATACGACGAACACACAACCGGCGGAGCTGGCCAAAGCCTATGACCCCAAGGCCGTGGAGCGGAATCTCTACGACTGGTGGGACGAGCAAGGCTACTTCCAGCCGAACGACAAGGACCTGACCGAAGGACGCGACCCGTTTGTGGTCGTGATGCCGCCGCCGAACGTCACGGGAGTGCTGCACGTCGGGCACGCGTTGTTTGTGGCGCTCGAGGACATCATGGTCCGCTGGCACCGCATGAAGGGCGATCCCACCCTCTGGATCCCCGGCGCCGACCATGCTGGCATCGCCGGCCAGTGGGTGGTTGAGAAGGAGCTGATGAAGGAGGGCCTGACCCGGCACGACCTGGGACGGGAGAAGTTCCTCGAGCGCGTGTGGCAATTCATGGACGAATATCGCCCACGTATCCGTGAGCAGATGAAACTGCTCGGCGCATCGGCCGACTGGTCCCGGTTCGCCTTCACGATGGACGACGGGCCGGCGAAGGCAGTCCGGCACGCCTTCAAGCATCTCTATGACAAGGGTCTAATCTACAAGGGCGAGCGGATCATCTCCTGGTGCCCGCGATGTAACACCGCGATCTCTGACCTTGAAGTAAAGTACCGGGACGAGACGTCGAACCTCTGGTATCTCGCGTATCCGGTCGAGGGCTCGGACGAGCGCATCGTTGTGGCGACCACGCGTCCTGAGACGATGCTCGGGGATACCGGCGTGGCGGTGAGCCCGGACGACGAGCGGTACGCGCACCTGATCGGTAAGCAGGTCCGGCTCCCGATCGTGGATCGCCTGATCCCGATCGTCGCCGACGAACACGTCGAGAAGGAGTTCGGTACCGGCGCCGTGAAGGTGACGCCGGCTCACGACCCGAACGACTTCGAGATCGGG
>DATGPC010000046.1:0-4771 GCA_035305265.1 Thermomicrobiales bacterium | reverse complement strand
GCGGAGTCGTTCGACGAGGCGCCGGGCGCTGACGACAATGCCTCCGGGGTCGCGGGGGCGCTCGAGATCGCGCGAATCCTGGCTGGCTACGAGCTGGACCACCCGGTCCACATCATCTTCGTGAACGCCGAGGAGACGATGATCATCGGGTCGATGGCCTACGCCGATGCGATCGTCCAAAATGGCGTGCCGATCGAAGGCATTTTCAACCTCGACACCATCGGGAATCCGGCCTACGGTACCCGCCTTATCCTCAATTCAGGACCGCAATCGGCGTGGATGACGGACCTGCTGATCGACATCAACGCGGGCTACGGGTTGGGGCAGGATATCCGCGCCTACCAGTCGGACGGGATCGTCTCGGACGACACGATGCTGCGCCGCCAGGGGATCGAGGCGGTGCTGGTCGCGCGGCTCCTCGCCGATGACTACGGCGTTCATCATTCCTCGGCGGACACGATCGACAACATGTCCTTCGAGAACACCGTCTCCGCCACGCAGCTTGTGCTGCTCGCGATTGCCGCCGTGGCGCAATAGGCTTCGGGCACACCCCGTCGTGCCTCTGCGACGCACCAGGATCTGTCCATAATTGCCCATCGAAAGCGCCGGATTGTGACGATGCTCATGATCTGGCATGTATCCGGCGACCCCGACCGCAGGCGTGCATTGCCGGCCTGCCGTGAAATTGTGAGGTGCTGCCATGGTTGTCGTCATCGAAACGCCGGAGACCGGGGTTCCCATCCGGAGCTGGTTGCCGCGCGAGGAAATCGAGAAGGGCGCGTGGGAGCAGCTCGTCAACGTCTCGAACCACCCCGAGATCGGCTCCCATGTCGCGGTGATGCCGGACTGCCATGTCGGCTATGGCGTCCCGATCGGGTGCGTGGCGCCGACGATCGGGTCGGTCATCCCGAACGCGGTTGGCGTCGATATCGGCTGTGGGCTGCACGCGATCCAGACAGGTATCGCGTACGACCGGGAGCGGATGGACCAGCGCTTCTGGCGCGAGTGGGCAAGCCACGTTGCGCGGGAGGTCCCGACCGGGTTTGCCTCGCACAAGGCGCCGCAGAAACTCGGGCCGCTCGACCGGAAGCTGCGGGCGACGGACCTGCAGCGGCTCCTGAAGGAAAAGGCGGCGTTCCAGCTGGGCACGCTCGGCGGCGGGAACCATTTCCTCGAGGCGCAGGTGGACGAGGTCGGCGAGATCTGGCTCATGGTGCATTCCGGCAGCCGCAACACGGGGCTGCGGATCGCAAACCACTACAACGGCCTCGCCGTCGACCTGACGACGCGACGGCGCCTCGTTGTCGGGAAGGATCTCGCGTCGTTGCCGCTCGATCACGAGTGGGGACAGGACTACCTCCACGACATGCAGTGGGCGACCGACTTCGCGCTGGCGAACCGCAAGGAGATGGGCCAGAAGCTGCTGCGGTGGCTATGGCGGACGATGGAAGCGCACCGGATGCCCGTTACACACGATGCGCCGCTGCAGGTCATCAACATCCATCACAACTTCGCGCGGCTCGAGGAGCATGGCGGCCAGCAGGTGATGGTGCACCGGAAGGGCGCGACCAGCGCGGCGAAGGGCGAAATGGGCGTCATCCCCGGCAGCATGGGGACGCCAAGCTTCATCGTGCGCGGACTCGGGAATCCGGACAGCTTCGAGTCATGCTCGCATGGCGCGGGCCGGGTCATGGGGCGCAACGTCGCCCGGAAGTCGATCACGGCGAAGGCGTTCGCCGAGTCGTTGGCCGGGACGTTCTCGAAGGCGTCGATGTCCTATGTCGATGAGGCGCCCCTCGCGTACAAGGATGTCGAGATGGTCGTCGACCGGCAACGGGATCTCGTCGAGGTGGTGCATACGCTCCGGCCACTGATGACGGTCAAGGGCGACAGCAAGGCCCGGGAGGATTAGGAATGCCGGTGACTGTAGCCGAGGCACTCGGGATCGCGCTGAAGTGGGTGGCCGAAAACGCGGCGGATATCCGCGGATTCTCCGGCGCGTACACGGTCGGGTCCATCAACATCATGCCTCCGGACGAGCCGCTCCCGTCAACGTCGGATCTGGATGTCATGGTTGTCGTCGACATACCCGATGCGCCGCCAAAGCCGGGGAAGATGATGGTGGACGGCGTCCTCCTGGAGGTGACGTATCTCGCGAAGGAGGACGTTGCCGACCCGGAGCGTGTGTTGGGGCATTACCACCTCGCGCCCGGCGTGGCGACGGCGCGGATCCTGGCCGATCCGTCCGGGGCGCTCGACACGTTGCGGCAGGAGGTTCGCCGCTCGTTCGGCGACCCCGAATGGGTCTGGCGACGCGTCGGGATGGCGCGGCATACCGTACTGGACCGCGTCGACGGGATCGATGCGGACGCGCCGTTGCATGCGCAGGCGATGTCGGTGCTGTTCGCTGCCGGGGGCGTGCCGCACATCCTGCTGGTCGCCGCAGGCCGGAATCCGACGGTACGCAAGCGATTCGAGGCGACGCGCGCGCTTCTCGATGAATACGGGCAGGGTGAGCACTACGGTGAACTGCTGGCGCTGCTCGGCTCCGAGGACATTAGGCCCGAGACGGCATTGCGCCATCTCGATGCGCTGGAGCCGGTGCTCGCGTTCACCGGGCCAGCGATCCGGACGCCGCTGCCGTTCGCAACGGATTTGTTGCCACAATCGCGGTCGCTCGCGATCGACGGCAGCCGGGAGGCGATCCGGTCGGGGCATCACCGCGAGGCGATGTTCTGGATCGCGGTGACCTTTACCCGCTGCATGACGGTGCTGCACGTTGACGCGCCAGGACGCGTGCCCGATGCGGAATCAGGGTACCGGGCGGTGCTCGGCGACCTCGGTCTGTCCGGGCCAGATGCTATCGCGGCGCGGGGAGAGCGCATCCGGGCGGCGCTCCCTGGCGTGGAGACCCTCGCCCGGGAGGTGAGCCGTCAGGCGTGGTCGTCGACCTGACTTAGCTGATCCTCGCTGAACGACAACCAGCGATCGACGAGGTGCCACAGCACGCGGAGCTCGTCGTCTGACAGCGAGCCCAGCAGGTCGGTGATGATCTTCCGCCGTTGTTCCCGGAGCTCCTCCACCACGGCCCGGCCATCGTCCGTGATCGAGCCGGTGACGCGCCGGCGGTCGTCCGGGTGATGGCGCCGCTCGACGAAGCGTCGGAGGAGCAGACGGTCCATGATGCTGGTGATCGTGCTGGGCGGGAGGCCCGTGCGCGTCGCGATGCGCGACATCTCGACGTTCGGCCCGATGCGGTCGAGGATCGTGAGGACGGCGAGCTGGGGAAGGGTGAGCTGGTACGGCGCGAGGATGCGATCCGCCAGCTGCAGGTTCCTCCAGTCAAGGTCTTCCAGCGCATCGCGCAGGTTGTCGAGCAGGCCGTCCCGGCTGTCCGTCGATGACCTGGCCTCGTCACGGAGCTCCATAGTCTCTCTCCTCCCTCATCCGGATACGAGCCGACTCGCTCCTTCGGCGGGTTGCCGGATGTTCCGGACGTCGCCGGGAAAGGACAGGACGTCCTCCGGGCGCTCTACCGGTTCAAACGGTCGTGGCTTGGCACGGTTCGTAGCAGTGATCGTTCGGCTTACCCGCATACTATCAATTCTTGCGCCAACGTGAACCACCATGCGCGGTTTCGTGCACAGGCCGTGCCCCCGCGAAGCATGCTTCGCGGGGGCACGAGGGGTTATGCCTGACCGGAGGCGGTGCCGACCGGCCCTGTCTGCGCCCCGGACGCGGTGTCGACATCGTCAGCGTCCGTCGGGTCATCATCGCGCTTCGACGCGAGACGTTCCTGCCACCGGCCAAGCAGCTCGTAGATGACCGGCACGACGAAGAGCGTCAGCAGCGTCGAGGTCAACAAGCCGCCGATCACGACCACGGCAAGGTCGGCCGCGATGAGGGCGCCGGACTCATCGCTGAGGGCGAGCGGGACGAGCGCGAGCATCGTCGCCAGTGCCGTCATCAGGATCGGGCGGAGGCGGACCTTGCCGCCCTCGACGATCGCCTCCTGCAGCGGCATCCCCTTGCCGCGCAGCTCGATGACGTACTCCAGGAGCACGATCGCGTTCGTCACCACGATGCCGACGAGCATCAGGAGACCGATCAGGGCGGAAAGGCCAAGCGTCTTGCCCGTCACCAGCAGCGCCAGCAGCACGCCAATGATGGCCAGCGGAAGGCTGAAGAGAATGACGAACGGCGTCAGCAGGGAGCCGAACCCGGCGACCATGACGACGTAGACAGCGGCGATCGCGACGATGATGGCGAGACCCATGTCGAGGAAGGCGTCTTCCTGCTGCTGGGCGATGCCGCCCGCGCTGATGGTGATGCCTTCGGGCGCCTCATAGTCGTTGATGATGGACTGCACATCGGCGATCGGGCCGCCGGTGTCGTCCGACGTGATCGCGCCGGTGATCGTCGCTGTGCGGACGCCATCCTGCCGGATGATCTGCGACGGGCCTTCGACGCGCTCGATCGTCGCGACGTTGTCGAGCGTCGCCTCGGAGGTCGATGAGACCGGAAGGGCCGCCAGCGACTCCGGCGTCATCTCGCCCTCGAACATGATCGTGACCGGCAGCGGCACGCCGTCGATGGTGACCTGGCCGGCCGGCATCCCGTTGAGCGCGCTCCCGATCTGTCCGGCGATGGCCGCCGCTGCGGTTCCGTTGATGGCCGCTCGCTGCGGGCTGACCTCGATCCGGATCTCCGGCTGGTCGCCGACGACGTCGTTCTCGACGTTTTCGACATTCTCGACGCCGGTGACCTGCTC
>DATGPC010000045.1:0-3877 GCA_035305265.1 Thermomicrobiales bacterium | reverse complement strand
ACGTCCGGCCAGGGGCTTCACCCGATGCCTGACGTGTTGTCCTATGCCACGACCAAGGGGGCGATCGAAGCGTTCACGACATCGCTCTCTGCCGGAGTGGCGGCAAAGGGCATCACCGTCAACGCGATCGACCCCGGCGCGACCGATACCGGATGGATGGACGACAAGCTGAAGTCCGCGATCACATCGGAGATGGCGTTCGGGCGAGTGGGACTTCCCACCGACGCTGCCCGCCTCATCGTCTTCCTCGCCAGCGACGCGGGGCGGTGGATTACGGGGCAGATCATCCGC
Source organism: Thermomicrobiales bacterium (assembly GCA_035305265.1). Taxonomy (GTDB): domain Bacteria; phylum Chloroflexota; class Chloroflexia; order Thermomicrobiales; family UBA6265; genus UBA6265. The sequence continues at coordinate 3,586 of DATGPC010000045.1, read as the reverse complement.
TCACGAGGCGCCTAGGCGCCACATACGTCGACTCATGGCACGGCTCCCGCGATACAGGGTGACAGAAGCGAGTCGCGAAGGCGACTCCCGGCCCATCGATAGCCAGCACAGGGCAACCAGCGCCGGGAGAACCGCACATCTGTATTAAGACATGGAGACCAGAGAATGCCACGCTATGCTGACCATGACGAACGACGCGAGGAATTAGCGCAGACGGTCGCAAACCTTATCCTCGAGGAAGGGCTTGACAGCGTCTCTGTCCGGAGCGTCGCCAAGGCCTCCGGCTGGTCCGTCGGCGCGATCCGTTACTACTTCCCGCGCCAGGAAGACCTGATCGCGCATGCGCTGGGCCGCACCGTCGACCGCGCGTTCGACGCGATCACCAAGGCCGGGATGGCCGAATCCAGCTCGCCGGAGGAACGCGTCTACAACACGATGATGGCTGTCGCCCCCATCGATGCCGAACGCGCGAGCTACATCCGCATCTGGATCGCGTACATGGACCGCGGGCTGTCCCATCCGGGCATTGCGGCGCTGATGAAGCGGGTGTGGACGGAAGCGCGGTTCCACAGCCGTCGCAACGTGGCGATCCTTGCCGGCATGCCGCCGCCAGAGGAGATAACGGAGCAGTTCGAGGATCCGTTCCTCGAGGAGACCGCCGCCGTGCTCCATGTCATGTGGGACGGCCTGACGATCCAGGGCGTGATGTCGCCGACAACGATGACCCCGGAAGAGCTGCAACGGGTATGTCGGCGCGTCGTCGGCACCATCGCCCGCCGGCTGAGCAGGGAACGCCGCTCGCCTGACCGGGCGCCCTCGTCGATGCCGATGAACAACATGCCCTCCAACCCCTGATGGAACCAGGAGAGGAAAAACGTCCGTTTGACATCGACCTCGCGATGGAGCGGCTGCGGGATGCGGTCCGCCCATTCCCGAAAGCGGCGATGTTCGAGCTGCGCGACGACGGGTTCGACACCGCGTTCGAGCAGCTGATCGCGTGCCTGCTCTCCGTCCGCACGCGCGACGAGGTGAGCATCGTCGCATCCCGGCGCCTCTTTGAACAGGCGCGCACGCCGGACGCCCTTGCCGGCATGACGCCGGCCGACATCGACGCATTGATCGACGACGTGACCTTCCACGAGCGCAAGGCGGTCCAGATCCGGGATATCGCAACGCGCGTCCGCGACGAGTTCGACGGAGAACTGCCGTGCGACGCGGAGACGATGCAGTCGTTCGCCGGTATCGGCCCGAAATGCACGAACCTCGCGCTCGGGATCGCCTGCGGCGAGTCGCGCATCAGCGTCGACATCCATGTTCATCGGGTCACGAACCGTTGGGGCTATGTTCGCGCGAGCACGCCGGAGAAAACGATGCTGGCGCTGGAGAAGACCCTGCCGGAACGCTACTGGGTCGAGATCAACGAACGGCTTGTGCCGTTCGGCAAGCACATCTGCACCGGCGTGCGGCCAAAGTGCTCAACGTGCCCGCTGCTGGAGATGTGCCAGCAGGTTGGCGTCACGTCCCACCGGTAGCCCGCTGCGCCGCCATGGCGCGGACTCCCGCCATCAGCATCTCGAGCCCGAAGGCGTAATACGCGTCCGGATCCTCACACCGGCTCAAAGGCACAGCCGCCTCGATGACATGGGGATAGCGATCCGGCGGCAGGGCATGGAGCATCGCTACCGTCTGCCGCTCCTGATCCGCGATCTCGCCGGGCGTCCGCTCGGGCGCATACCCAGGCTGGCGGAGCACGAGATTCACTACCGTCTGGTGGGCGTGCTGGACGACCTGCACGGCCTCCGTCGGGGTAAAGCCGGCTCTCCGCAGCGCCGCCAGCGCCACCTCGATCACGTTAAGGAGCGCTTCCGACGTTGTCTCGTGCGAGAGCATCAGCGAGGCGAGCGCCGGGTGGCGTCGCAGGACCTCCAGCTCGGCCTCGAGCACCCCGCGCAGGACAGCGTCCCATTCCGCGCCCTCTTCCATCGAGACGTCCATCTGGCGAAAGACCCATTCGACGATTCCCGCGAGGAGATCGTCCTTCTTGCGGAAATGCCAGTACAGCGCCATCGGGGTCACGTCGAGGGCGGCCGCAACCCGGCGGATGGTCACGGCTTCATGGCCGTACCGATCGGCCAGCTCGATGGCCGCCGCGATGATCGCATCGGGCGTCAGGGACGTGCGTTCGGCTGGTGAGTCGGTCGTTGGCGTACGCATGTGTTGACAAGTGTACACCGTACAGGTAGCCTGTGGACTATACAACGTACCTGTACACCGTATAAGTGCATTGGAGCTGACATGACCGCCGAAACCATTGTCACCCCCCGGACGCTTTCGTTCCCGGATTCGTCCATGTACCGCACAAGCACCGGGATCGACGAAAAGTTGCTGATCGGTCGCCTGCGGAGGGAGCTATTCTCCCGCGCCTGGGGGCACGTGCTCGATGTCGCGTGTGGTGACGGAGCGAATTTCCAGTACTACCCCGCCGATTGCCGGATTACCGCCGGCGACGCCAGCCCCTTCCAACTCTCGACGGCCCGGAGCCGGGGCGTCGCGCTCGGGCGGGACATCGAGGTGCGACAGCTCGACGCCCACAACCTCCCGTACGCCGACGATACGTTCGACACCGTCGTCTCGTCGCTGGGGCTGTGCTCCTACGCCGATCCGATCCGGGCGCTGAAGGAGTTCGCGCGCGTTGTGAAACCCGACGGGCGGATCCTGCTGCTCGAGCACGGCCGCAGCAGTGTTCGGCCGATCGCCGCCTGGCAGGACTGGTCCGAACGGCGGCGCGGCGACCATGACGGCTGCCACACCAACCGCGAGCCACGCCAGCTCGCTGAGGCAGCGGGACTGGAGATCGTGGACGCGCGGCGGACCTTCCTCGGGGTGATGCACAGCATCGAGGCGCGCCCGCGATAAGTCGCAAGCACCGTGTACAGCCGGCCCTCGTGGCCGACTCTCGTGGCGAGGATCCCGGCCTTCCCTGCTGCAACCGATGGGCAACTCTCATGGCGAGGTTTGCCCTCACCTCGGCAGGACAGGAGTCGCCCACAAGGGGCGACTGTACGGGGTTCATCTGCGCTGGCGGGAAGTCCGCCCGGAGAGGATCGCGTCCACCGTCTCTTCCACGGTGAGATCGGATGAGTCGATCCAACGGCCGATCCGGGGCGTCTCTTGCCGCAGGGACCGGTCCAAGTCCTCGACGGTGAAGCCGACGTAGCCGGTCTTCCGACGCTGCGTCTCGCGCGTGGCGACCACATCAGGCCGGGGGCAAAGCACGACGACATCAACGGGCGTATTGCCGAACATGGCGACGACCTCGGACAGCGCATCGCCGAGGATGACGTCCTGGCAGACGACGTGAAAGCCGGCATCGCGGTATGCGAGCGCGGCGCTGACCATGAGCCGGTAGCGCAGATCGAGCTGGCGCAGGGCCGCTTCGGACGGAGGCGATGTCATGTCCTCGCGGCCGTTGACGATCATCCGGCGGAAGGCGTCGCCCCGGACATGAACCGAGGGCGACAGCCGCTCCGCCAAAGCTTGCGCGACGGACGATTTCCCGGACGCCATGATGCCGGTGATCAAGGTG
>DATGPC010000044.1:0-2446 GCA_035305265.1 Thermomicrobiales bacterium | reverse complement strand
CGTCTTCACATGGCAATGGATCATGAATCCGGACAATGCGTCGGTCAGCATCGAGCAGTGGGAGCCCGTCGAATCGCTCGAAGCGGTCGATGACCTGACGGTGGTGGCCACGTTCTCAGAGCCATCAGCCGCGTGGTTCCTTCCATTCACCGGGAACGAGAACGGCCCGATCTATCCATCGCATGTGTTCGGCGACGATCCCTCCAACAGGAACGAGGATTTCGTCACGAACCCGATCGGGACCGGGCCGTTCGTTATCGAGGAGTTCCGGGTCAACGACCAGGTCACATACGTCGCGAACGAGAACTACCGCGAGCCGAACAAGCCGTTCTTCAGTCGCGTGCTCCTCAAGGGTGGTGGCGAGGCCGCTGCAGCAGCCAGGGCCGTCTGCCAGACCGGCGAGTATCACTACGCATCGAACCTGCAGGTCGAGCCGGAGATCCTCCAGCAGATCGATGAGGATGGTGATTTCGGCACGATCACCGTGGCGCGAGGCGCCTCGGTGGAGCGCCTCAACCTGAACTTCTCCGACCCGAACACTGAAGTCGATGGCCAGCGCTCGGAGATCAACACGCCGCACCCGTTCCTGGCGGACCTGACGGTGCGCCAGGCGTTGAACGTCGCCTGCGACCGCCAGACGATCGCGGACGAGTTCTATGGAGAGGGCCAGCCGCCGACCGCGAACATCCTGGCTGGCGTCGAGGTGTTCGAGTCGCCGAACACGAGCTGGGAGTTCAACCTTGAGAAGGCGGCGGAGCTCCTCGACGACGCCGGCTGGGTGATGAACGACGATGGCGTCCGCGAAAAAGGCGGGGTAGAGATGCGGATCCGCTACGCGACGTCCGTGAACGCGGTGCGCCAGAAGACCCAGGCCGTCATCAAGCAGTCGTTCGACTCCATCGGGGTGGGTACCCAGCTGGAGCAGATCGACGCCGGCATCTATTTCGACAGCACGGAAGGCAACGAGCAGAACATCTCCCACAACTACTGGGATATCAACATGTACACGGATAACCCGACCTCGCCTGTTCCTTCCTCGTATCTGCTGGCGTGGTACGCCGGTGAGGACCGATCGAACGTCGCCCAGCGCTCGAATGCGTGGCAGGGTCAGAACTACGTTCGCTATGTCAATGACGAGTTCGATGCGAGGTTCGAGGAGCTGCTGGTGGAGACGGACATGGATCGCGCCTCCGAGCTCCTCATCGAGATGAACGACATCCTGATCAACGACGTTGCGGTCATCCCGCTGGTCAACCGGTCCGTCAGCACCTACGCCCACTCGCACGAGCTCCGGGCGGAAAATCTCGTGCTCGGACCGTTCCACGACGTGACCTACTGGAACATCGCGAACTGGAACTTCGCGGACGATGCCAGGTCGTAGAGGGCCACAATCGCTGGAATAGCGGACCAACCTGGGGCCCAATTCAATACGACATCACATGTCGAACCGCCAGCCGCTCCCGCTGGAGAAAGGCTGGCGGTTTGTTTGCTCCGCCGAAGGAACATTGGCGATCGGCCCAAACGTCGAGCGAAATTGTCGTTCGGTCTTGAAATAATCCGGACGCCCGATTATTATCCGGGGCATACGCACAATCCAATATTGGAGGGGCTGGTGACAGTGCCTCCCGGCGTACGCTCCAGGGAGGAGCGAGGGGCCCATGTTTGGTTTTGATCAGCCGGTGGAATGCCGGTGGGACAGGAGTACCTGGAAACATGGCAATGTCACGAAGCACCCTCGGAATGTTGTACGACTCGCTGAAGGCGGGAACGATCTCCCGTCGCGAGTTCATTAACCGCGCCTCCGCTACCGGAATCGGCGCTGGAGCCGCGGTGTTCATGGCCAATGCGGCCGTGATCTCCGCCGCGGGCGGCTCGAAGAACGGCTTTGCCGTCTACCCGGGCCAGGACGGTACGCCGTCCGCCAGTCCGGTCGAAGGCGCCCCGTCCAACCACGAAGCGGGAATGGAAGGCCGGACCCGTGGCGAGGGCGGCGAGCTCCGCCTGATCCAGTGGCAGGCTGCGACAACCGCGAATGCCCACACCGGTACCGGCACCAAGGACTTCCTTGCCGGTCAGCCGGTCCAGGAGCCGCTCCTGAACTACCTCCCGGACGGTTCGCTTTTTGCCCAGCTCGCCGCCGAGGTTCCCGCTGTCGAGAACGGTCTCCTTGCCGAGGACCTTTCCACCGTCACCTTCAACCTGAAGGAAGGCGTGATGTGGAGCGATGGCGAGCCGTTCACGGCGAATGACGTCGTCTTCACCTGGCAGTGGGTGACCAACCCGGACAACGCGGCGGTCTCCGCCGGGCCGTGGGAGATCGTCGAGTCCATCGAGGCGGTCGATGATCTCACCGCGCAGGTGACCTTCACCCAGCCATCAGCTGCCTGGTTCGAGCCCTTCGCGGGCGGCACCGTTGGCCCGATCCTGCCGGCGCACAAGTTCGACA
>DATGPC010000043.1:0-2017 GCA_035305265.1 Thermomicrobiales bacterium | reverse complement strand
GTTCTTCCCGCTGCTCTACGTCGCCACCGCTCTGATCTTCATGCTGCTCGCGATCCCGATGGGCCAACTGGCGGACCGCGTCGGCCGCGGCCGGGTATTCGTCGGCGGGTACCTGGTGCTTCTCTCCGTGTATGGCCTCCTGCTCCTCCCCTGGTACGGAGCGGCACAGGTCATCATCTACCTCGTCTTGCTCGGCGTGTACTACGCCGCAACGGACGGCGTGCTGATGGCGATCGGCAGCATGCTCCTGCCGGAAGATCTCCGTTCGAGCGGCCTCGCGCTCCTGTCCACCGTCACAAACGTCGGCCGGCTCGTGGCCTCGATCCTCTTCGGCCTGCTGTGGTCCTGGCAGGGCATGTCCGTCGCCGTCGGGGTATTCATCTTCGTCCTCGCGTTGGCAACCATCGCGGCCGCTCGTCTCGTCATGACATCCGGATTCGGAGCAACTACTGATGGCGCGTAAACGACAACGCCGGCCCCAACCCAATCGATCGCAATCAAAGACGGCACCGATCTCCAACAGGACCGCCCAGGCCGCCGCAGCCGTCCCGGCGCAGGCCCCCTGGCAGCCGGGCATGCCGCTCACAGGCTCCCGGCGAACGATCTTCATCGGCATCTGCGTTGCCTGTCTGCTCCTCGCCGCCGGGGCAATCACCTGGGCCGTGATCCGGGATGGCGGTCAGGGCTCGGGGGACGGCGGTCCGATGAATAACGCCGGCGCCCCGGGGGCGATCGCCCGCGTCGCAACACCGGAAGGCGCACTGATGTTTCGCAACGTCCTGCCTGGCGACCACTGGAACCAGGTTGGCGTGGTGCCCGCGAACGAACCGGCCACCGATCGGAGCATGGTTCCGTTACGGTGCCTGCGGATCCATTTTGACGGAGGCCGTGCGCTCTGCCTTGCCGAAGGCGGCGGACCGGCCGGCACATTCTCCGCCTATATCCTCGATGCCGACCTGAAAGAGACCGGCCGGGTACGTCTCGGCGGCATCCCCAGCCGGACCCGCGTCTCACCGGACGGGAAGTACGGGGCGACCACCTCGTTCGTGACCGGCCACTCGTACGCCGAGGACGGGTTCTCCACCGAAACCCTCATCATCGAGCTCGAAAGCGCGAAAAGCCTCGCCAATCTCGAGGAGTTCACGACCTATCGAGACGGCGAGGTGTTCTTCAACGAGGACTTCAACTTCTGGGGCGTCACGTTCACGAACGACACCAACATCTTCTACGCGACGCTGGCGACTGGCGGGAAAACATATCTCGTCCGGGGAGACATCGCGGCACGGGAGTTTGATGTGCTGCGAGAGAACGTCGAGTGCCCCTCGATCTCTCCCGACAACACCCGAATCGCGTTCAAGAAGAAGGTCGGCGGTGACCTGACCGGCTCGATCTGGCGTTTCCACGTCCTTGACCTGGAAACGATGACGGAGACGCCGCTGTCGGAAACACGCAGCATCGATGACCAGATCCTGTGGCTGGACAACGACCGGCTGCTCTACGGGGATGCCTCAGACACGTGGCTCATCTCCGCCGACGGCACCGGTGAGCCGACCCGGTTCATGACCCGGGCGATCTCGCTGGTATACATCCCGTCGTCTGAAGCCGGTGAGGCGGCGAATGAAGGCGACGAGACGGGCGTCGAAGTCCTCGAGATGCCGAAGAGTGACCTGGAAGCCAGCATCTCCATGCCAGAGTCCGCGACCGAGGGAACGGCGATGAGCTACCAGATCACCGTTGTGAACAGCGGCTCGACAACCGCCACCGGCGTCGCGCTGGACCATGACGTCCCCCCCGACGTCGAGCTCGGTGAGGTCGTCGCGACGGACCCGCCGGGCATCGCGTACGGCTGCTCCATGTATCCAGAAGAGCATCGGGTTCGCTGCACGACACCGGAGCTCGACCCGGGCGCCAGCTGGACGACGTCGGTGACCATCACGCCGGGCGCGCCAGGTGAGATGTCGTTCACCGTCGATGTCGGCGCCGACGGCACGGACACCACCCCGGAGAACAACCGGAC
>DATGPC010000042.1:0-3516 GCA_035305265.1 Thermomicrobiales bacterium | reverse complement strand
AACTCCTGGCGGAGATCCTCTACACGATGTTCGTCTGTTATCCGACGCGTTTCCTGCTGGGCCACCACGTCTCATCTCCTTTTCTGCGACTAGATGCATGGTGGCACAGGTTGGAGGATTGTTCAATCATCCCGGACGATCCTTCTATCGCCCCTGAAGGCGATGCCGATATTCTTGATGAAGTAGCCGCGGCAGGCCAGCGGCACTCATCAGCGTACGGAGCTTTGTTCAATCCGGGGCTGCCCCGGATGATCGTCAAGCCTCTGGGGTATGGGCAAGGTGCCGTCATGGGTCCGGAATGGAGAATCGAAGCATGGTCCATCAGTACATGATCAGCAGCGTCGTGCTCGAGGAGCATCGACAGAAGGTCGAGCGCTTTGCGCCGGACCCGGACTGGCCGCCCGCGGTGGCCGTTGAGCGGACTCTGCTTCGGCTGCGGCTGGGTCGAGCGCTTCGGGCGGTCGCGGACCGGCTCGACCCGACCGGCGCACGCGTCGAGAGCGCGAGGTTGCTGGTGATGCCGTATCCGGACGATGCGGTGAACAAGGGGAGTCGTACACGACGGGTCTGAGGACAGGAGGTACGCACATGGGATGGTCGAATGAAGACTTGATGACTTTCGGGGAGCCGGAGGAGATCACGGTCGCCACGATGCGGCAGGACGGTACGCTCCGGAAGCCGGTGATCGTCTGGATCGTCTGCCACGGTGACGATCTCTATGTGCGGTCGGTGAATGGCCGCGATGCATCATGGTTTCAGGGCGCACTGGCTCGACACGAAGGGACGATTACCGCCCGTGGTGTTTCGACGGAGGTCGCATTCGAGGAAGTCGATGGCCCGCACGATGAGATCGATACCGCGTACTGGGAGAAATACCAACGCTATCCGTCGATCGTGCCCAGCATCGTGAAGCCGGAGGCGCAGGCCGCAACGCTGAAGCTGGTGCCACATGATGGCATCCGGCGCTAAAGGAGAAGGACGGATGGTTTCGATTCCCCCGGTTACGCTCAACAACGGCGTAGAGATGCCGATCCTCGGGTTCGGTGTGTTCCAGATTCCCGACCCTGAGGAGTGCGAGCGGAGCGTTGCGGACGCGCTGGCGGTCGGTTACCGGTTGATAGATACGGCTGCGGCCTATGGCAACGAGGAAGCGGTCGGCAAGGCGATCAGGGCCAGCGGCATCCCGCGCGAGGAGATCTTCGTCACCACCAAGCTGTGGATCCAGGACCAGGGCGAGGAGCGCGCGAAGGCCGCGTTCGAGCGGTCCTTGCAGCGCCTCGGGCTCGACTATCTCGACCTCTACCTGATCCATCAGCCGTTCGGTGACGTTTACGGCTCCTGGCGTGCGATGGAGGGAATGCTTCGCGATGGCCGCGTCCGTGCCATCGGCGTCAGCAACCACCAGCCGGACCGTGTCATGGATCTGATCGTCCACAACGAGGTCGTGCCGGCGGTGAACCAGATCGAGGTGCACCCGTTCCAGCAGCAGGTCGAAACACAGGCGTTCCTGCGCGAGAACGGCGTCCAGATCCAGGCATGGGCGCCGTTCGCCGAAGGCCGGAACGACATGTTCACGAACCCGGTTCTCGAAGAGATTGCTGGTAAGCACGGCAAGACGGTCGCGCAGGTCATCCTCCGCTGGCAGATCCAGCGTGGCGTCGCGGTGATCCCGAAGTCCGTGCGGAGGGAGCGGATCGAGGAAAACGTCAACGTCTTCGACTTCGAGCTTGCGCCGGAGGAAATGGAGTCGATCGCGACGTTGGACACGAAGACCAGCCTCTTCTTCGATCATCGCGACCCCGCGGTCGTGAAGATGCTCGGCGAGGCCCGGCGCGAGACCTGATCGCTCGTGAATCCAGGGAGAACACCCATATGAGCACCAATGCAGAGCAACATATCCTCGATCTTTCCCGCCAGAAGTGGCAGTGGATGTCGGAGCGCGATGTCGATGCGCTGGCCGGTCTCTTCCATGAAGATGCGGTTTTTGTCCATATGAGCCGGACGATGTCCCGGGAGCAGGAACTCGAGGTCATCCGGAGCGGCGGCATACACTACAAGCACGCGGAGATCCAGGAAGCATCGGTGCGGTTCGTCGGCCCGACGACCGCCATCCTGCTGAACACGATTCGTCTCGACGCCGTCGTGCGCGGCAACGAGGTCACCAATCCGTTCGTGGTGACGGAGGTGTATGTGCAGGAAGGCGACGCCTGGATCCTGGCCTCGCTCTCGTTCACCCGGCTCGTTATCCCGGAGTGATGCCCGTCTGACGGTCATATCGGCCTGGCGGAGTCTCACCTTTGGTCGGATAGGTGCGTGGAATGAACAAGGATGTCGTGGTCGTCATCGGGGCCGGGAGGATCGGTGAAGCGATCGCCCGCCGCCAGGGGATGGGCAAGCAGGTGCTGTCCCGTTCCTGAGAGGGATCGACGCATCCGGCCCGGCGTACGGCGTGTCGAAACGAGCGAACGGACTCCGAGTGAAGGCCGAGTGTTTGCGCTGGGCCGAACACGGCGGGTGCCTTAACGCGATCAGCCCCGGGATCTTCCTCACCCCGCTGGCGCAGCACGAGCTCGCTTCGGAGACCGGTTCGCGCTACGGGGCGCTGGTCGCGGCATCCGCGACGACGCGGATGGGGTCGCCGCCGCGGCCGCGTACCTGCTTGGTCCGGAGGCAGCGTTCGTGACCGGCAGTGACCTGCTCATGGATGGCGGAGTCATCGCAGCGATGCGCATGGGCCGGCTTGGCAAGATCGGCCAGCGGGAACCGGCAACAGGACAGGGAGATGACATGATGCAGACACGAACACTCGGTCAGGGACTCGAGGTTTCGGCTATCGGGCTCGGGTGCATGGGCATGAGCCAGAGCTACGGCCCGCCGCCCGGCGACCGGCAGGAAATGATCGCGTTCGTCCGCGCAGCCGTGGAGCGGGGCGTGACGTTCTTCGATACCGCCGAGGTCTACGGCCCGTTCCACAACGAGGAACTGGTCGGCGAAGCATTGGAGCCGGTCCGTGACCGGGTCATAATCGCCACCAAGTTCGGCTTCGATCTCTCCGAAGGCCGCATGGGCGGCGTCAATAGCCATCCCGGGCACATCCGGCAGGCCGTCGAGGGATCGCTCAAACGCCTCCGCACCGATGTCATCGATTTGCTGTACCAGCACCGCGTCGACCCGGCTACGCCGATCGAAGATGTCGCCGGGACGGTGAAAGACCTCATCGCCGAGGGCAAGGTGAAGCACTTCGGGCTCTCCGAGGCCGGACCGGAGACGATCCGCCGCGCCCATGCCGTCCAGCCGGTCACGGCCGTCCAGAGCGAGTATTCCCTGTGGTACCGGAACCGTGAGGCGGATGTCATTCCGGTACTGGAGGAGCTCGGCATCGGCCTTGTTCCATTTAGCCCGCTCGGCAAGGGGTTCCTCACCGGCACGGTCGACGAGTCGTTCCAGTTCACGGAGAAGGACATCCGCACGAGCATCCCCCGATTCTCGCAGGAGAACATCCGGGCGAATCGCGCG
>DATGPC010000041.1:0-2898 GCA_035305265.1 Thermomicrobiales bacterium | reverse complement strand
CACGAACCCGAAGACGATGGGCGTGTAATCGTCCACCATCCGCGTGAAGTCGTACATGAAGGCGGTCTGCCCGGTCACGTAGACCTGCGTATCGGTGTCCGCGAAGGCAGCCGGCACGATCGTCTCGCGCAGGTCGGCGATGACGTCCTCCGCGCGCGGATCGTTCTGGGCAATCGAGAGCGTCACCTCGGCGAGGGCGACGTCGCCGCTCTCGCTCCAGCGCACCCAGCTGTGCTCGTTGACGGTCATGAACGCCGGGGTGACGCCGTCGTCCAGCGTCTCGAGCAGCAGCCCGACGCGCAGGTTCCCGAGGCCGAACGCGACGTCGTCCGGATCCCCCGTGACGGCGAACTGCACCGGGGCGAGGCTGCCGGCCGAGAAGTCCTCGTTCAGGATCTGGAAGCCCCGGTAGGCATCGCTGGATTCCGGGGTAGATTCGTTGCCGGACGAGCCAATCGTGATGTCGAGGTAAGGCACGGCGAGCGCCAGCAGCAGCCCGGCGGAGATCGTGACGCTCACCACCGGCCGCGCCATGACGAGCTTCGTCAGGCGTCCCCAGAACCCCTGATAGACGGTCGCGAGATCGTGCGGATCGTCGACCAACCGGGTCCGGGCAGATGCCGCGTACTCGCGCCTTCGCGGCCAGTCGATGCGGTCGCCCAGCAGGCCCAGGAGCGCGGGGACCAGTGTCAGCGTCGCGGCGATAGAAACCAGCACGACGATGGTCGAGCCGATCGCCATCGCGCGGAAGATCGAGACCGGAAGGATGAACATGCCCATCAGGGCGAGCACGACGGTGCCACCGGAGAAGGCGACGGCCTTGCTGGCCGTCCCGCCGGCGGTCACGATCGCGTCGTGCCGGTCTCGTCCGTGGCGACGCTCCTCGCGGTAACGCTCGACGATGAAGAGCGTGTAGTCGATGCCAACGGCGAGGCCGATCATCGTGATCATGTTCGTGATGAAGAACGAGAACGACCACATCTGGCTCAGCATCGCGGTGATGCCCATCGAGATCGCGATGCTGATGACCGCGAGCAGGATCGGGAGCCCGGCGGCAATCAACGCGCCAAAGACGATGACGAGAATCACCAGCGCCGCGCCGACGCCGATCGCCTCGCCGCGCGCGAGATCCTCCTCGCCCATCTTCATGAGCTCTTCGCCGCTGCTCACGATACCGATCGACAGCACCTCGAAGTCGCCATCGGAAAAGCTGCCGACCAGATCCCGGTAGGCCGGGGCATTCTCGGCGGCCTCATCCTGCGTGCCGGCGAGGGTCAGCGGAATGAGCAGCGTGCTGCGATCGGCCGAGACCAGGCCGTTGACGAAGCCCTCCATCGCCGGCTCGGAGACCAGCTCGTAATAGTTGATGACGGACCCCGGGAGCACGACGCCATCCATGCCACGCAGCGGGGCGGCGACCTCATCCGCCCGTTCCCGGAACGCGGGATCGGAGACGGTGAGGCCGTCCGAGCGGATGATCACCGTTTCGCCCGTGTCTTCCGCATTGACCAGCCCGGCGTCGGTGAGCACGTCGAACCCCGCAAGCGATTCCGGCTGCGTCGCGAACTCGAACTCGGTCGTGATCCGCATCCCGATGAGTCCCACCGCCGCGATGGCGAGAACCAACGCAGCGACCCAGGCGGCGATGATCCGCCAGGGGTGCCTGGCACTGACGCGTGCCAGGGCGGCAGTCGGCCGGCTTTTCATGACAACGCTCCTTGCGGCCGGGGGTGTGCCACGGAGCAGGGCCGGAAGCCGGCCGCAGCCTACAGTAGGGGTACAGGCGTGATAGACGCATAACGCCCGCGACGCCGGCGTCTCAATTCCGCGACAATAGCGAATGACAGGGACCATCGATATCTACGCCCGAAAGCAACCCCTGGAGGCAATCCGACATGCGCGACGATCTCGTCGACATCCGCGTTCGCCAGCTCCTGCGCTCGCCGGGCGGCTGCGCGCTGCTGCTCAAGATGGCGCACGCGAAGATGACGCCCGCCGAGGCGGTCGAGCCGGAAACAGCCATCCACCTCGTGTCGAATGCCATTCGGGAACTGAGCCCTTGGTCCGCCACGCACGACGCGATGGTCAAGCGGCTGCTGCAGGAGGGCCAGCGGCATCAGGCTTTGGCCGAAATGCTCGTACGTGAGCCGGACATCGAGCGTTGGTGGGCGCCGCTGGACCGCGAGCATCAGGTCTGGATGCAGCCTTCGCAGGATGCGACGTTTCCGTTGCCGGAGACGTTCCGGACACCGGATTCGCCGCCCGAATCATGGGAGCGCTACGCGCAGAAGCCCGGTGAGCGCGTCAGCACCTCAACCCGGGTGCGCGAGTGGACATCCCAGCTCGCGACCTGCGCTTCCGGAGAAACCGATTGGTACCTGGACTATCCAGCGGAGCGCCGGCTCGTCCGCGTCGCGCCCGGTGCCCGTGTTCTGGAGATCGTGTCGGCGGAAGACTGGCACAAGATGGTGGTTCGGCACGGGGTCCCAAGCGCCCTTGGCAGCACCTTCCATCCCGATACCCACGGTGTACCGTGGGGCGCCAACGATGGGTTCGTGCCGGACTGGTCCTCGATCGCCCGGGAGTGGGACGGCGTCCACGTCACACTCTGGGCATTCCTTACCGGCACGCAGGTCCGGATTACGTCCGACGTCGGATGGACGGAGATGCGGAGCTGCGAGGGTGAGGAGACGACCTGGCTCCGCTGGGCGTTCGATGCCATCGAGGAGATGCCGTCCGTCGAACCGTATCCACGAGGTCGCGATTTCCGGCTGCCCTTCTCCCTCCCGATTTCGGGCCCCCCCGGAGTACGGATGCGCATCGTCGAGCCATGATGGCGGGAGCAATTCCCGGCGTATGGTAGGGTGAAACGCATTACCACCATCCCTACCGGAAAGG
>DATGPC010000040.1:0-8624 GCA_035305265.1 Thermomicrobiales bacterium | reverse complement strand
CGTCGCGCGCTCCCGCTTCTGGATGTCCTTGTCGTTCTTCGGCATATCCGCCTCCTCCTGGCTCTTCTATGCCGGCAGGAACGCAATCATCTGGCCAGCAAGGACAGGCGATCGAGGAAAAGAGGTTGCGCGTGATCGCGGAGAACCCGGCTGCCCACAACGCAACCGGGCGCCCGCAGGCTATCCCGCCCGGGGCGGTTCCCATACCGGTTCCCGCTCAGGCGCTTGCGCAAGCGCCTCTCGTATCGCGTCGTAGGCTGGCTTCGGCTGGAGATCCATATCGAAGGGAAGTGGACGCCGGTCGGCGCCGTCGTCTCGCGGGTAATCCTCCTGCAGCCACGTGTACCGGTCCGTCAGGCCAAAGGTGACGACGGCGAACACCGCCGGCTCGTCGAGCGCCACCTCGAGGTAGCGGGCGTACGCGTCCGCGATGACCTCATCCCGCTCCACGGGATCCGCCGGAACGTTGTCATCCAGCACGTCCATCTCCGAGATGACGATCCCCAGCCCCCGGCTGGCGATCTCGCCGAGGAACTCGCGGTAGGCATCCGCATCGAACCGCTCCGAGAAGTTCGCTGCATCCAGATGTGCCTGCACCCCGAACGCGTGCACCGGTGCCCCGGCATCGAGCAACGAATCCAGCACGAGCAGGGCGTTCCGTCTCCGGTCGGCCGCCAGGTCCCATTCGGAGTCTGTCTCGAACCCGAACTCGTTCAGGATCAGCGTCGCGTCCGGGTCGATCTCGTTCGCGGCCACGAAGGCGTCCGCGACCACCGACGGCCCGATCGTCTGGAGCCACGGATAGTCCGTCCGTAGCCCGTCCTCGGTGTGGGCGTCGATCACCTCGTTCACGGTGATCCATCCGGCGACGCGTCCCTTGTAGCGGTCGACCTGCGCCTCCAGGGTGTCGAAGAGCAACGTCCGGGCGGCCGTTTCGTCCAGTCCCCAGAGGTCGTCCATCACCCAGCCCTCGCCGAACCCTTCGTCCCAGACGAGGTGCGCCCCGATCACCAATTGCTGTTGCTCCTCGGCGATTTCGAAGAACCGGTCGGCATGCGAGAAATCCAGCTCGGCGTCCGGCGACGGTTTCAGCCGCCACCAGAGCAGGTCGTCCTCGGTGAAGAGCACCGCGGCTTCCCGGTCCACAATGGGCAGGTACTCCTCGTCATCCGCCTGCCACGTCGCGAGCGACGTCCCGTAGACGATGCCGTTTTGCCACGCCGCTTCCCACAGTGGCGGTCCGGACATGACCGGCGTCGCCGCCGGGCTGGCCAACGGCGATGCGCCCTGGGCGAACCCGTGTCCCGGCCGCAGCGTCAATCCCGCCGCTGCCCCCGCTCCAACCATCTGCCGCCGCGTGAACCGGGAATCCCGTCGCATGGTACGCACTCCTTGTGTGGTGACGACCGCCCTACGGTTTCTTCTGTCGGTGTTCTCGCAGGGTAGCGACTGGGGTTGGCCAGGTCAATCAGCGTGCCGATCGCCGGGTGCGCCCGGAGTGCATGCAAACGGGAGCGAGGATCAGGACTCGCTCCCGTTCGACGCGTCTTTATCCCTCGACGATGATCCTGCCGTTCATCTCCATCGGCCCTTCGGATTCCGGGCCGCTACTGTGCAGGATGCAGTAGTACGGGTACTCACCCGGTTCGGTGAACGTCAGCTCGAACGTCTCCCCAACCAACCCGAACATCTCGTTGATCTCCGGCGGCAAGGCCATGAATCCGGAGTTGGCGTACGCCGTGCCGTCGTGCTCGGGACCTCCCGATGGCAGGAATGTCACATTGTTCTGGAGGATCTTCGGCGAACCGGACGATTGCGGCTCGATCAGGACGTCTTCCGGCGGTTCCTCGCCGCCGAGGAACGTGACGGTATGTGGTTCACCGTCTGACCGAACGGTCCAGCGAACGGTATCGCCGGCCTTGACGGTCAGCTCACGCGGAATGAAGCTCATCACGCGGGCGGAGGTCAGGCCGCCGGCGCCAGCCACGACATCCCATGTCGTCGGCCCCTGCGCTGATGGCGTCGCGACCATGCCTTCAAGTTCGGCAACCTGGTCCAATGCCTCCTCGGTGTAACCCGCCATCTCCTCCTGGCCCATCGCATCGTATCCGGCCTGGTCGTTCGGGTATTCTGCGCCCGCCTCCTGCACGACGACCGTGCCCTTCATCACGACGGCATGCACCACGCAGGCATATTCATAGGTGCCCGGCTCCGTGAAGTTGAGGATGTAGGGGCCCTGGTCCTCGGTCCGCAGCACATCCAGCCCGGAGTTCGTCATGCCCGTTCCGTCGTACTCCGTCCTTCCGTCCGGCCACGCCACCGCAAGGTTGATCTGGAGCTGTACGGCTCCCTCGTCGCTGACGACCGGTGTGCCGTCGGCCATATCAGGAACGAAGAGAGGCGGCAGCTCCTCGCCAGAGGTAAAGGTGACGGTGTGGAATTGCGGCCTGCCCATCGGCGCGAAATTGAAGAGAATGCCGTCGCCAGCGTTGATGGTGATCTCTCTCGGGAAGAACGCGTGGAAGTCGATCGCGTTGTCCATATCCATGCCGCCGACCTGGACGCTCCAGAGCATGGAGCCGTCCTCGCGGGGTCCCGGGGCCTGGGACGCGGCCGGGGAGGCGCCCTCGTGCTCTCCTTGATGGGCGAGTGCGATGGTCTGCGGCAGCGAGGCGGTGGCGATGCCCGCCGCGCCAAGAAGCTTGAGGGCCTTCCGGCGAGTCAGGAGGTTATCGAGAAGATCGGTTGTCCGAAATGTCGCGTCGTTCATGGAAAGTGGTCCTTTCTCGGATCCTGGATGTGATGGGCTGATTCAATGTCGATCGGTCCGGACCCTGGATGTTGGGTGTGGCGCGCTCCTCTCTGGCGATCGTGTCTTGCCTATTCGTTGACGACGACCTGGCCGATCATGCCCTGCAAGCCGTGGTGACTGCAGATGTACGGAAAGAGCCCCGGCTGATCGAATGTGTAGGAATACGACTCCCCGGGAGCCAGCTTTCCGGAGTCGAACGACCCGTCGTAGGCCTTGAGGCTGTGAAAGTTGGCTCCCTTGTTGGTCCAGGTCACTGTTGTGCCCTGGACCACCGTCAGCTCGACCGGATCGAACCGATCATCGACCAGCGTGACCTGAGCTCCGTCGCCGTCACTGGAAGCCGTATCAGCTGGAGCCGGATTCGGAGGGGTCGTTTCGGATTGGCTCGTGCCGTGGACGTGCGCTCCGGGCTGAGGGCCCTCAAGGGCCTCTGCGGCCGGGCCTGTCGGTTGATGACCCTCGTACTGGATGACGGTCATCATCCCGTTCGCCATGTGGTGCTCGATGTGGCAATGGAACATCCATACGCCCGGGTGGACCGCGTCGAAGGCAAGGTCGTAGCGCTCCGCCGGCCCGATCAGGACCGTGTCCTTCAGCCACTGCGCGGCGGGCGGTACCGGGTTGCCGTCGGTGGCGACGATCCGGAAGGAGTGTCCGTGGATATGGACCGGGTGAGGGATGTGCCCGGCGTTGATCATCCGCAGCAGCACGCGATCCCCCTCGGTCACCACGATCGGCGGAATTCCACCATGCGCGAGTCCATTGATGAGGAACATGTCGCTGCCCAGCTCGCCACCCCGGAGCAGCTTGTCTTTCGGGCCGCGTTCGGACGCGCCGGCCGCGACCTCGGGTGTCAGCTCGCTGTCCCATTCGCCGAGGATCATTGTGTATTCGCGGTCATACGGCGGGGCTTCGCCTTGGTTGGCCGGCTCGATGATGAGCGGGCCATACAACCCCATCGGAACCTGCAGCGCCGGATCGGCATGCGAGTGATACCAGCGCGTGCCGGCTGGCGTGGCGGTGAACTCGTAGACGAATTCCTCCCCGGGCATGACGGGGGCCTGGTTTAGCCCGGCCGGTCCGTCCATCTCGGGCGGCAGGTGAACGCCGTGCCAGTGGATCGTCGTCGGCACGGGGAGATTGTTTCGGAGCACGATCCGCACCGGGTCGCCTTCGCGAACGCGGATCTCGGGGCCGGGCGTTTGTCCGTTATAGCCCCAGGCACGGATGGTCATCCCCGGCATGATCTCCTGGTCGATCTCTTCGGCGGTGAGGATGAACTCCCGCGGAGAGGAATCTCTGGTTCCGTCGTGATGACTGGCGTCGCCTGCGTGAAGCGTGGTGGAACGCAGTCCTGTCAGGACGAGGCCGGTGGTGAGCGTGGTGCCACGGAGCAGCGTGCGTCGCGAGATCGCACGGGAAGCACGGCCGGAAGAGGGGTCCGGCAACGAATTGGTCACTGGGGTGGAGCCTCCAGGCCGGTATTGGGCCGGTCCATGAAAGGAATGCCAAAGAAGGTGGGGACCTGAACGGAAAGGCGGCTTCCTGAGGCGAGGGTTCTTACCGATCGTGAGTATTGCGGCCGGTAGTCAATATGTCAAGAAGCCATGTGTACCGTAGCCCTTCAACCGGGCACCTGATCGTTGGGTATTTCTTGGAACGCGCGGTGACGTCCGCGTGCGTCTGCGCCCTGCTGGGAGGAGGACGCAGTTTGCAGGCTGACAGCGCGCCAACAGATGGTTCGGAATCCATAACACCTCCGGGAGTGGGCTGGAAAGACATCGGTCCGTGACCGTGCCATGTCGACCGCCTCCGTGTTCCGGAGAAGATCGTGACTCCAGTCTGCCCGGATTGGCGCACGCCGAACACGCACGGAGCGACCACGCTCGCTGACGACTTCTCACACAGTTTTGTGGGTGGTTGTGGTGAAGGAGGGGTAGGAAAGGAGGAAGCTTCAGCAGTCGAACACCGACCAGCAGATGTCGTTCCGTAGCCGTTGGTCGTCGAGCACCAGCTCGCGAATCGCCTCCGGCAGTTGATCCCGTTGCCACCGGCACTCGATTCGCCCCGCGCTCTCGCTCTCATCCTCTGGCACAGCGGCACGGACTGCCTTGATCGCGTAGGCCGCTGCGCCCAGCTCGTGCGCGGCGACATGCGCGACGGCAGCCGCCTGGGCGGCCGCGTATGCCGCGAATCGTGGTGCCCCACGCAGGTCCCTGGCCGCGCCGTTCGCATGACCGGCCGCCGTGCGGGACTCGGTCATCGTGATCTCCCCGCGCGCCCACGCCCGGGCCTTCTCGATTGCCTGGCGCGGTCGCGCGTCGTCGGGCCGAACCGCCTCGAAAAGGGGCAGGACATGCTCAGCGCAAACCGCCGCCCACAGCGCGAGAAGCCGGTGATCCGCATCGGTGAGGGTCCCGCCACGCCGGATCGTCACAAATCGCGGGTCACGCACTTTCGGAAGAATCATAGGCACGCCCCCTTGCCAATACCAGCCGGCCGAGGCTGCATGACGACCGACACAGAAAGATTGACGAGCAGGGTAAAATTAGGGGTGAAATGATCCCTGTGGCAGGAGAATAGCTCCCTGACGCGTTGTAACGAGACCCCGGAAGTTGCGTACCGGGCGGGGGTCATTTCAACCTTTCAGAAAAATCCGTCTCCCCTCCACGAAGCCTCCGAAGAAATCGATCGTTCTTTCGGTGGCTCGTAATCAGGTTGAGACTACCTGACTTGTCGGTACCGAACGCCACAAGCAACGGCCAGACACGATCTTCCTCGTAGATCACTATGACGACTTCCCATTCGTCATTTGGATTGTCTTGGTCTACGGCTTTCTGCCTCCAGTGCGACCAGGTGACGAGAAGCTCTGACAGGCGTTCATAGTGCTCACGAACGTCCGCGTGCTTGTTGAGTTGCTTGCTATCGATGTTTCTCGAGACGCGCAAGATAGGAACCGGAAGCCCGATTGATGCCTGAAGACTGGAGGGTATGACCACACGGCGCTCAGGCACCTCCCAATCGGTCAGCGGCAACGAGTCCTCGTTCCAGATCCCGTGGTTTCCCAAGACTACTGCCGGATTGTGCGGGTGCAACTCACCCGGTCTTCCGCTCTCCGGCATCGTCGCTGGATCCCTCCTGGAACCTGCCATAATCGCAAAATGGGTTTCGGGAGGATTGTAGCAACATGTCGGTGGCCCGCGGCTATTCCGGCAGCAGCTCCATCACCGCGTCAATGTCGCGTCCGTCCACCAACCCGGCTCGCAGGTCGTCCGATGCGTTCGCGATCAACCGCGCGCGGATATCCTGCCGGGGGAGGGGATCGCCCTGCGGAACGTATCCCTCACCGATCAACCACGTCTCGAGCCGCTCCAGAGGCTTCCCGGTGATTGGCGGATCCTCGCTCTCGCGCAGCGCCTCCAGCAACCGCTCGCCGTCGCCCTCGACTCTCGCCAGCAGCTCACCGACCTCGTCCAGTACCAATTCGTCGACAACCCCGCTTTCCGCAAGGTCGAGCAGCGGCACCGGCCGACCATGCCCGATCCGCCACATGCCGATCGCGCTTTCGATCAGCCGCACCCGCGCAGTGGCCGACGCCCATGTCCGCTCGTCGACCCCAAGCCGGACCAGCGCCTCCATGCCGCCGGTCCGCTCCAGCGTCGAGAGCTGTCCCCATGTCACCACATCCTGCGACAGCAACCGGTGAAGCGTGGCCGGGTCGTCGATCAGGTGCCAGAGGTGGATCTGCCCGGAGCCGTCCGCCCAGAGGTCCACGCCCGGCACCCGCAGCAGCGCCCGGTATGTATCCCGGTCGACGCCGTCCGGCGAGGGGACCTCCCTGATATCCCGAACTTCTTTCGGCTCCGGGATCGGCAGTCGCTCGAACCCGGCGTCCTGCCGGATCGCCGCGAGATCATGCACGCGCACGTCCGGACGCTCATCCTCGGGCATCGATTCGAGCCGGGCCTGCCAGCGCGCGACCTCGTCACCCTGCGCCGTAAAGTAGAAGACCTGCCGCCCGTTGCGGCTGATGTCGATCGCCGCGTCGATGATCGCCCCGGCGCGCAGTTCGTCGCTGTTCCCGAGCGTCTCGTCCAGCAGCACCGGCAGCTTCGGTCCCGCCTCGACGTTCTCGACAAACGCCAGCCGGATCGCCATCAACACCTGTACGCGCGTGCCGGACGACAATTGGTCCAGATGTAGCGTCGCGCCGGTGGATGTGTCTCGCGCGGAGAACGCCGGCGGGGGACCTTCCTCGAACTGCAGCTCGTAGCGCCCCCGCGTGATGATGCTGAACAGCTCCCGCGCCCGATGGAAGACGATCGGCATCGACGCGTCCCGCGTCTCCTGCTGGATCGTCGACACCAGGGTCGCCCCGATCACGGACCGGGCGATCTTCGTTCGCTCGTCGCGCAAGGCATGGAGCGCGTCGTCTCGACGCCCGAGCGCTTCCTCGATCTCGCGGGATCGCATCGCGTCAGAGATTCGCGTCCGTGCCGCCGCCATCTCGGAGCGGATGCCGTCAAGCCCGGCCGCGACACCCTTTGCCTCGTCGAGCCGCTGTTGCAGCTCATCGGCGCTCATGTCTCGCAGCTCTGGCCGCAACGAGAGGGCCATGAACGCCTCGCGCACGGCCTCTTCCCGTCGCGCGACCAGCGCCTTCGCCTCGTGATACGCTGGAAGTTCGTCCAGGAGTCGCTTCAGCGCGGCGTTGTCGCCGTCCGGCACGCCCGCCCACGCGAAGATGCGCGCCCGGGCGTCCATCTTCCGGCGAATCTCTGCCGCGACCGCGCCCTCGATCTCTTCCTGGATCCGGAGCTCACGCTCCCGGGACGCCTGGAGCGCCCGGTAGCGATGTTCCAGGTCGACCACATGCGCCTCGAACGAGGTGCCGGTCGTATCCGGTTCATATCCGTAGACGGCCAGTTCTTCGTTCAGGCCTTCCACGAGCTCGGCGCGCTCTTCCTCCAGCTGATCGATCCGGGCCCGCTTCGACCGCACCAGCGCGTCCGCCGCCTGCCACCGGCCAAGGTTCTCGGCCAGCAGGCGCAGGCTCTCTTCTTTCAAGTCCGGGGCGACGCCGAACTGCTCGACCGCTCGCGCCCGGCGCTGCTCGGTCTCGAGGTATGCCCGGTCGAGATCGGCGCGCTCCTGTTCGAGATCCGCCCAGCGCTCGGCCTTCTCCTGCTCGACCTCCGCCCGTCGCAGGTCCGACTGCAGCGCGGAGAGCTGCTGACGGATGTCCTGACGTGTCCACGACGCCGGCTCGGGGAGCCCGAGCGCCCGGTAGCGTTCCTCCCACGCTTCGGCCTCGCGGGTCGTGTCCGGCACGCCGTACTTCCATGCAAAGAGGATCACGAGGATGCCGAGAACGCTGAACAGGAGCCACAGCGGATTGACGAAGTTGGCCAGCCAAATAGCGGCCGCGATCGCCAGCGCTCCGCCGATATACGCCGCCATCTGCGCCCTGCCGACCAGCGCCCCGGCTTCCTGCCGGTTCGGGTTCTGCAATCGCTGGGTTAGTGCCTCGACGCCCTGTCGCAGCGTCTCGAGATTCTCTGGCGGCTGCGTGCCACCGATCCAGAGATCGACCTCGTCCCGTGCCTTCCGCCTCGCACGAATGTCCTCGTAGGAGCGGGAGATCTCGGCCAACTCGCGGATGCCGTTCGCGTCGAGCGACGACATCTGCGCGTCGGACATCTCCGCCGCGAGCCGCCGCTGGTGACTCTCCCGCTCGGCATAGGCGCTCTGCAGGTCCCGCTGGAGACGTTCGCGCTCCTGCTCGTAGCGCCGGAGATCGTCCAGCCCCTCG
>DATGPC010000039.1:0-4013 GCA_035305265.1 Thermomicrobiales bacterium | reverse complement strand
ATTCACCTGATCTTCGTCAACCACTTCGCGCAGAAGCAGCTCCTGAACGGCCTGGGACGCTACCTCGATGCCATCCTCGGCGCGACGCCGCTCTACGACTTCATCACCCAGCTGGCGGTGTTCGACTCGCCGATCGCTTCGTTCCTCGAAAAAGAGATCCGGCAGCAGAAGAACTACCCGATGGTCTGCCAATCGTTGCAGGCTGTCGCCGCCTACCTCGGCTTCGACTGGAACGAGGGCGTGGCCTACCGCGATCTCTTCCGCGCCCGCATGTTCGATTTCTGGCGGAAGTTCACCGCCGAGAACGAACCCGGAATGACGCCGGGCATTCGCGGTTGGTATACGGGCCGGGCACGGTTCAACAGCCAAATCCCCCTGGAATACGCCTACGCCGCCTGGGGCGACCTCGTCCCGGAGCACGACCCGGATGCCCTCGCCTTCTACGAGTCAGCAACGCCCGAATTGATGACCGGCTTCCATGCCCGCAGGCTGGAGGCGATGGAGCACATCGCGAAGGACTTCAAGGGCAATCGGCAAACCCAGCTCACCTCGTTCAGCCTGCCGGATCTCGACCAGTTCGAGCAGCGAGCTCCCACACTGGCGCACGCCCTCGACGAGTTCATCACCATCGAGCGCTTCGTCGACCTCACGGCATGGAAGAGCGAGCGCCTCGCACCTCCCGAGCAGCGCGTCCTCAATGGCGTATCGCTGATCGTTCGATACGAGGAGGAAGACCAGGAACCAGGCATCGCCGAGCGAAACCGGGACAACGAACATCGCCGCCAGCTCTATGACCAGTTCTCTGCCGAGTTCCTCGCCGCCAACCCGCACCGCAAGCGTGCAACGCTCACTCCCGAGCAGAAGGAAGCGTCGGCGTGGAGCCATGACGGAATGCGGTACCGGCTTCGGCTGGAAACGGCGGACCTCGATTGCAGCCTGGACGATGCCCTGAATCTCTCCACGCTCAAGCCTGACTCCCGCATGGTGCTGGCGAAACGGTGGGATGTGGATTCCCGCCTGCCGGAAGCGGAGCAACGCCGATTCACGACGACGGCGAAGCAGCTGCTCTACGCTCCGCGCGTCCAGCTGGTCGACATCGTGGTGGAACGCGACGAGCACGCACGGGCGATCAACGCGTACGCCGTCGTTGAAGCTGCCGGAGGCGGTGGCCGCGACAATCGCGGATTCCTCTTCGGCGCCCGTCCTCTCCCCCCGTTGGAGCCGGGAGAGGTTTACACGCTCGAGCCCGACCCGAACGACATCAACGGCTTCTGGCAGGCAAAGGTGACTGACGGCCTGATCGAGGGCGGCGAGAACATGCTCTACAACTATCTCGCCGGGAACCCTTTGTCCGTCCCCATTGTCCCGTCGCCGGAAGCGGCGCAAGGGCAACAACGGTTCATGGACGGTCTCGTCGCCCTTCACGAGATAGGAGCGATGCATGCCTTCGAGCAGAGCAAGCACGATTTCATCGGGTCACACGGCGATGATCCCGTCCTTGTCGTCCAAGGGCCGCCAGGGACCGGCAAGAGCTTCTCGACAGCGTACGCGCTCCTCGCCCGGATCCAGGGTGCGATGGCCGCCGGCAGGACCTGTCGCGTCTTCCTGAGCTGCAAGACACACGCGGCGACCGACGTCCTGCTCCGCAATGTCCGCAATGCGCAGGAGACGCTGCATGGTCTCTTCCTGAAGCACCCGGAGGTGATGGCGCGCTTTTTCGACCGCCGTCTCGTCGACGTGCCGCTCTTCCGCCAGAGACCACGCGGGGAGGTCGATGACGGCATTACGCCATTCCGCCGCGAGATGAAGGAGCGTGAGGTCGTCGACACGATCGTCGGGCAATCCTGGTGCGTCGTCGCCTCCACGCCGGGCGGCATCTACAACATGGTGAAGAAGGATCTCTTCGGCCATGACTTCGTCGACTGCGTCGTTCTCGACGAGGCGTCTCAGATGTCGATCCCGGAGGCCATCATGGCGACCTTGCCGCTGCGGCCCGACGGCCGTCTCATCGTCGTCGGCGATCACCGCCAGATGCCGCCGATCATCAGTCATGACTGGGCGAACGAGGCACGACGGACCTTCCAGCAGTTCAAGTCATATGAATCGCTCTTCGTCAGCCTGCTGGAGCTCGATCCACCGCCGCCGAAGATCAATTTCGAGGAAAGCTTCCGGCTCCACACCGATCTCGCGGAGTTCCTCCGCAAGGAGATCTACCAGCAGGACAAGATTCACTATCACTCTCGCCTGACGACCGTGCTCCCAGACATCCCGCAAGAGAATTCGTTCGTCGATGCCGTGCTGGATCCGAATCATCCGCTCACGGTCGTCGTCCATGATGAGCGGGAAAGCCAGCAGCGGAATACGTATGAGCAGGACCTTATCGCGCCGATCCTCGAGGCACTCTCCAGCGAGGAGACCTACGGGCTGACGCCGGAAAAGGGGCTCGGCATCGTCGTTCCGCACCGCGCCCAACGCGCCGCGCTCCAGGGGAGCATGGAGCAGCTCGTCCGGCGCGATCCGGAGACGCAGGCGATCACCCTGTCCGCCGTCGATACCGTCGAGCGGTTCCAGGGAGACGAACGGACAGTCATCATGGTCAGCGCGACGGAGAGTGACCCTGAGTACCTGCTGATGACCGGTGATTTCCTGCTCGACCCTCGTCGCCTGACGGTGGCGTTGAGTCGCGCAAAGCAAAAGATGATCCTTGTCGCGTCGCGCTCGATCTTCGAGGTTTTCAGTGCCGACGAGGAGACATTCCGGAACGCACAGATGTGGAAGAACCTGTTGCGGTCCACCTGCACCGTGCAGCTCTGGCATGGGGAGCATGAGGGCCGGCCGGTGACAGTGTGGGGCAACGCGAAGGACAGCCCTGTGTAACGCTCCGGGCCCGCGCAGGCGATACTATGGTGAGCCACCACAATGCGCCGAAGCAGGTCCGGAGGTCGCCATGACTGTTAGCGCACGGGTCCTTAACAGGCCGGATTCCCACGACGTGACCGTGAGCACGCACGGTCGCGCCCGCTCGTTGACGATACCGCCGAAGAACGGCGAGCGCGGCAGCGATGTGAACGGCGGAGAATTGTTGTTCCTCGCCCTCGCGACCTGTTACTGCAACGATATTTATCGGGAGGCGGCGAATCTCGGGATCGACGTCTATGAGGTCGATGTCGAAGCGGTCGGGGATTTCGGTGGCATCGGCGAACCGCCGACGAACGTCCGGTACCACGTTCGCATCGTTGCCGACGCGCCTGAGCGGGAGATCCGCGCGCTCATGATGCATACCGATACAGTGGCGGAGATCCAGAACACCCTGCGCGAGCGCGTCCCGGTTCGGCTTGGGCACTGCGAGGCAATCTCCGTCACCCGATAGCAGGGGCAAGGCAAGCGCTCGTCCTTCCCTCTAGGCCATTCCCCCGGCGCGTTCCCTCCTGACGGCCGGGCTCGTCACTCACTCCCCAAAATAGGCGACATGCCGTCGATAAGATGCGTGACTACGTCAAGTAGATATGGTAAGCTGACGGTGTTTTCTACCGAGCCTTTTCCGACTTCCTGGACAGCACGTCTCGCCAGGCTGGTATCAGATTGTGCCCTCGAACACGGCGGATCGATCCAGCAGCGCGCGTTCCCGCAGGTGCGGTCGGGCCCATATGCATAGGGAGTAAAGCGCAGACATGCCTGGGATCATCCGTAATCTCAATCGCAGGGAGTTCACGGCAACGGCGGCTGCAACAGCAGCGGCAACGGCCCTGTCCGTCCAACCACTCTCCGGTCAGGAAGCCACGCCGGCCGGGTCGGCATCCAATGCAGGCACGGACATCCAGGTCGACGTCGTCGCCACTGGCCTCGCCGATCCACGCTTTATCACGACGGACGGCAACACCGTCTACTTCACCGAGTCCGGAACTGGCGGCGATACGGCCGTCTTCGAGATCGCCGGTGAGGGCACGCCGGAACCCACCTCGCCGGTAAGCCAACGCGGTACGACCGGCAAGGTCTCCCGTCTCGATGCAGAC
>DATGPC010000038.1:0-9748 GCA_035305265.1 Thermomicrobiales bacterium | reverse complement strand
CGGAGGTCATCTCGGAACGGTTCCGGCGCCGTCTCTCAGCAACACGGCTCTCTGGAGCGCGGAGGGGCGTTCCTACCCGTCCTCTTCACAGCCTGGGTATGGCGCGGGGAGGGTCCCCGCGAACCCCTATTTTGCCGATTTTGAGGGAAGTTGTCGAGTGGAAACCTATCGGGATAACTCAGAGGGGCCAACTACACGCCCGACACCTCCAGCACGAGCCGAGCGTACTGTCGATACTTCCGTTTGCTGCCATCCGGCCGGGTTGCGAAAGGTGTCGTCTCATAAGAGTCTAGATCGAGCTGTCTATAGAGCTCTTCAGCGACGCGATCTATCCGATCGTCTGACATGCGCTCGAAAGTCGTCTTGTCTCCAGCCGCGATGATGGCCGCTCGCGCAGTCGAGAGATATCGTTCTTGACTCCTCAAGGAGAGCCCTTCGAAGCGAGTCGTCTGACTCTTGCGAGGAGCCATGGCCTGATACAGCACAGATGCGCAATCGATCACCATACTCGCGGTAACATACGGCATACAGTCACCCTTCTTAATCATCATCTTCCATGAGTGCGGGCTGTTCGAAAGAAGCTCAGATGCGCTCCGTCAATCGACAATCAGCTGAGAATCATCGTCATTAAACAACTTCCATGGACGACCGATCAGGGACGCTCGTCGATACTCCTATGTAGGGAAATGCATGAAGAACCTCCGCGCCCGAATCGCCGCGCTCATTTTCACAACGGTCCGGACGGTCGGCAAACAGCCGTGGGTCGCGCCGGTCTTCACCCGCGTCCACCGTTTGCTGCCGCTGGAATACGTCGAGAAAACCGAGCACGCGATCGCGATCAAACACCCCCGCGCCGGGTGGCCGGGACACGTCGTGATCACGCCGGTCACTGTTTGTCGTGGGTTGCTCTCGCAGCGGGAGCCGTTGAAGAACCGCGGCTTCAACATGTGGCAGATCTACCTGCTCGCCCGCGAGGTGGCAGCGCAGCAACCGGAAGAGGAGCGGGGGCGCGTCCTCATCATCAATGGCGGACGCCGGCAGGAGATCGGACAGATCCACGGCCACCTGGCGCCATCGCCCGAAGCGGCCAACTTCCCATCCAATGTGCTGGAGGCGATGGAGGAGGGGGTCGACGAGCGCCGCTTCTACAACGTCGAGGCTTCGCCCGAAGGCTTCACGGACTGGCTTCGCGACCTGGAAGCGATCGCGCCGACATGGCTCGCGAACGACCGTGGCTTCGCCGTGCTGATCCCGATCGAGGAAGGCGTGCTGCCACACGTCAAGATCACCATCGACTGCGATATCTGACCGAACTGAGTCCCGTGTAGGGGCAGATCGGTCGCCCGTCCTAAAGGAACCGTTTGAGCTTCTCCGGGTCGATGTTCCCGCCGGAGAGGACACTGACAGCCGTCCCGCCCTCGCGCGGCTTGACCTTGCCGGTGAGCAATGCGGCTGTGGCGGCCGCCCCGGCTGGCTCGGTCAGCACCTTCATCCGCCCGAGGATCAGGCGCAGCGCATCGATGATCTCCTCGTCGCTGACCAGCACGATCTCGTCGACGTAGTGCTGGATCACCGACTGGCTCAAGGCGCCGGCAGCAGGGGCGGCGAGGCCGTCCGCGATGGTATCGATATGGTGCGCCTGCTCCAGCCGGCCGGAATCCAGGCTCTTCTTCACGATGTTCGCACCGGTCGGCTCGACGCCGACAACGCGCACGTCCGGCCGCTGGCTCTTGATCGCCATCGCGATGCCGGAGATAAGCCCGCCACCGCCGACCGGCACGACGACGGTGTCGACGTCCGGCTGGTCCTCCAGGATCTCGAGCCCGACGATGCCCTGTCCGGCGATGATGTCCTTGTGATCATAGGGGGAGATGAACGTCAGCCCGTGCTCGCGCTGGTATGCCTCCATCGCCGGGACGATCACTTCCATGGACGGCGCGAACCTCGTCTCGGCGCCGTAGCCACGAATCGCCTCAACCTTCGTCGGCACGGCATCTTCGGGCATGAAGACGACCGCCCGGGTGCCGACCTGCGCGGCGGCGAAGGCGATGCCCTGGCCGTGATTCCCGGCCGAGAGCGTGATGACGCCGCGCTCCCTCTGCTCATCAGTCAGCTGCATCACGGCGTTCAACGCGCCGCGCGACTTGAACGATCCGGTGCGCTGGAAGATCTCTGACTTGAACGCGATCGGGCAGCCGGCCATCTCGGCCAGCGTGCGGCTGGTCATCAGCGGGGTGCGGTGCAGGTGCGGCATGACCCGCTCGCGAGCGGCGAGCACGTCGTCGAGGGTGACCTCTCGCCATCGCTCCGTTGACGTCGGCGGTGCCGGGGTGGCGATGTCGGGTTCATCTGCAGGATCGGGGAGTGTATCCGACGAATCCCGGTTCGACGCGCTGTCGTTGCCCGGATCGCCCGAAGTGATGTCGTCGATCATGTCCCTCTCCTGCATGGTGTTCCGCGCGACCGTTCCACCCGGGTGGAACGATATTCCGGCACGCCAAAGCCGGCACCCGGGCGCGGTATGATCAAGATTCCGGGAGAAATGCCCCGGTGCGTCAGTATACCGAACGGCACGGAACACCGGCCGTTCGCCGGAAGGTACATTCAGGCATGACGCCACGCGACGCCTCATCGCTGCCACGAAGCCCGCGCATCCGCACCATCCCGTACGACCCGAACGCGATCGGCCTCGTCGCGGACCTGCTGGGCACCACGGCCGAGCACGCCGACTTCCAGCTACCAGGCTCGACAGTGTGGCAGATGACGATCGAAGGCACGAACGGCCGACCGACGGCCATGGTGACGCTTTGGCCGGGGATCCGGCGCGTCGATGTCGTGTCCGGCCCCGCGACGGTCGTCTTCACCGATATCCAGTCGATCGACCTCGTGCCCGGCGTCGAGGTGCAGTTCCGGAGAGGCGCGAAAGAAGTGCTGATCCTCGCGCGAAACGGGCAGGTGATCGTGCGGGCGTAGGAGCACGAATGGATCCGTACCGCCGCACCTTGTATGCGGCGGTCGTGAGCCAGGCGACGCCGCACACAAGGTGCGGCGGTACGAAGGACCAATCCTGGGGAAGACCATGCGGCGGTCCTGCTATCTCACGAAGACCCGATCCAGCGCAGAATCAATGATCCCCAATGCCGCGTCGCCGGAGTAGTGCCGCAGCAGGACATGCGAGACCAGGCCGTCCGCGGTCGCGAACAGCCCCATCGCGGCCTTCTCGATGTCGATACCCGGCCGCAGCTCTCCAGCCGTCTCGGCTTCCCTTAACAGGCGCACGATCGCCGCGTGAGTACCGATATGCGTCTCCCGCATGAACGCCTCGAGCTCGGGCTCCACAACCGCCCGCGCCAGGAACGCCATCCAGACCCGGACCCCGTTACGCCGCTCATCGTCCAGCGGCAGCATCTCATGGAACATCGCGCCGAGGACCATGCGAGGCGATACCGGCTCCGTCATGCTGCCGGTCAGCTCGCCAATACGCCCACGGGTGCGTTCCACCATGAACTCGCACGCGAACCGGAGCATCTCGTCGCGCGTCCGGAAGTGATGCTGCACCATGCCGGCGGACACACCGGCTTCGGCGGCGACATCGCGCACCGTCGCGCCGTCCAGCCCCTCGCGCGCGGCGATCGCCAGGACCGCCTCCGCGATCATCTTGCGCCGTGTCTCCGGTGCCAGTCGCCTAACCATCAGTCTTTCACGATTTCGTGGGGGGCCGTTTCGCGCGGCCTTACAATACGCCTGTATTGACATCATACCGCATCGGAGATACAATACAAACGTATTGCACGGGACACAAAAAGCATCCGACCGAGACCCCGTTCGTCTCCGTCCCATGTGATAAACCGGGCAAACGCCCGTGCGGGGCCCAATTCCATGGCTGGAGGGCGCACCTTCGCCGTGCCGATCCTCGTCCCGTTCGACATGAGGATCGTTCCACCTGACGTTCCCAAGAGGAGACAACCAATGGCAACAGACCGGATGGCCGGCCGCTCATGGCTGGACGACCTCTCCATTTCATGGCCGCGCCCGATGACGATCCTCGGCGCGACGCTCGCCACGCTGGCGATCTACCTGGTCGCGACGTACGCCGGGAACATCGATCTCGCGGCCAACAATGGCGCGACGACTATCGGGGCGATCGACGTCGTCCTCGGCACGATCGTGCC
The DNA here is from genome assembly GCA_035305265.1 of Thermomicrobiales bacterium. Taxonomy (GTDB): domain Bacteria; phylum Chloroflexota; class Chloroflexia; order Thermomicrobiales; family UBA6265; genus UBA6265. Next base: position 5,576 of record DATGPC010000038.1, on the reverse strand, counting down.
GAGTCTCGGTGCCTGGGGGATGCTCGCGATCCTTGAGCGGCGCACCGACCGGGCATGGACGATCTGGCGCGCGATCGCGATCGCCGTCCTTATCCTCTCGATGCTCGGCCCGTTTGGCGCCGACAATCAGGAAAGCAGGGTCGTGCTCTGGGTGATGCACGCCGTCGCCGGCGCGATCATCATCAAGGGGTTTTCCCGAACGGTGAAGCGACCGTAGTCCGTGCTCAGGAAAACAGGTCACGCAGGAACACCAGGCCGTCCTCCGCGAGGGCGTCCTGGCTTTTTGCCAGCGGTCGCCAAATGGACGCGGCAGTGGCGATCGTCTTGTTGGCGCTGGTGAACGACTCGATGGAGACCGCGCCGCTGTATCCGATCTCGTCCAGCGCGTCGCGCACGGCCGCCCAGTCGATGCCATCATTCCCGGGCGCGCCACGATCATTGCCACAGGCGTGGAAATGGACAAGGTGCTTCCCGGCACGACGGATCGCCGCGCCCAGGTCCCGCTCCTCGATATTCATATGGAAGGTGTCGAGCAGCAGGCCGATCGCCGGGTGATCAATCGCTTCGATCAGAGGCATGGTCTGCTCGACGGTGTTGAAGAGGCTCGTCTCGAACCGGTTGAGCGGTTCGATCGCGAGGCGAACATCGTGCACCTCGGCGCAGGCGATGAGCGGCGCAAGGTTCTCGACTAGAGCCCCGATGATCCGCTCCCGCGCGAAGAAGTCGATCGGCCCCGTCTGCCCGGTGGGGGAGTACATCGGGCCGGCGACCACCGTCGCGCCGATCTCCGCCGCGCGATGGATGCAGGCGCGCAGGTAGTCCTGCGTCGCCTCGACGACCTTCCGGTCGAACGACGTGAGGTCGCGGCCCGGCCCCATCGCCGCACAGACGCCAGCCTTTAGCCCGTGCTCCTCGAGAATCGGGCGCACCTCGGCCGCCGACCAGTCGGACGGATCCTCCAGGGGCAGCTCGATCGCATCGAAGCCGAGCGCCTTCACCAACGGCGCACGTTGGCGGATGACGTCGGTTGTCACCGGCGAGTCCCAGATCCACAGGTTGGCGCCAACGGGCGGGATGATCATGAATATCCTCTCGGAGAACGATTCCGTCAGGATGACGACGTGCTGGTGCAGGGCACCTGGTGGGTGGAGACGCCACGCCGATGTAACGTCCCCACCTTTTCAATGCGTGGCGAGATTACTCCCCGCCGCCCCAGTTCTCCGGGTAGCCCGGCATGTCCTCACAGCCGCACAGCGCATAATGCTGCGGCGGCATGTTCTCCTGGACATACTGGTCCAGCTCAGCCTCCGTAATCGGCGGCTGCGGCAGGATCCACTCGGACGGCACTTCCTCGCCCGACAGGATCATCGTCGCCGCGATGATCGGCGTGCGCCACTGGAAGTTCGGCCACGTCGGCGCGATCGCCGTCAGGCCGTCCTCCGACCACTTCTGCAGGAAGTCCTGCTGGTCCTCACCGACGATCGGCGGCACCTCCATGCCAAGGTCCTCGAAGGCTTCGGCGGCCGCCACGGCATCCTGCCCGGCGTCCATCCAGATGCCGTCGATCTGGCCGTAGCGCTCGATGTAATCCGTCACGATCGCCTTCACGTTCGCGCGGTCGCCCTCGGAGAACTCGACGCCGACGACGTTCATCCCGTTCTCGTTGAAGATCTGCTCGGCGGCGGCCCAACGGGTCTCGAGGACGTCCACGCCCGGCAGGATGCGCAGCGCGAGGATGTTGCCGCCTTCCGGAACTTCGTCCACGAGGAATTCCGCGCCAATCGCGCCGAAGACGTACCCGCCGATCGGGTGGATGAAGGTCACCGGGCAGTCGGTCTCGACACCACGGTCGAAGACGATCACCGGCAGCTGCTCGCAGGCCATCTCGACGGCCGGGGTGAGCGCGGCAGTGGTCGCCGGGGAAACGATCAGGATGTCGCAGTCCTGGCCCAGCAGGTCCTCGATGTCGGAGATCTGCTTGGTGGAGTCCTCGCCGGCGTCGAGCACGGTGAACTGCGCGATATCCTCATGCAGCCCGACCTCGGCCTCCATCGTGGTGAAGCCGGTGGCCCGCCACGGGTTAGCGACGCTGGCGTTGGAGAAACAGACATGCCAGCCGGGCTCGACCGTGTACTCGGAGGTGTCGACCATCTCCGGCTCGATCATCTGGATCCACGGCTGGTCGGCCGGGCCCTCAGGCTCGACCTCACGCAGGCGCATCTGCTCGTCGAACTCTTCCTGCACGAACCACTCGTTCTGGTTGTCCTGAGCGGAAACGGCGGTCAATGCCGGCCCGAAGCCGACAAGGGCGACAAGCAGCAGGGCGAGCCCTCGCGGGATGGCAAATCGACGTCTCGTTGATCGGTACATGCGGTTCTCCTTCTTTGGCGACGATGCCTCAAACCAGTCGAACGATGTCCTTCCCTGTCGAAACGTGAGTACACCTCCTTCCGCACGATCAGGTGATCCGGCGTGTTAGCGAGTCTTGCGGTCCCGGAACGCCGCGATCCCGAGCGCGCCGATGATGATGACGCCCTGGAACACGGACCGGAGGGGGCTCGGCAGCCCCAGGAGGTTGAGCAAGGTGAAGAGCGCCTCGAGCGTCAGCGCGCCGGCCATCGCGGGGATGACCATGCCGCTGCCACCACCCAGGACCGCTCCGCCGAGTACGACGGCGGAGATCGCCTGGAATTCGAGGCCGCCGCCAGCGTCGGGCGAGACTCCTGCAAACCCGCCGAGCAGGATGCCGGCGATGACGGCAGTCACGGATGAGATGACAAAGCAGAGCGTGCGCACGCGAGGGACGTTGACGCCGGAGAAGAATGCCGCGCGCGGGTTGCCGCCGGTCGCGTAGACCTGCTTGCCGAACGAGGTGAAATGCAGGAGGTAGACGCAGGCGATCATCACGATCCACATGATGATGACCGACCACGGGAGCTGGGTGATCCACGGCACGTCCTGGATGCCGGTACGCCCCCACTGGCGGAAGTTGTCCGGCAGCGAGCCCTTCGGCGTGCCACCCGACCACCAGAGCGCGAATCCGCTCAGGATCAGCATCATGCCGAGCGTCGTGATGAACGATGGCACGCCCAGGCGAGTCGTGATGACCCCGTTCGCAAGCCCGACGGCCACCCCGATCAGGAGCAGCACGGCAATAATCGGCCAGGTCATCGACGGGTCGCCGTCGATCCAGTCACCGGCGAGGATGACCACCAGCGTGATCAGCGCGCCCATCGAGAGGTCGAACTCGCCGCTGATAATGACGAAAAGCTGACCGGCCGCGAGGATCATCAGCGGCGCCGCCCGGCGAAGGAAAATCAGGAAGACGGGTGGATTGGTGAAGTTCGGGTTCTCGATCGTGATCCAGACGAACAGCGCAAAGAGCACGACAAACACGGGAGCGGCCATGAAGATCGCCCGGCCGAATTGTCGCCCCCGTCCCTCATCGAAGCTGCGCATGGTCGGCGGGGCAGTCACGTCCGCGCTCATGGCACCCTCCCGCGCTGGCGAACGGTATACGCCGCGACCGCCGCGATGATGATGACACCGCGCACGACGTCCTTCAGCAGCGGGTTCACCTGGAGCTGGTTGAAGGCATTGTCGAGCAGCGCGAGGATCAGCACGCCGGCAAACGTGCCAAGCACGCCACCCCGCCCGCCGGCGAGCGCCGTACCGCCGAGCACGACCGCCGCGATCGACTCGAGGTCATAGTTGCCGTCCGGCCCGACCCACGGCGCACCGGCGCTGAGGCGGCTGACGATGAAGAGACCGGTCAGCACCGTTGCGACGCTGCAGAAGACGTGCGCGAGGATCAGCACCCGGTCCGACCGCACGCCCGAGAGACGCGCGGATTCCTCGCTCGCCCCGACCGCATAGAGATGATGCCCGAATCGCGTGTAATGCAGGAGGAACCATCCGATCGCGACAACCGCGAGCAGCATGAGCACCGAAACCGGGACGCCAAGGAACGTGCCGTATCCGAGGCGCTGGAACTCCTTCGGCACCTCGCCGGCGTAGTTGTCCACCGCTGCGTTGAGGATGCCTCGCAAGATCAATGACATCCCGAGCGTCGCGATGAAGGCGTTGATGTGGAGCTTCGTGATGATCAGGCCGTTCGCGAGGCCGATCACGATGCCCACGCCGATCACCGCCACGATCGCGAGCGGGATGCGCGAGACCTCGCCATCCATGACGACCGATGCGAGCACGGCGGTGACCGACACCTGGTAGGCGACCGAGAGGTCCAGCGACCCGCCGAGGATGACGTACGTCTGCCCCACGGCGACGATGCCCAGCGCGACGGAGCGCACGAGCGTGTTCGTGACGTTGATGTTGCCGCCCGTCGCGATGATCAGTCCCCATGTGACGAGCGTGATGAGGAGCAGCACACCGTAGATCTGGAACAGGCCGGCCGCCTGTAGTCGGTCCCGCATGGAGCGGGTCTCGAGCGGGGAGGGGACGGCTGCGCTCATGCGATCACCTCTTCGGTGTGCGCCGCGAGCGTCATGATCTCGTTCTCCGTCGCCCCGGATGGCAGCTCACCGGCGATCGTACCCTCACGCATCACGACGATGCGGTCGCTCATACCGATCACCTCTGGCAGCTCCGACGAGATCATCAGGATCGCCGCGCCAGCATTCGCCAGGTCACGCATCAACTCATGGATGCCGGCCTTCGCACCGACGTCGATACCGCGCGTGGGTTCGTCGAAGATGAAGAAGCGCGCGCCGCTGGCAAGCCACTTCATCAGCACGACCTTCTGCTGGTTGCCGCCGCTGAGGAACCGTGCCTGCTGGTGGAGTCCGGAGGCGCGCAGGTCCACCCGTCGCGCTTCGTTGACCACCATCTCCCGGTCGCTTCCCCCGCTCCCGGTATTGACCGATCGCCGTGCCAGCAACGCGTTGTCGCTGATCGACTGGCCGAGCACCAGCCCCTCCGTCTTGCGGTCCTCGGTCAGGAAACCCATCCCGGCGCGGATCGCCTGCTGCGGATGCGTCAGGTGCACTGCCGAGCCATCCAGCTTCATCGTGCCGGACGTAAACGACTCGATGCCGAAGATCGCCCGCGCCAGCTCGGTGCGCCCGGCACCTTCCAGCCCGGTGATGCCTACGATCTCGCCCCGGCTGACCGTCAGGTTGATGTCATGGACGTGTTCGTTCCTGCCGTTCTCGATCTGCAGCGCCGGCTCCCCGACCCTCGCCGGATCGCCGTAAGGCGGGAAGTAGTCGGACAGCTCGCGCCCGACCATCATCGAGACGATCTGCCCGGTGGACATCTCGTCCGTCATGCCGGTCCCGACCAGCTCGCCGTCCTTCAGCACGGTGATGCGCTGGGTGATCTGGCGGATCTCGTCCAACCGATGACTGATGTAAATGAAGGCGATGCCGCGCTCCTGCAGGGCGCGAACGCGCTCGAACAACGCCTCGACCTCGGCGGACGCGAGGGAGGCGGTCGGTTCGTCCATCACCACGACACGGGCATCGAACGAGAGCGCTTTCGCGATCTCGACCGTCTGCTGCTGGGCGACCGACAACCGCCCGACCATCGATCCCGGCGTGATCGACCGCTCGACGCCG
>DATGPC010000037.1:0-16330 GCA_035305265.1 Thermomicrobiales bacterium | reverse complement strand
GCGATCTTCGCCGCCGTCGGCGCCTGGAACGACTTCATGGGTCCATTGATCTATCTCCAGAGCCAGGACAACTACACGCTCTCCATCGGCCTGACCTTCTTCCAGCAGGCGAATGCGCGAGATGTCCAGTACAACCTGCTGATGGCGGCATCCACACTGATCGTCCTGCCAGTGATCGTGCTCTTCCTGTCCTTCCAAAGGACGTTCACGGAAGGCATCTCGGTGGCTGGCCTCAAGGGGTAACCGTTCTTCACATCCGATGCGATACGGGGTACATTCGCCCCGAACGGACTACGGAGGCCGGTCTCGAACCGGCCTTCGCCGCGAAACGCGACGTCGCGTAGAAAAGCCCAGCCATGAACGGCTGGCGAGAGGAATCCATCGTGGAAGACTTCCATAAATACGACCTTCGGCGGCTCGAACGACAGGCGCGCTGGCTTCCGGAGCTCCGGGCGTGGCGCAACGCCATGGTCGCACCCATCGAGAACTGGACGTTCACCAGCGCCGATGGCGAGGTCACGCAGCTCAAGCGTGGCGACGCCTGGCCGGTCGTCGATCCGCATCGCCCGGTCCGGCTCTCCGCCGAGGCGACAGTTCCCAACGAATGGAAGGGCCAGCCGGTCGAGGTCCAGCTCTGGCTGGGCGGTGAAGGCTTCGTCCAGTTCACCCCGGGCAAGCAGTACGGCCTGAACCCGTTCCACCAGGACTACCGGATCATCGAAAGCGCCGACGGTGGCGAGACGATCCGGATCGAGGCCGAGGTCATGCCGAAGGGTATGTTCGGCTCCCATGTCCACGCCCCGTCGATCGGCCGGGCGCTCCTGGCCGTCCCGCATGATCGGGTGCGTGCGCTCGAGACCGACCTGCAGCTGATCGTCGGCGCGGCGAAGCAGCTCAAGGATCATGAGATCCTGCCGCACCTGCTCGATGTCGTCGACGAGGCCTACGGTGAATTCATCCCGGCATGGCCCACCGGGACCGACGTCACCAAGACCCGTCTCGTGTCCGGCGACGTCACCGGCGGCAACACCCACAGCGTCGGGTTGGGCGACTACGGCCATCCCGGCTACCAGGGCAGCCTCGTCGTCTCCGGCATCTGGCACGTCCCACCGGCCGAAGGCGAGCTCGAACCGCTCTCGGAGGAAGCGCTGGTCGGTTGCGATCGTGCCCGCGAGGTAATCGCGGAGCGGATCGCCGAGCTGCGCGAGAAGTACCCGCCGGTCGGCAGCATCATGCTCACCGGCCACGCCCATATCGATCTCGCCTGGCTGTGGCCGGTCGCCGAGACGCGCCGCAAGGCCCGCCGCACCTGGTCCACGCAGATCCGGTTGATGGAGAAGTACGATGACTTCATCTTCAACCAGTCCTCCGCGCAGGCATACGCCTGGATCGAGCAGGACGATCCGGAGCTGTTCAAGCAGATTCAGGAGCGCGTGAAGGAAGGCCGCTGGGAGCCGGTCGGCGGCATGTGGGTCGAGCCGGACAGCCAGGTCAGCGGCGGCGAGGCCTATGTCCGCCAGCTCTTCTACGGCCAGCGCTACTTCGAGCGCGCCTTCGGCGTCCGTAACACGACGGCATGGCTGCCGGACGTCTTCGGCTTCTCCGCCGCCGTGCCGCAGATCCTGCTCGGTGGCGGCATCGAGAACTTCTTCACCATCAAGGTGACCTGGAGCGAGGCAAACCCCTTCCCGTACGACCTCTTCATGTGGGAGGGCATCGACGGCAGCAAGGTCCTGACGCACACCTTCAACAATCCCGAAGGCGGTTACAACGGCCTGATCGAGCCGGTCGCCACCTACAACACCTGGAAGAACTTCGCCGGCAAGCGCTGGCACGACCAGACCCTGCTCTCCTTCGGCTGGGGCGACGGCGGAGGCGGCCCAAGCGAGGACATGCTCCAGAAGTACGAGCGCATCAAGGACTTCCCGATGCTCCCGCGCCTCGAGATGGGCAAGGTCGAGGACTTCTTCGCCAGCCTCCCGGTCGAGGGCATCCCGACGTACGTCGGCGAGCTCTACCTCGAGCTGCACCGCGCGACCCTCACCACGCAGGCGAAGACCAAGCAGCTCATGCGGCAAGGCGAGCACCGGCTCGTCGAGGCCGAGGCCCTCGCCGCGCTGGCGTCGTTGAGCGGGCGCGAGGTCCCGGTCGAGACGCTCGACGCGAAGTGGCAGGACCTGCTCTACAACCAGTTCCACGACATCCTGCCCGGGTCCTCGATCAACGAGGTCTACCAGGACACCATCCCGCAGTTGACCAGCGTCGTCGAGACGGCGACCAGCGTCCGCGACGAGGCGATCAAGGCGCACTATGGTGACGGCGAGGGCGCATTCGCCATCGTCAACCCGACCATGGACAACCGGCCCCTGCTGGCCACGTTGCCCGCCGGCTCGGAGGTCAGCGGCGCGCACCAGCAGCCGGTCGAGGAAGGCGTGCTCCTCTACAACCCGGCGGAGAAGCTGGGCGGGTTCGAGACGCGCATCATCTCCGGCACCAGCGAGACGTCCGACTCCTTCGCCTTCTCCGAAGCGGTCAGCGCGAAGGCATCCGGCAAGGGCTTCGTCCTCGAGAATGCGCTCGTCCGCGTCGAGATCGGCGAGGACGGCACCCTCCACAGCGTCTTCGACAAGCGCGTCGACCGCGAGACGCTGAAGGATCGCGGCAACCAACTCTGGGCGTACATGGACAAGCCCCGCGCCTGGGACGCGTGGGACATCGACGAGACCTACGAAGTGGTCGGCGAGGAGATCGCCGGCGTCGACAGCATCGAGCTGATCGAGAAGGGCCCGCTGCGCGTTGCCGTCCGCGTCACACGCACTTGGCACAACTCGACGTTCGTCCAGACCTATCGCCTCATGGCCGAGTCGAGCCGCGTCGAGATCAAGACGCACATCGACTGGCACGAGCGCATGGTGCTGATCCGGACGAAGTTCCCGACGACGGTCCACACCCATGAAGGCATCTTCGAGACCATGTACGGCGTCCACAAGCGCCCGACGAACATGAACACCCAGTGGGAGCGCTCGCGGTTCGAGGTCAGTGCCCATCGCTTCGTCGACCTCTCGGAGCCGACCTACGGTGTCGCGCTGATGAACGACGCGAAATACGGCCACAGCGCCGTCGACGGCGTGCTCGGCATGAGCCTCGTTCGCGGCGCCATGCACCCGGATCCGTTCGCGGACGAGGGCGAGCACGACTTCACCTACGCGTTCTTCCCGCACGTCGGTGACTGGGTCGACGCGAACGTGACCGCCGAAGCCCGCGCGCTGAACGCGCCGATGGTCGCCGTCCCCGTTGGGGCAGATGCCCAGCCGTCCGATCCGTTCGTCCGCAACGACGGCGTCGTGCTCGGTCTTGGCGCGCTGAAGAAGGCGCATGACCGCAACGGACTTACCCTGCGCGTATACGAGCCGCACGGCATCCGGGGCGAGACGTCGCTGACGTTCGACCGCCCGGTGAAGAGCGTGAACCGGACGAACCTCCTCGAGGAGGACGCCGAGGGCGCCGACATCGAGGTGGACGGCAACACCCTCCGGTTCACCGTCCGCCCGTTCGAGATCATCACCATGGTGCTCGAGTTCTAGGACAACGCATCAAGGTCATCCACGAGACGCGGCGGCCCCGGGGGGCCGCCGCGTCTCACATCCGCGTCGCGTTCCCCGTCCAGCCGCCCCTCGCAGCTGCGACCGGAGAGCGACCGTACGGACACTCCGGCGAGCCCGTGGTACGATCCTATCCAGAAACGACCATCCGCCCTCTAAGCACCCGGACATCCGCATGCCGCTCACCCGAATTCCGCGTCCACGTCCCGTCTGGATCGAGCCAGAGCCGATCCCGGATGATTTCGACATCCTGTCACTCCATCCACACCGCCTGATCGCCTCGCTCCTCTACCGTCGTGGCATCCGGACGCCGGAAGCGGCCCATGCGTTCCTCAGTCGCGACGAGCCGGACGCGCTCGATCCGACCCTGATGCCCAACATGGGCGATGCCCTCGCCCGCACCGCCCGCGCGCTCGAAAACCGCGAGCATATCGGCGTCTTCGGCGACTACGACGCCGACGGCATTACCTCCGCCGCCCTGCTCGATCGCGTCTTCCGCTCGATCCTCGGTGACGGCCACATCACGACCTTCGTGCCCGAGCGTAAGGACGGCTACGGCGTCAGCGAGCGAGGCGTTCGCCTCTTGGCCGAGGCCGGCGCCAAGCTGATGATCGCCGTCGATTGTGGCACCAACGACCTCGAAGCTGTCGCCGTGGCGCAATCGCTGGGCATGGATGTCATCATCCTCGACCACCACTCCCTCTCGACGCCGGGACCGGAGAACGCCATCCTCGTGAGCGCGCAGCTCCGCGACGATGGCGTCTACCGCGAATTGACCGGCGTCGGCGTCGCCTGGCTCTTTACCCTTGGCCTGCTGGAGATGGGCTATCCGGTCGCGCGCCTCGATGGCGACGACCCGGCGCGCATGCTCGACCTCGTCGCACTCGGCACGGTCGCTGACGTCGGCCCGCTGCGTGGCGCGAACCGAACACTCGTGAATCACGGCCTGGCGATGCTTCGACAGGCGCACCGGCCCGGCGTCCGCGCGATGCTCCGTCATGGCCAGATCGAGCCATCGGCACTGACGGCCGACCGCATCTCCTTCGGCCTCGGGCCGCGGTTGAACGCCGCCGGGCGCGTTTCCTCCCCTCGCGCGGCGCTGGATCTCCTGCTCGCCGAAGATGACGTCACCGCCGACCGGCTCGCGATGCAGATCGAGCGCTGGAACAGCGACCGGAAGCAGCGAACCGACATCATCCTGCAGGACGTCTCGGCCCGGATCCTCGCGATGCCAGACTGGAAGACTCGCCCCTTCTTCGCGCTCTACGGGAAGTACTGGGAAAAGGGCCTCGTCGGGCCGATCGCGGCGAAGATCACCGAGCAGATGGGCGTCCCCGCCATCGTGATGCACGAAGAGGACGGGATGCTGAGCGGTTCCGGCCGCAGTGTCCCCGGCGTGAACCTCCTGCGCCTGATCGAGCCGGCGGCGGACCTGCTGGATCGCTACGGCGGCCATTCCGGCGCCGTCGGCGTCTCCCTGCCGCTGGAGAACTACGAGCCGTTCGTGGCCACGGTCACGCGGGCCGTTGCGGAGCAGCAGCTCGCCTTACCCCAGCCGCCACAGCTTCGGCTGCATGCCTGGCTTCCCGAGCGCGCGCAACAGCTCAGCGTCGTCCGATCGCTTGGCGTTCTCGAGCCGTTCGGGCAGGACAACCCCTTCCCCATCTTCGGCATCCAGAACGCGCGGGTTCGCGATGTCCGCACCATGGGCCGTGGCGAGCGCAAGCATCTCAAGATCACCGTTGGCACGCGCGGCCGCGAGATGGAGGCGATCCTCTGGGGCGGCGCCTTCCGCGAGCATGAACTTCGTGGCGCGACAGAGGTCGACCTGGCCGGCACGCTCGACATCAACCAGTGGAACGGAATCGAGCGCCTCCAGCTCATCCTGAAGGACTTCAACCGGCCCCGGTAACGCCTCCCCTCCCCCGAAGTCACGGCTCGCGTTATGCGAATAGACACGGCATGATTCTTCCGATTGGAAGGCAAACGGATTTCACGTGTGTTCCGGCCGACCTCGGTCAGGGGTCCGGTCCGGGCGGGGAGTGAAAGGAATACTGATGGCACAGGGTGTTGCAACTGTGCAGGCGCAATCGCCGGGGACTGGTGACGGTTTCGCCGGCGAGCCGTACTCGCCTGACAGGTCCATGTGGGGCAAGGTCAAGAAATACCGGCTCGAGATCATCATGGTGCTCCCGTTCGTGGTGTACCTGGTGTTCTTCATGTTCTATCCGGTTGCGGAATCGATCGTCCGGAGCTTCCTCAACCAGAACACCAACGAAGTCACGCTGGACAACTACCGGACGATCATGAACCGGAGCCAGTTCAACGATGCCTTCGTCAATACGATCGGCATCACGGCCATCGGTGTCACCCTGCAGATGCTGATCGGCCTCGGCATCGCGTTCATGCTCTCCCGTGAGTTTCACGGCCGGGGCATCTTCCGCTCGATCGTCCTGATCCCGATGGGCGTGCCGACAATCGTCGCCGGTGCCGCGATGCTCTACATCGTGGGGTTCAACGGCTATCTCAACCGGTTCCTGATGGATGTCGGCCTCGTCGATATCCCGGTCTACTGGCAACAAAGCGGCATCCGGGGCATGTTCATCATCGCCCTTGCCGATATCTGGAAAGCCCTGCCGCTCGTGGTGCTCATCCTCCTCGCCGGTCTCGAGAGCATCCCGGGTGATGTCTACGAGGCCGCCGATGTCGATGGCGCCGGTGGCTGGCGCAAGTTCCGGGACGTGACGCTGCCGCTGCTGATGCCGGCGATCACGATGGCGCTCATCCTCCGCGCAATCGACGCCTTCCGCATCTTCGACATCGCCATGGTCCTCGGCGGCCAGGCCATCCCGGTGATGAGCTCGTTCGTGTACACGGAATATCGCGCCCAGAACGTGAACCTGGCGTCCGCCGCCGCGGTCATCCTCCTCTTGATGATCGTCGTCTTCGTGATCGCCTACTTCTTCCTGGTCGAACGCAGAGGAGGAGACGAGAAATGAGTTCCGCCGAAGTCGCCGTCACCACATCGGACCAGCGCCCGGCAGGATCCCGGCGCCGCTTCAAGGTCGGAACGTTCGTGTTCTGGTTCTTCGCGGCCCTGGTAACGCTCCTGGTCCTCTTCCCGGTCTATATCCTGATCAAGACATCGGTCAGCACGCTGGCACAGGCCACCGCGCCGCGCCCGAGCTACATGATCGAGAACCCCACATTCGACAACTGGGATCGCCTGGCGCAGTGGTCGGTCGTCGGCGACCCGCTCATGCATAGCCTTACGGTCGCGACCGGCACGGCGATCCTCGCGATCCTGCTGGCGGCGCCGTTTTCCTACGTCATCGCGCGCATGCCGGGGAACTACCAATACCCCATCATCCTGGCCGTGCTCTTCACCCGCATGTTCCCGGAAGTGATCATCGCGACGCCGATCGCCGAGCGATTCTTCAGCTGGGGACTGAACGATACCGACCCGGGCCTGATCCTCGCCCACCTCATCCGCACACTTCCCCTTGCGGCATGGATTTTGATAGGTTCTTTCCAGGCGATACCTATCGATCTCGAAGAATCGAGCTCGGTGGACGGGGCAGGAAAACTCACGACCTTACGACGTGTTGTGATGCCACTGGCCCTTCCAGGTATTGCGGTTGCGGCGATGTTCGCCTGGCTGGATTCGTGGAACGACTTGCTCTACGCGATCTACCTGTTCGTCACGGAGGATACGCTCCCGCTGCTCACGTACTACTACTCGAACCGCGGGAATGTGACCGACGTCGCGACCTTCTCGGTCCTGATGACGATCCCGGTCTTTATCATCACGCTGTTCCTGCAGCGGTACATCCAGAGCGGGACACTTTCCGGAGCGGTGAAGGGGTAAAACAGCCCGGGGAACATCGAATTTGCGTGCGCGGGGGCCGGATGTCCCGACACCCCGCAGACCCTGAAGGAGGGTATATGTTCGATCGAGATTTGCTCGCGAAGCAGCATGATACGGCACGGAACCTGGTTTCCGAGTATCTGGATGGCGGCCTCAACCGCCGGGACATGCTGAAGAAGGCCGGCGCTCTCGGGATCTCCGTACCGGTCCTCACCGCCGCGCTCGGCGCCCGTGGAGCCGTGGGGCAGACGCCCGCCGCATCCCCCGCCGAGGATGAAGAGCTGACCCTCGGTGACTGGTCTGGCCAAACGCTCCGCGTCTCGATCGCGATGGCCGAGTCCGAAGCACAGGTCTTCAACGAGGAAGTCGTGAGCCGCTTCACCGAGATGACCGGCGGCGAAATCGACGTCGTCAACATCGAGGCGCAGGACGTCGTCAATACCCTCGGAGCCCAGGTCGAAGCCGGGAATATCCAGATCGACCTCCTCGTAATGGACAACAACAGCCTCGCGCCGCTCGTGAACGGCAACCTGGTCGAGGAGATCGCGGACGCCGAGGAGATCATGCCCGGCGCGACCATCGAGGCCCTCAAGGAGGTCCTCCAGTTCGACGGCACGTACTACTTCCTCCCGGCGCGCCCGAACGTCCAGATCACCTACTACAACTCCGCGAAGTTCGAGGAGTACGGCGTCGAGCCGCCCACCACGTGGGACGAGCTGCTCTCCGTCGGCCAGACCATCCAGGAAGCGGCCGGCGTCGGACAGATCTCCATCCAGGGCGTTGCGCCCGGACCGGTGGGCGTCACCGTCACGCAGTTCCTGTGGCAAGCCGGTGGTGATCCGCTCGAGATCAACAACGAGGCGGGCCAGCAGGCCTTCCAGTTCATGCAGGATCTCAAGCCGTACCTCACGCCGCAGTACCCGACCGCGACGTTCGACACGACCAACACCTACATCCTCAACGAGAGTGTGGTGCTCGCGCAGAACTGGCCGTTCGGCGTCAACGTGATCGTCGGCGAAGGCGGCAAGACCGAAGTCCTCGCCTACGAGGGCTGGGAGGGCCCGGCGGGCAACGCGCTCGTCCTCGGTGGCGACGTCTTCGGTATCGTCTCTGGCACGCCGAACCGCGACATGGCGCTCGATTTCACTCGTCTCTGGATGAGCCGCGAGGTCCAGGAGCTCTTGACCGCCCGCATCGGTTGGGCCGCCATGCGCGACGACGCTCTCGGCCAGGTCGAGGAGTGGCAGCAGCCATACTTCGAGACCGTGACGAAGGCCCTGGAGGTGACGCAGCCCCGTCCGAACCTCACGTACTGGCTGGATGTCGAGAACATCCTCGCCAATGCGTTCAACGACATCGTGACGGGTGACGCTGACGTCGCCTCCACCCTCGATCGCTACCAGGAAGAGATCAACGCTCTCCAGGGGTAATTACGGCGAATCGTATCGGCGGAGGGTCGCAGGCTCTCCTCCCAACACAAGACGGCCCCGGGCATTGTGCCCGGGGCCGTTTGTATGCAGCTCGATCCGTACCGCCGCACCTCGCAACTGCGGCCGGTGTGTGGCGCCACTCTGCTGTAACGCCGGACACGAGGTCCGGCGTTACAGGTTGGCCCCTACCCCTTCACGGCGCCAGCCGTCAGGCCGGAGATGATCCGACGCTGTACCAGCAGCACGCCAATCAGCAGTGGGATGGTCACCACGACCGCCGCCGCCATGCGGACCGCGAACGGCTGCTCGAACTGCGTATTCCCCGTGAACTCGGAGATCGCCACCTGCACCGTCTTCGCCCGGTCCGTCAGCGTGAACGAGCGCGCGTAGAGGAACTCGGACCACGCCTCGATGAACGCCAAGAGTCCGGTCGTCACCATGCCCGGAACCGCCATCGGGATGAGGATCTGCCGCAGCGCCTGGAGCGGCGTCGCGCCGTCGACCAGCGCGGCCTCTTCCAGGTCGCCAGGCATGGCGCGGAAGAAGTTCGTCAGCACCCAAATGGTGAACGGGAGCGAGAACGTCAGGTACACGATCACCAGTCCCCACAGGGTGTTGAAGGCGTTGAAATCGCGCATCAACTGGAACAGCGAACCGAGGATCGCCACACCCGGGAACATCGTCATCGAAAGGATCAGGTACAGCACCGGCGAGCGTCCGCGGAACTTCAAACGTCCCATCGCGTACGCCGCGACCGTGCCGAAGAGCAGGGACAGGATCACCACCGATCCCGAGACGATCGTGGAGTTTCGGAGGGACTTCAGGAACATATCGTTCTCGAAGACTGTCCGGTAGTTCTCCCACGTCAGGTTTTCAGGCCAGAAGGTCGGTGGCGTGCGGACGACCTCCTGCGTGGTCTTCAGGGAAGAGACGATCGCCCAGTAGAACGGGAAGAGCGTGTACAGGAGGATCATGACGATCAGGAGCCAGAACCCGACGCGTCCGACGGCCCGTCCCAGATTGATGTTCGACTTCTGCTGGTAGGAGCTGCGGATCCTGTCCAGCTCGTCCTGCGAGGTCTTGATCAGGGGCGTCCGGGAGGCGGACCCGGCCCCGTTCTTGGTCGTTGTGGTTGCCATGCTATCCCTCCTCGACCCGAATCAGGCGCGTGTAGCCGAGAACCATCAGGCCGATGATGAGGAAGATCACGACGGCCGAGGCCGATCCGTACCCTACCTTCTGCGAGGCGATGACCTCGCGGTGTGTATAGACCGCAACGGACATCGTCTCCGTCGCATACCCCTTCAGCACATAGATCATGTCGAAAACGCGGAAGGTCGCCATCGTCCGGAAGATCAGCGCAACAAGGAGCGCCGGACGCAGCAGCGGCAAGGTGATCTGCCAGAACTGTTGCCACTTGCTGGCGCCGTCCACGCGGGCCGCCTCGTAGACGTCCTCGGGGATAACCTGCAAGCCGGCGAGGATCAACAACGCCATAAAGGGGGTCGTTTTCCAGACGTCAACCGCAATCACCGATCCGAGCGCCGTACTGGTGTTCCCGGCCCAGTCGAAGTTGCCGTACTCCTCGACGACGCCGAGGTTCTCGAGCAGGACGTCGATTCGCAGGAAGCGGAACAGTTCGTTCACGACACCATAGGTGTCATGCAGCATCCAGCCCCAGAGCAAAGACGAGACGACGGTCGGGATTGCCCACGGCACGAGCATCGACGTCCGGACCAGGCCTCGCCCCTTGAAGTTGGAGTGGATCGTCAGGGCGATGATCATCCCGAGAATCGTCTCGAGCAGGACGGCGACGATGGTGAAGATGAATGTATTCTGCAGCGCGTTCAGGAAGACGGTGTCGGCGAACAGCTCCCGGTAATTCTCCAGCCCCACGTTCCGGATCCGGTCGGGCCGCGTGAGCCGGTAGTTCGTGGTGCTGTAGTAGAAGCTCATGATCAACGGATAGATCGCGACCAGCACCACAACCAGGACGGACGGCGCCACCAGCATCCAGCCAAGGCGTTCCTGCTGGCGTCCGAATTTCGACCGTGGAGAGCCAACCTTGCGCCAACGGCTGGGTTGGTCGGGCTTGCGCTGCTCGGGGAGCGCCACCGCGTCGAGCTGTCGCCCCTCTACTCCCATTGATCGTTCCTTTCATCCAACGCCCGAGGCCCTCGTGACGCTGGTCCAGAACCTGTCCTGATCGGGGAACCCGGAAGCGCCGATAACGCTCCCGGGTTCTCTCTCAACGTCGTGTTTCAGGCCGGACTAGACGTCCTGCATGATGTCGTCGAGCTCGCCTGCAAGGTCTTCCATCGCCGCCGCAACATCGTCATGCTGGCCGGTGAGGATCTCGTTGACCTTCGTAAAGTAGGCGATCGAGAGCTCGCCGTAGAGGTCCTGGGCGACGCTGGAGGGTCGGCCGACCGAGCCCTCGGCGAAGACGTCGTACAGGTTCTCCATGAACGGGTTGACCTCGGTGACCTCGGGCCGCTCGTACACTTCCTTGATCGTCGGGTTCTGGGACCGCTCGATCGCGCGGGAGAACTGCTGCTCGGCAGAGCCCACCCACTTCGCGAAGAGGCGACCACCCTCGACGTTCGCCGCGGAGGTCGGCACGAAGGTGTTCCAGCCACCGAGCGTCGCGGCGTGCTGTCCGCCCTCGCCGTCGCCAGCCGGGATCAGGGTGAGGTCGAACTTGCCCTGCAGGTCGGAGTCGTCAGCCGCAGAGATGGAGTAGACATACGGCCAGTTACGGTGGAACGCGCAGTTCCCGCCCTGCCAGACGCCGCGGGAATCCTCTTCCATGTACCCGGTCACGGCCGACGGAGCAATGGTGCCGACCCAGCTCGCGGCACGCTCGATCGCGGCCACCGCCTGCTCGTTGTTCACGGTGACCGTGCCATCCGGGTCGACGATCACGCCGCCGCCCTGGGAGTACTGCCACTCGAGGCCGTTGCAGGTAAGACCTTCGTAGGCCGCGGCCTGGAAGGTGTAGCCGGTGAAGGCGCTGTTCTCGGCGGATTCGCCGTCGATGATGGTCTGAGCCATCTCCTCGAGCTCGGTCCACGTGACCGGCGCCGCGGAGAAGCCGTACTTCTCGAGCAGGTCGGTGCGGTAGTAGAACACGCCGGCGTCCGTGAAGAACGGAAGCGACACGACCTTGCCGTCAATCGTGTTGTTGTCGAGGATGCGCTCGAAAAAGGTGCTGCCGGCCTCGGCGAGCTCCTGCGCTTCCTGCGAGAGGTCCTCGGCCCACTGGTTCATGATACCGGGCCAGATCACGTCGATCTGGGCAACGTCGAAGTCGCTGGAACCGGCAGAGAGCGCCTGCGTCATGTACGTCAGGCGGTCGGTCGCGGACTCGGCGCCCTTGAGGTAGTTGACCGTCGCGCCGGTCCACTCGGCGAACTTGTCGCACATCGCCTGGTCGTACGGCGCGCCCGGGCCGTCCGAGCCGAACATCGCGTTGATGGTCTGGCCGCTGAGGTCGACGTCGAGCCACTCCGGCTTCTCCATCGACCACCCGACCGGCTGGTCAGCTGACGGGGATGCCTGCGACGCCGCCGCGGCGCCGACCGAGTTCGCGAACAGGATCTTGTCCATGAGGACGGCGGAAAGGCCGAGGGCCGAACCGCGCTTGATCAGCTCACGGCGTGTCGCGCGACCGGTGATCGCGTCCTGCATCAGCTTGTTCGCCGGGGTCGGGATAAAACGCAAATCGCTCACGATGGGTCCTCCTCTTGCCCATTCCACATGGAATGGCGCACTTAACGTTGGACTCGCGATGAAACCGATACGTCTCGGCCTCGTGTCTCTGCTCGGTCCCGTGACCGCTGTCTTATGAATGCACTAAGCATGATGCACCGTCAACGAGGTATACGTCAACCCAACATAATCAATGCGCTGGCATTCCTTCCGGATTCCTCCGGATCACAGAGAGTTGCGATATCAACCCTCGGTTCTTCCGGGATACGCTCATACTCGTGCCCTCATCACAAAAGAGGGCAGCATCCGCGTGGATGCTGCCCTTTGGGTCGTCATATGTATTGTTTTCGAACGTTAGCTTGCCGCCTCGGTCGCCTCGTAGAGATGCGCCTCTTCGTCCGGCACCTCGAACCGGCCGGACTTCCGAACCAGGCGCAACCGGTAAACGACATGGGTATCCGGGATGAACGGTCGAGGTCCGTCCCGGAAGATCACGGACAGGCCATGCTCGCGGGACTCCGGATCGGCCAGCTCCTCGTAGATGCCCTCGGCGACAACGCTCTGCCACCGGTCCTCCGCCTCGGCGGAGTCGACCTCGAAGCTGACCTTCGGCTGGTCGCGCATCACCCGGATCTTGTTGCCCACCGGGCCGACCGCGTAGACGGCCTCGCCGTCGTAGCCGTACGCCAGCGGCACGATGAACGGCTGCCCGTCCGCCACGTTCGGCGACGCGCAGGCGATCCGCCCGACCAGCGCGGTCGAGAGCAACCGCTCCATACTTTCCGGATCAAGATCAAAAATCTTTCCCATGGCCCCGCATTCTCGCATATACGTCCCCGGTCATGTTCCCGGGCGTCCTACTGGTAGATGATCAGGTCCGGTACCGGTGACAGATCCAGCACGTCCTGCGGCGTCATCAGCGGTTGGTCCTGCTTGTAGAACAGCTTGATGCCGTTGTACTCGATGGGCATATTGGCGATCGTGACAGCGTAGCCGCTCCGTTTCAGGTCCGGCGACCCCCACCCGTCAAACTCCACTACAAGTTGCACGCCGGGAACCGGCGCCAACGTGTCCTTCTCGGTGATCATGGATTCAGTGAACTGGTGAACGATCAGGACCTTGGGGGGAAGCCCGGCGCTTGCCGTCAGGTCCGCCAGGTACTGCTGGGTCCAGGTGATGTCCTCCGCCTTGACGGACCCGATGTGATCGCCCGGGACCTCGCCCGGACCCATCGCGAACTCGGGGTCGAGCGCGAGGTGGACATGCTCGTACTCCAGCCAGCGACGCAGCCCCTCCACCTCGGTCTGGACGGTTCTCCGGCCAATCTGCAGGTCGAAGAAGAGCAGGATGTCGTTGGCGGCGGTGAACTCCGTGTAGCTGTCCAGCGTCGTGGACGGGGCATCCAGCAGGTAGCTGCCATCCCCCATCGGCTCCGGCTGGGCGACGGACGCGATGACCTCGAAGGCGATCAGCACGGGCCGCGACGGGTCGGCGGCTTCGTACTCGGCCGCTTGCTCCCGCAGCATCTCGAGCAATCGTTGATTGTCGTACTCGCCGAGGATGCCCATGTTGGCATCGCCCGGGAAGCCGTAGAAGAGCAGGATGCGGTTCTTCGGCAGCAACGAGCCGTCGTGCACCTCCGGCTGCGACGCGAGGTCGAGCGAGAGCTTCGGCTCCTCGGTCGGCGTCGACAGCGGGCCACTGCCATCCCCCTCGGTCACGGTGATCCGGTCGGTCGAGATGGACGCCTCATCATCTTCCTGGACGGGATGATCGTTGAACACGAGGTTGGGCACCGGCGTCTGTACGGCCGCGACGGTCTGCTCCGGCGTATGGTTCGCCGGCCGGCCAAGGAACGACGCGAAGACCACGAACATCAGCACGGTCAGGAGCGTTGCGGCTCGGGCACCGGGAAGCCACGACAACGCCGATACAAGGCGCTCGTTGACCCGTTTGTTCCATCGCTTCCGTGGCTCCGGAGGAGGGGCGGGCGCATGGAGCCACTCAGTTGAAAATGGCTTCGGTCCCTCGTTCATGTACCTGGTCCGGGCCGCCCGAAATCGCATCGGCACGGCGGAACCGACCCCACCAACCCGGGGTCGGACGTTACCTCCATGCACTATGCCACGCCGGAAAACCAGGCACCAATGAACGTACGGGGGTGACGTTTACGGATGCGCCCGCTAGACCGTCCGCACGATGACCGGCGTGCCGATCGTCGCCCAGTTCCAGAAAAAGAGCGAGTCGTCCATCAACATGTTGATGCACCCATGGCTACCGGGCCGGCCGATCGTCTCCGGCGTCCGCCACCATGCGTAGTGCAGGGCATGACCGCGATTCGTGAAGTACTGCGTGTAGAGCACGTTCTCGAGCTTGTAGAAATACTCGGCGCCGATCGCCCCGCTGGTCATCGTCTCGTTCTCGACCCGCCAGTTGATGCTGAACCAGCCCGGAGGCGTCTCCCACCCCGGCATGCCCGTCGTTACGACCGCGACGCGGACCGGCGTCCGGCCCTCATATGCCACCATCAGCTGCTGCGTCAGGTGGACGTCGATCCACTTGCCTTCCCACGGCATGTCGTCCGTGATCGGCGGCGCAGCCACCGGCGCCGAGCGCCCGACATTCCGCGCGAACACATAGCCGCCGCCCTCGAGCTGGGCCCAGATCCAGGAGTTCTCGACGACCTCCTCGCCGCGCACCCAGTCCACGACCACGATCGGCTCGCCCGAGTACAGCTCGCGAATCGTCGCGCTCGCCGTCGTCGGTTCGGCACGCACATTCGTCACGCCGAGTGCGATGCCCTGCCAGACGTCGAGCCGCCAGTCGCTCGTCCCGACCGCGCTCTCCTGCACGACGGAGCCGGGCTCGACCAGGAATTCGGCGGCCACCCATCCGGAATAGCCATCGACATAGCCAGGAATCCAGTCGCCCTCGGCTCCGGCCACGGCCATGAACGAGGCATTGTCCGGCAGGACAACGATCACCTCCGAGTCGGTACCCGGGCCGTTCCGCAACCGGAGACCGCCCTCGGCCTGCACCAGGGCCGTCTCGCCAAGATTCGGCGGCGCCGGGACGAAGGCCTCGTCCTCCTCCAGGCCGTTGTCGACGATCCACTGCCGCCCGATCCGGCGCAAGCCGATCTTGCCGTCTGCCCCCTGTTCGATGATCGCGTTCGCGAAGACCTGCGTCGTCGTCCCGTTCCGGGTGAACGCCTCCGAGACCGGATTCCCGATGATGTTGACACCACCGTGGCTTTCCCACCATGCGCGAAACTCGCCGCTCACCTCGGGCGTCGCGCCTGCAGCCGGGCGCGCGCCGGAGGGGATGACCTCGCGCAACATCCGGTCATCGAGCGCGAGCCCCTGGATCCGGTTCTCATACGCCAGATCGGGATCGTAGCGAAGCGTCAGCGTCTCGAACGTTTGGTGCGACTCGTTCACATCGGCCATGTAGCGCAATTCGGAGAGTGGCGCGCCGAAGACGTCCAGCCCGCCCAGCGTCTGCCAGGTCGTCAGGAACGGAACGCCAAGGTTGTGCCCGGTTTGGGCGAAATAGAGCTCGCCTTCCCCTGCCGGCTCGGCGTCGACCTGTCCACCGATGGCGTCGGCCTCGACGGGCGGCAGCTCGCTGTCCGGCTGGATCTCGATCGGCTCGAGCGTGGACTCCGGCCCAATCGGCACGATGGGCGGCGACTCCTGGGCCCCGGCACGCCCCGCACC
>DATGPC010000036.1:0-21716 GCA_035305265.1 Thermomicrobiales bacterium | reverse complement strand
CCTTCGCTCGCGGTCGTTCACCCGGAGCACCCTCGTCACGACGAAGCGTCGCGTCCAGCACCGGAAGATCACCGCGAACCCGCTCCAGCGCCGGGCGAGGCTGGCGACGCTCCATGTTGCCGTGGCTGCCGGGCTCGGTGGCGGCCAGACCTCGCTCGCGCATATCGACCGCGCCGACGGCGAGCGTCTGCTGTTCGCGTTGAACCCGAGACGGACATGACGCTGTAGGGGCGGACTCTGATGTCCGCCCTGGTTGGGATAGCCCCCGTACCGCCGCACCTCGCATTCGCGGCCCGTACAGCCATAATTCCCATGAGCGCTATACTTAACCGGTGAAACTCCGCGGCAACGGCCGATTGCCGCGCATCCCCTTCCCGAAAGCAACGAGAGGACCCATCCCGTATGACCGATACCGTTTCCGAGCGCCCGAAGGGCATCCCCGAGGACCTCAAGGAGGTTCGCGTCCGCTTTGCCCCGAGCCCGACCGGCTCGCTGCACATCGGCGGCGCCCGCCTCGTCATGTACAACGTGCTCTTCGCCCACGGGCAGGCACCGCGCGAGGGCAAGACGGGCAAGTTCATCCTCCGCATCGAGGACACCGACCGCAAGCGACTCATCGAAGGCTCGGTCGAGAACCTGATGGACGGCCTCCGCTGGCTCGGGCTCGAGTGGGATGAGGGGCCGGACGTCGGCGGCCCGTACGCGCCGTATGTCCAGAGCGAGCGCAAGCACAGCTACGCCGAGGTCGCGGAGCGGCTGGTCGAGAATGGCCACGCCTACCGCTGTTTCTGCACCCCGGAGCGCCTGCAGGCCGTCCGCGAGGAGAAGCAGAAGAACAAGCTCCCACCGGGCTACGACCGGCACTGCCGCAACCTCTCCGCCGAGGAGGTGCAGGCGAAGCTGGACGCTGGCGAGACCCACGTCATCCGCTTCAAGATGCCGCTCGACGGCGAGACGGTCGTGCCGGACCTCCTGCGCGGCAACATCGTCTACCAGAACGACACGCTCGAGGACCTCGTGATCCTCAAGACGGACGGCTACCCGACCTACCACCTCGCGGTCGTCGTCGATGACCACGAGATGGATATCACGCACGTCACGCGCGGACCGGAGTGGATCCCGACCGCGCCGCTGCACGTCCAGCTCTACAAGGCACTCGGCTGGGACTTGCCGATCTTCGCGCACATGCCGCTCATCCTCTCGCCGAACGGCGGCAAGCTCTCTAAGCGGCACGGCGGCGTTTCGCTGAACGACTTCCGCGAGGCTGGCTACCTGCCCGAGGCGCTGCTGAACTACTTCGCGCTGCTCGGCTGGAGCCTCGACGGCAAGACCGAGATCTACTCCTTCGACGACCTGCTGAAGCACTTCCGCCTCGAGAACGTCTCGCCTTCGCCGAGCACGTTTGACCGCCAGAAGCTCGACTGGCTCAACCAGCAGTGGATCAACCACCACCTCGCGGTCGAGGACCTCGCGAAGCGCGTGCTGCCGTGGCTGATGAAGGATGGCGTGATCGAGCAGGGGCCGGAAGACGAGACGCATCCGCGCTACGCCGAGGTGCTGAAGCTGACCGGCCTGCTCAAGGACCGCATCCACTTCCTGACGGACGCGCCGGACCTGATGTCCTACTTCCTCGTTGACGAGCTGCCGGATTACGACAGCGCGCTGCTCGTGCCGAAGAAGGTCGAGCCGGCGCAGGCCCTTGCCGCGCTGGAGGCGTTCGCCGCGAAGCTGCCGGAGATGGACCTCGCCGATCTCGATGGCACCGAGGCCACCATGCGGTCCATGGCGGAAGAGCTCGGGATGAAGCCCGGCCAGTTCTTCATGCCCGTCCGCGTCGCCGCCACCGGCCGCACCCAGTCGCCGGGCCTGTTCGAGACGCTCGAAGCCGTCGGCAAGGACCGGCTCATGGAGCGGCTCGGCATCGCGGTCGGCAAGCTCCACGCTCTGGCCAACAACTAAATCTGCTCCGTACGGGCGGATGGCTGGAAGCTCTCTGCCCGATCGGCCGCAGACCGATATTCGACGCACATTCAGCTTATCGACACGAAAGGCACCTGCACTCTGTGACCCGAACCCACATCCAACTCATCCGGCATGGCGAAACCGACTGGAACGTCCAGACCCGCTATCAGGGCTCGTCCGATATCCCGCTGAACGACACCGGCCGCGCCCAGGCCGCCGCCCTCGCGGAGTCGATGAAGGGCGAATCCTGGGACCACATCGTCGCCAGCCCGCTCTCCCGCGCCATGGACACGGCGAAGGCCGTCGCCGGCGCGATCGGGATCCCGGAGTCGGAGATCGTTCCCGACAAGCGCGTCATGGAGCGGGCCTACGGCGAGGCCGAAGGCCTCACGATCGAGGAGCGCGAGGCGAAGTTCCCGGATGGCGACTGGCCGGGTCTCGAGACGTGGGAGGATTCCGCCCTGCGCGGCATGAACGCCATCGAGGACCTGGCGAAGGAACGCCCCGGCCAGCGCATCCTCGTCGTCTGCCACGGCGGTCTCATCAACGCGATCCTCGCCACCATCTCGCACGGTGAAGTCGGGACCGGCAAGAGCGTCATCCTCAACACCAGCCGAACCGATCTTTTCCATGACGGTGAAACATGGACGATCGGCGAGATCAGCGCTGTCCCGCACCTCGAAGACCTCGTCACGGCCTAGATATGTCATCGCCGGGACGGAGAGGGCGAGCCACACGGCTCGCCCTCTCGCAATTTTGAAGAAGCACGCCGGCGCCATCGAGGCGTAGTGTTGGGGCGCAGGCATGACTGCGTGCGTGTGCTGCCGGTCACCGGGATTGGCGGTGGGCTGATGACCATGGACAGGAGACCTCGATGCCAAAGCAGGAAACGGTCGCCATCGGATCGCCGTGCTGGGTGGATCTCGGCACTTCGGATATCGCGAAGGCGAAGGATTTCTACGGGACCCTCTTTGGCTGGACCGCCATGGACACGGGTGACGACTTCGGGAATTATCGCATCGTGAGCAAGGATGGCGTCCCGGTGGGCGGCATGATGCAGATGACCGGAGAGCAGGCCGACCAGCCGAGTGCATGGACCATCTACTTCGGTGTCGAGGACGCCGCCGCAACGATCGGGAAGGTTACCGCCGCCGGTGGCCAGAGCCTGTTCGAGCCGATAGCGGTCGGTGACCTCGGCACAATGGGGATTCTCTTCGATACGACCGGCTCGGCGGTCGGAATCTGGCAGCCGGACACCTTCAACGGCTTCGGCGTCTGGGGCGAGCATGGCGCTCCGTGCTGGTTCGAGCTCTTGACGCGCGACATCGAGGGCGCATCGACGTTCTACTCGACGGTCTTCGGACCCGAGGTCGTGGAGATGGACACCGGCGAGGACGACTTCGCCTACCGGACGCTCAATGTCGACGGTCAGGAAAAGGCCGGCCTGTACGACGTGACCGGTGTCTTGCCGGACGAGGTCCCGCCGCACTGGAGCGTCTACTTCGGCGTCGACGATATCGATGGGGCTGTTCGGTCCGTCGAGGAGCAGGGCGGACAGGTCATCACGCCGATTGCCGATTCCCCCTATGGGCGCTGGGCCACCGTGACCGACCCGATGGGCGCTGCCTTCGTCATCACGAGCGTCCAGCCTGCCGGATAGGGTCACATATGCCATGACGGAGCCCGCCTTATGCGCGGGCTCCGTTCTTTTTCCAGCATGAATCTCACGATGAATCAGGAGGAAGCATGCCGAAACGGAAGGATGCAATCTACGGAGCGCCGTGCTGGCTCGATCTCTCGACGTCAGACCTCGATCGGGCAAAGGGCTTCTACGGCGGGCTGTTCGGTTGGGCGCCGTCCGGCACCGGCGAGGCGTTCGGCCACTACACGAATATGAGCAAGGACGGCGCGCTGGTCGCCGCGATGAGCCCGAAGATGGATCCCGCGCAGGCGGATGTCCCCGACGCGTGGAACCTCTATTTCGCGGTGCAGGATGTTGAAAAGGCATCGGAGTCGGTGCGGAACGCGGGCGGTACGTTGCTCTTCGACGTCATGCAGGTCGCCGATGCCGGCAGCATGACGATGTTCACCGACCCGACCGGCGGGGTCTCCGGAATCTGGCAACCGGGCACCCATCGCGGCTTTGGTCTGGTCAATCAGCCGGGCGCGCCGGTCTGGTTCGAGCTGATGACGCGGGACGTCCCTGCGGCGGAATCGTTCTACGGACAGGTCCTCGACGTCGAGATCGCGGATGGGTCGGAAGACGCCCACGCGATGACCTACAAGACGCTGAACGTCGATGGCGACGCCCATGCCGGCATCTTTGACGGGACCGGCATGTTCCCGGACGGCGTTCCGCCCCAGTGGGTCATCTACTTCGGCGTGGACGATATCGATGCGGCGGTCCGCTACGTCGACGCGAACGGCGGAAAGGTCCTGTCGCCGCCGGTCGACTCCTCGCATGGCCGCTGGGCGTCCGTCGCCGATCCAACCGGCGCCCGGTTCCTCATCATGCAGGTGTAATACCCGCGACGACATCTGATCAGGCGTGAATCCCGGTAGCCCCGGCCCAGTGGTGGCCGGGGTTCCGCTTATTCGGTGCTACGTATAGATATCCCGCTTCTCGAACAGCCAGACCGCCAGCCCCAGCAGTCCGATCGCCAGCGCGGATAACCCCAGCGCGGATGCCCACGGGAAACCCTCGGTCAGCGCGCGCCCGTAGTAATGGAAGACGGAGAACCGACCCAGCCACTCGAGCGAGGGGACGAGGTTCGCAAGGACGTCGATCAGGAACATCAGGAAGATCAGCGCGAAGACGATGCCGATCACCGCGCCGCTGTTGCGGAGCGTCGCCGAGAGCGCCAGCGCAAGCGTCCCGAACGCGAGTGAGATCGGGAGCAGGTTCAGCACGCCACGCAACGCCGCCCCGATCGTGAACTCCAGGTCCATGACCTGCGCCATGGTCCAGGAAACCGCGCCGAACACCAGCACGATCCCGAGCAGGACCACGCTCACGGCGATCCAGTGCGCCAGGACCACGTTTCGACGCGGCACCGGGTTGCCGAGCAGGATATCGAGCGCTCCCTGGTCTTCCGCGCCGGCAATCGCCCCGGCAAAGGCGAAGATGGGGAAGAACGGCAGGATCAGCGGCAGGTTCCCGAAGATCTGCTGCTCGAGGAAGAACGTCAGCTGCGTCATGTCCGGGATATCGAACGCCTCGACGATGAATTCCGGGAACCGGTCGAGGTCGAACGTCCCGCTGTCCCGGAATGTCGGGTAGACGATGATCAGGGCGGTGACGTAGACGCTCATCACCAGCGCCCACCACATCCCCGTGCGTGCATAGCGCCCGAGCAGGTACCGGGTGTAGATCAGGAGCGTGTTCGGGCGGCTCATCGCGAGCCCCCGCTCGCGCCGGGCCCGTAGAACGTGAGGAAGATCTCGTCCAGCGAAGGCCGCTCGACGTCCAGCGATTCCATGGGATGCCGCTGGACTACGCGCATTGTCTCGTTGACGTCGCCGGCCATCGTGAAGCTGATCTCCTGGCCGTTCACCGCCAGCTTCTCCACGCCACGAATCCGCTCAAGCGCGGCCACCTCCCCCGCCGGGAGCGGGTGCGTGTACCGGACATGGACGCGACGATGCGCCCGGCGCGTCAGGTCGTGCGGCCGCTCGACGGCCACCATCTCGCCGTCGCGGATGATGCCGACGTGATCGGCGATGCGTTCAATCTCGGAGAGGACGTGCGAGGAGAAGAAGATCGTCTGGCCGCGCTCCCTTGCCTCGATCAGGAGCTGGATGAAGCTTTCCTGCACCAGCGGGTCCAGCCCGCCGGTCGGCTCGTCAAGGATGATGACGTCCGGCCGGTGGAACATCGCCTGCACGATGCCGATCTTCTGCTTGTTGCCCCGCGAGAGCTTGCGCATCGGACGATCGAGGTCTGCGTCGAGCCGCTCCGCGATCTCCTCCGCGAACGAGAGATCGGTGAGCCCGCGGAAATCCGCGAAGAGTTGGACCATCTTCCGTCCGGTCATGCCGCGCTCGAGCGTGAATTCCGTCGGAAGGTTCCCGACGCGGTCGAGGACGTCCAGCCGGTTCCGGTGCACGTCGATCCCGAAGATCTCGGCGCGGCCGCTTGTCGGCTTCATGAACCCGAGCAGGGTGCGCAGGGTGGTGGACTTCCCGGCGCCGTTCGGGCCAAGGAAGCCGAAGATCTCTCCCTGCTCGATCGAGAGGTTGACGTTGCGGATACCGCGATTGGCGCCGTAGGACTTGGTGAGGTCGTGGGTTTGGATGGCGAGGGTCAAGCCGATGCTCCGTACGAGGCCTGGATAACTCCGTTCACTATACGATGCACGGTCCGGGCCTCGGTTCTGGAATAGCGGCGTCACCTTCCACGCGACCTGACAGCCCCGTCATCCCGAGCCGCGAAGCGGGCCATCCTGGTCGGGATGACGGGTAGAGGATGATGCCCTTCTACGTATAGATATCCCGCCGCTCGAACAAGGCGATCGCCGCCCCGAGCAGGATGACCGACACGGCGAGCAGGATCGCGACGTTGCCCCAGTCCATGCCGTCCATCAGCGCGCTCCCGTAGTAGCGGAACGCCGAGACCCAGCGCAGGTCCGCGAGATCGGTCGAGATCTTCCCCACCACGTCGATCAGGTACATCAGGAAGACGACCGCGAACGAGATGCCGATCACGGCCCCGCGGCTCCGGAGCCGTGCGGACAGCGCCAGCGCCAGGGAACCAAACGCGATGGTGATCGGGAAGATGTTCAGGAAACCTTCCAGCGACCGTGCCAGCGAGAGGTCGACATCGATCAGCAACGATGCGGCCCAGGTTGCCAGCGCCGTGACCAGCAGGATCCCGAACAGCAGGGCGGAGATGGCGATCCAGTGCGCCAGCACCAGGTGCCGTCGTGGCAGGGGCGGGCCGAGCGTGATGTCCAGCGCGCCGCGCTCCTCGGCACCGGCGATGGCTCCGGCGAACGCCATGATCGGGAAGAACGCGAGCACGAGCGGCGCGAAGCTGGTGACCTGCGATTCGAGGTAGTTCGTCACCACGGTCATGTCCTGGATGTTGAACGCTTCCAGGATCGCTTCCGGATACGTGTCCATCGACAGCGCGCCGGAATCACGAAGTGACGGGAACGTTGCCAGGATCAGCACCGTATAGAGCGTGAAACCGATCGCCCAGAAGATCGCCGTGCGCAAGCTGCTGCGTAGCACGTGGCTGGTGTAGATGGGGAGCGGATTCTCGGGAGGGTTGGTCGTGATGCGGCGCGTTTCGGCCGCCGGGTGCGTAGCGGTGGTCATTCGTCGCCTCCATTCTCGCGCGGGCCGTAGAAGGTCAGGAAGATTTCCTCGAGCGACGGTCGCTCGACATCCAGCGAGACCACAGGATGACGGGCCAGGAGTTTCACGATCTCGTCCATGTTCCGGGTCACGGTGAACCGCAGGACCGGGCGATCGGGATCCGCCTGGAGGTCCTCGACGCCCGGGACGTTCCCGATCATGCCGATGGTGTCGACGTCCGGCATCGCCCCGAGCTCGACGCGCACGTGGCGGTGCGCCCGACCGGTCAGCTCGTGCGGGTTCTCGACGGCGACCATCTCGCCATCGCGGATGATCCCGACCCTGTCGGCGACCCGCTCGATCTCTGCCAGCACATGTGACGAGAAGAGGATCGTTTGCCCGCGATTCCGCGCTTCCTCGAGGATGGTCAGGAACGTTTCCTGGACCAGCGGGTCCAGCCCGCCGGTCGGCTCGTCAAGGATGATGACGTCAGGCTGATGGAACATCGCCTGGACGATGCCGATCTTCTGCTTGTTGCCCCGCGAGAGCTTGCGCATCGGCCGGTCCAGGTTGGCGTCCAGGCGTTCCGCCAGCTCGTCGGCGTAGCTAAGGTCGTTCACCCCCCAGAGCCGCCCGAAGAGTCGGATCATCTGGCGCCCGGTCATTCGGTCCTCGAGGGCGAACTCCGTCGGCAGGTTGCCGGTCCGGGCGTGAATCTCCCTCGTTTGGGTATGGCTATCCATCCCGAGGACTTCTGCGCATCCGCTCGTCGGCTTCATCAACCCCA
Source organism: Thermomicrobiales bacterium (assembly GCA_035305265.1). GTDB lineage: Bacteria > Chloroflexota > Chloroflexia > Thermomicrobiales > UBA6265 > UBA6265. The sequence goes on along the minus strand of DATGPC010000036.1, from coordinate 13,669 downwards.
TGATGGTGCGGAGCGTCGTGGACTTCCCGGCGCCGTTGGGTCCGAGGAAGCCGTAGATCTCGCCCTGGCGGACGGCCAGGTTCACATTGCGGATGCCCCGGCTCTTGCCGTAGGTCTTGGTTAGGTCGTGCGTGACGATGGCATCAGTCACGTTGGCTCTCCTTGAATTCGTGCCACCGATCCAGCAGGTGTTCGACTTCCTTTTGCCAGAACTCGTAGAACAGCAGCGCTTCTTTGATCGGGGTCTGGGCTTCTGGCGACGCGTCTGCCATGGCATCCCGGCCGCGTTGGAAGAGGGCGAAGATGTCGTCGAACGCCTTCATCTTGGTGAAATAGGCTCGTGGCCATGCATTGGTGGGGACCCGGTAGTAGTCACGCCGCACGCCGGGTTTGCTTACCCGTTGGACGACCCCGAGGGAGATGAGCTGTCGGGTGGCCTGGCTGATCGATCCGCGACTGGCCTGGAGGTAATCGGCCAGCTCCTCCGCCGTCATCTCCGGCGGATCCGCAACCATCAGCGCGGCCCAGACGCGCCCGAGCATGCGGGTACTTCCCATCTGCTCGAACATCACCCCGAATTCCTCGACAAACGCGTGGCGCTCTTCGCTCATATCCACCTCCTGGCATACACCGTATACCGTTCTGAACTTTCAGTCAATACAGAAAACCTCGAACAAAAAGAGTGTCGAGGTGAGAGGTTCCCGGACCACCCGGAGGGGTAGCAGCAAAAGAACCTGACCGGCTCATAATGGACTGGGAAGGGAGAATTCCGGGGATGGAGGCGGCTGCTATGACAGATCGCGGTTCTTCCCACACGAGCGCTACGTTCGAACAGGCGCTCAAGAACTGGCAGCAGGCGGGCATCATCACGCGCGAGCAAGCCGATGCCATCAGCGCGTTCGAGTCCGGAGGCATTCGCCTGGGCCTGTCACCCGACGCGCCGCGTGCACCAGTGACGCCCTCGACCCTCATCACCTACATCGGTGGGTTCCTGGTGCTCGTCGCGTCTGGCGTTTTCGTTGGGCTCGGCTGGGCTGATATGGGGAATGCGCAGCGCTTTTTCTGGGCCCTGCTCTCGGTCGCGATACCGTGGGCTGCCGCGTACTTCCTTCGCCGTGCCCGTGCGCCGCTCGCGCAGTTTGTGGGCACCGCGCTCCTAGCGCTTGGCTCCCTCGCGCTCATGCTGCTCGGGTTTACCGTGTTCCGGCTCCTGGGGGTGTGGCCCGGGACGACCGATACGCCGGTCGCCCGTGATCGCGTCAACGAGCTGATGATGGTCGGGCAGATCGCAACGGTCACTGCGGCGGCGATCTTCGCCTTTCGCCTGAACATCCCGTGGATGCTTCTCCTGTCCGGAGTCGTCGGGTGGTTTGCGTGGGTGAGCGCGATGGATCTTTGGTACCCGCGTGACGAGCTGACCGATGTACCCTTGTGGACACTGTCGTTTTACGGCGTCGTTCTCGTCGCGCTCGGGCTCAGGCTCAACCGGGTCAAATTACGCCAGCATGCGTTTTGGCTTTTCCTTTCCGGGCTCACGGCGACGTTCCTCTTCCTCGGTATCGACTCCTTCGACGACGCGCTGGGTCCGACCGGTCTGGTTTTCCTCGCGCTCGCGATCTCCGCCATCGTCCTCAGCATGTGGATCGACTACCGGATCTTCCTCCTGTACGGGGCGCTGGGTCTCTACGGCTGGGTGTCAGCGTTCGTCATCGAGGCGTTCGGCGGCAGCCGTCCCGTTGCGTTCGGGCTGATCGTGCTTGGCGTCGTCGTTGTGGCCGCCGGGCTTGCCTGGCAACGCTGGCTCGCCGGCCGTATCGGCCATCACGACCGGGGACCGGCGACGGCCACCTGGCGACGCCCGTGAAACGGCGACGGCGTATCAGGCGTACAGGTCCGCGCGCGTGAGCGGCACGCTCGTTCGCCCGTTCTGGTCCGGCTTGCCGAGCAACGTCTGCACCACGTTCAGCCGCGCCGTGGCGAACGCCCGCGCCGAGCCGGACATGTACAGCCGCCAGACCCGGTACGTCGGCTCACCGACCAGCGCGATCGCCTCCTCGCGGCACGACTCCAGCCGCCGGACCCAGTGCCGGAGCGTCAGGGCGTAATGCTCGCGCAGCGATTCGACATCCCTCGTCTCGAACCCGCTTCGCTCCGCCGCCAGCACCAGCTCGCCATAGGGAATCAGCTCGCCGTCCGGGAACACATGGCGGTCGATGAACGACCGTGGCCGCCAGATCAGGTTCGTCGGGATCGACGAGAGCCCTCGCGGCTTCGATCCGGGTAGCTCGACGATGCCGTGGTTGAGGAAGAGGCCGCCCGGCTCGAGGAGCCGGAAGACCTCCCGGAAGTAGGTAGGCAACCGCGACCGGCCCACGTGTTCGACCATGCCGATGCTGGCGACCTTGTCGAATCCCGTGGCGGGCGGGAGTTCGCGGTAGTCGCGCACCTCGATCCGGCAGCGGTCGGCGAGTCCGGCCGCCGCGATCCGCTCCTGAGCCAGCGCCGCCTGCGGTTCGCTGAGCGTGATCCCGGTCGCCTCCACGCCGTAGCGCTCGGCGGCGTACATCACCAGGCTCCCCCAGCCACACCCGATGTCGAGGAACCGCTCGCCGGGTTTCAGGCGGAGCTTCCGGCAGATGTGGTCGAGCTTCGCTTCCTGCGCCGTGTCGAGATCATCGCTTTCATCGCGAAAGTAGGCGCAGGAGTAGACCATGTTCCGGTCGAGCCAGAGGCGATAGAAGTCGTTGCCGACATCGTAATGCGCGCGGACCGCGACCCGGTCGCGCTCGACGGAGTGGCGCTGGCCGTCGAGGCGAGCGACTTTCCGCGCGGTCTCGTCATCCGGCCCATCAGGTAGCGAACGGAGCAACCGGACGAGCCGTGCGAGCCGGGCAGGGGAGCGGAGGCTGGTCTTGACGACCTCGTCCAGTCCCGTCGCAGCCTCCAGGCTTCCGGCCACGTCGAAGTCATCGCGCAGGAACGCCTCGCCGATCGCGATCTCCGACGGCGGCAGGAGCATCCGGCGCAAGGAGCCCGGATGCTTCAGGACCAGCGTGAATTCGGCATCGTCTTCCGGTGGCCCTTCGGTCGTGCCGTCCCAAAAACGGACGCTGAAGGTGCGTGCCTCGGGTGGGCCGAAGATCTCGCGGAGCACGGCCCTCGCCGTCGCGAGCGTGTCGTCCGTCTCGATGATGGTCCGGGGTTGCGTGGCGGTTTCCATCGTCCTGGCCTTTCCATCTCATGGCGCGATTGCGCCCTGTTCGGATTCCCGGAAGATGTCCCGTCACCATTCTAGCTAGATCCGCCGCATGAACATGCTCGACATCCGGCGCGACGGAACGCTTCCCCGCATGTGATACGGCACGCTCGTCACGACGATCCCCGGCCGGAAGAGCAACGACGCCTTGATCCGCAGCGCCGTTTGGTTGTGAAGGATCTGCTCCCACCAGTGATTCGGGATGTACTCCGGCAACACCACATTGATGGTGGTGCCCGGCGTTTGCTGCTGTAGCTCGACGATGTACGAGACCAGCGGCCCGACAAGCGACCGGTAGGGCGACTCGATGATCACCAGCGGTACATCCGTTCCGAGCTCGCTCCACGCGTCCTGCAGCCGGGCGATCTCCTCCTCGTCGTCGGTGATGTGAACGGCGATCACGGTATCGGTAATCGAACGCGCGTAGGCGAGCGTCTGGACGGTCACCCGGTTGATTGCCGCGATCGGCAGCACCGCGGTTAGCCGGACATCTTCCGCCCGGAGCGGCGTTGTCGGCTCCAGCTCGGTCTTCGCCTGTGCGTAATGATCGTGGATTGCCCGGAAGACCCTCACGATGACCGGGATGAGCAGGATCACCATCCACGCGCCATGGGTGAACTTCGTCGTCGCCACGACCAGCGCTACGATGCCGGTCACGGTCGCGCCGAGCCCGTTCAGGAGTCGCGACCTCCGCCAGCCGGGTTCCTTTCGTTTCTGCCAGCGCATGACCATGCCGAGCTGGGAGATCGTGAACGAGGTGAAGACGCCGACGGCATAGAGCGGGATGAGCCGCTCCGTCTCGCCGCCGAACAACGAGAGGACCAGCGCCGAGAGCGCGCCAAGCGTCACGATGCCGAAGGTGTAGGCGAGCCGGTCGCCCCGGAAGGTGAACTGGCTCGGCATGTACTTGTCCCGCGCCATGAAGTAGGCGAGGCGCGGGAAGTCGGAATACGCCGTGTTCGCCGCCAGCACGAGGATCGCCATCGTGGCGAATTGCATGCCGTAGTAGGCCGCGTTCGTGCCGCCGAAGACGCCCCGCGCGATCTGGGACACGACCGTTTCATACCCGGCCACGTCCTGCTCCAGCGGCACCGCGCCGTACTGGTGGGCGAGGAAGGTAATGCCGCTGAACGTCACCGCGAGGATGCCGATCATCCACGTCAGGGTCGTTCGGGCGTTCTTCCATTCCGGCTTCTGGAATGCCGGCACGCCGTCCGAGATCGCCTCGACGCCGGTCAGCGCCGAGCATCCGGACGCGAACGCGCGGAGGATAAGGAAGACGCCGATCGAGCCGGTCCCGGCCATCGCTTCCCGGCTCGGCTCGTGGACCTCGAACCCCGTTGCGGCGTTCCGGACGATGCCGATGACGATCATCGCGAGGATGGATGCGAGGAAGAGGTAGGTCGGGATCGCGAAGATCGACCCGCTCTCCCGGATACCGCGCAGGTTTAGCAGCGTGATGAGCACGATAAAGCCGCATCCGGTGAGGACCAGGTGATCGTGGAGCTCCGGGAACGCCGAGACCATCGCCGCGACGGCGGACGAGATCGACACCGCGACGGTCAGGATGTAATCCACCAGCAGCGCTCCGCCCGCGACGAGCGCCGGCGTTTCGCCAAGGTTGTCCTTCGCGACGATGTACGAGCCACCGCCATGCGGGTAGGCCTTGATCGTCTGTCGGTACGACGCGCCGACGATGAGCAGGAGCAGCACGATTGCGCCGCCGATCGGCATGCTGAGCGAGAGCGCCCCGAGCCCCGCGATCAGCAGGACCCGCAGAATCTCCTCGCTGGCATAGGCGACCGACGACAGCGCGTCCGATGAGAGCACGGCGAGCGCCTTGGTCTTCGTTAGCCGCTCGTGCGCGGCGGAAGCCGTCGTCAGCGGCGCCCCGATCAGCAGCCGCTTCCCGCGCAGGAAGGCGCGTCGCAGCGGTGGCTTGTCCTCCAGGCGCTCTTCGTTTGCGATCAGGAATCCGGGGCGTACGGGGCGCAGATCGTCCGTATGGCGCCGGATGACCTGCACGTAGCGGTCTCCCGGATGCGATCCCTTCCGTTCGAGCTTGCCCGAGAGATCCGGGCTGACATTGGCGCCCTTCGCGGGCTTGCGTGCATGGGAACGTGGTATGGGAGCGTCAACGTGGGTGTCGAGCGAGGCTCCGGACGCTGGGTCCGGGTGTGGTGACGGCAGCTCGTCGTCCGGTCCGGGAATGGGCAACATGTGGTTCCCCTGACGGGGTCGGCACGGCACGCAGCAAGGCGCAAGGTCGTGACGCGATCCGGCCCGTTAACACTCGAATGAGCGTAGGCTGGAGGCGTTCTCCATGCCTGCGGTCCGGACCGGCAGGATGCTCATCCTCTGGTCTCCGGGCAATCACGTAGCATACGCCTCCGCCTCTCCGGACGCAAGAGGAAGATCCGGCCAGGTTCGAAAGGCGTATGATTGATACGTACGTACCCGTCCAGTCCGAACGGCTCGCGAAACGACAGACGCCCCGGGACCGTTATGATGGGCGAGTAGGTACGAAAACGGGGTGCCTGTGAGGAGCGAATCATGAAGATGCGAACGACATCATCCAGGGCAATGACATGGCTGGGGTTGGTCATGCTTATGCTGTCCCTGACGCCGGTCGGCCTGGAGGTTGCCGCCGCGCAACACGCGGGGTTGCCGGTCGCCGAAGGGGATGTTGCCCAGGGTGAGGGCAGCTTCCTGGAAGTCCACGTCAGCGAATGCGAGCCGGGCACGACCGGGACCGCGGAGGAATTGCGCGATACCTGTCATGCGAATGGTCTTGCCGGCGTCACGATGACCGTGACATCGGTCGACCCCGCGCTTGGCATCTCGCAAGACAAGACCACCGAGCAGCCGGACCCGAATGGCCCCGGCATCATCAATACGGGCACCATTCCCGGCGGCGAGTATGAGGTCGCCGTGGACCTCCCGGCCGAGGGGAACACCTTCGTTGTCGGCTGCGAGTTCTTCGATCGCGAAGAGACGCACCCGGTCACGCTGGATGACGCGGCAACCTTCCGCGTCAATGTCCCGCAGGGCGAGGATATCGTCTGCGACCTGTACGTGACCCCGGCCCAGGAGCAGGGCGCGTCCTTCACCTTCGATGTGACCACCTGCGAGCGCGCCGACCTTCCGGGCGACGGCCGCACCTTCGAGGATCTCTCCCCGAATTGCACGAACGATCCCGAAGAGCCGATCACGCTGACGCTCGTTCGCCCCGACGGCACAACCGTTGAGGAAGAGGTGGACGACGAAGGGCAGGTGACCTTCACCGGCCTGCCGGACGGTGACTACGGCTTCTTCAGTGACGTCCCGGTCGAGGACGGCGCGGATTACCTCTTCTGCGAATACGAGGGTCAGCCGCGCTACGAGAAGGAATTCAACGAGAACGGCGTCACGACATTCGTCAACATGCTCGGCGAGCAGGTCGAGTGTGACTGGTTCGTCGTCTATGCGGGCGAGGCGCCGGCCGCCACCACCGCGCCGACGGCAACGGTGGCGCCCACCGAAACGACGGCTCCTACCGTCCCCCCTCCGACCGAGGAGGTCGTCGATCCCACGGTGCCGCCAACCGAGGAGGTCGTTGATCCCACGGCGGTTTCGCCAACCGAGGTTCCGACCGCGACAGCGTCCGAATCGCTGAACGACCAGCCGCCGGCCGACATCGCCGCGGTCGAGGGCACCGCGACGCTGCTGCTGCACGTCAACACCTGTGACCTCGGCTACGACCCGACGGGCGCCGACTTCGAGACGTTCCTCTCCGACTGCCCGAACCGCACGCCTGGCGTCGGCTTCACGGTGCAGCATCCGTCCGGCTCGCAGCTCCAGGGCACGACCGACGCGGAGGGCAATGTCGCCTTCACCGGTCTCCTTGGCGACTACGGCGTCTACAGCGGCGTGCCGCTCGAGGCCGCGACGGAGTACCTGTTCTGCTCCGTGGATGGTGGCCCGGTCTACCAGAAGGATTTCTCGACCTCCGGCGTGACCTCGTTCACGAACTTCCTGCCGGACGAGACGGTGGAGTGCTCCTGGTTCATCGCGCCGCAGAACCTGCGCGGTGAGCAGACCGGCTCGACCGTGACGGTCCATCTCTCCGCCTGCCCGCCGAACTATCAGGGATCTGATCTCTTTAACGACTGCCACGGCAACGGCGTTGGTGACATGCCGTTCACGCTCTCCGGCGTGGCGACCGAGCTGACGGCCAATACCGTCGTCGAGACGACGCCTGGCCCGGGCGTGGTGAACTTCACCTCCCTTCCGGCCGGCGAGTACACCCTCGCGGGTGGCCCGCCGCAGGACTTCGGCCGCGTCGAGCTATACTGCTCCGACCCGGCGACCAGCGAGCAAATCGACGCGACGATGGAGGGCGGCATCGCCCGCTTCTCCCTCGGCGAACAGCAGAGCATCCTCTGCGACTGGTACTTCATCGGTGACGACGCCCAAGGCGACGTCACGCCGACCCCGGCGCCGACCGAGGTGCCGCAGCGCGCCGAGATCCTCGTCACGATGTTCGAGTGTGACCCGAACCTCAATACCGCCGGCGCGACCTTCGGCGACCTCGATCGCGAATGCGCGCAGCCGGTGAACGAGGTCCCGGTGACGCTCGGTGTCCCCGGCGGCGTGCCGCTCTCGGCCGACACGGGTGCCTCCGGCGACGGCGCGGTCCGCTTCTTCGAGCTTCGCCCCGGCGACTACGTGATGACGCCGCAGCTCCCGTCCGGCTACGAGAACATCGCGGTCTACTGCCAGATCGGTGACGGCGATGTCTACCAGAAGCCGATCCAGGGCGGTAGCACGACGTTCGTGAACGTCGAAGGCGAGCAGATCGCCTGCTCGTGGTTCGTCGTCGCGCGTCAGCCGGCCCCGGCTCCGGAAGAGCCCGCCGGCCCGACCGGATCGATCACGATCCGCGAGTTCCTTTGCGAAGGCGACGCCGGCTCGATCCAGGACTGGGAGCGCGAGTGCGTGCCTGGCACGACCGGCACGGCCTACACCCTGTCCGCCAGCGACGGCTCGCTCAGCGAGAGCGGAACGCCGGACGACAACGGCGTGCTGGTCTTCGAAGCGTTGCCGGACGGGTACTACGAGCTCGATCAGGAAACCGGCGTCTGGTGCCGCGCGGCGGCCGAGCGGGTCGACAACCGCAGCCGCGTCATCGTCAGTGGTGGCCAGAACACGGATGTCTTCCTCTATCAGTGCAACCAGAGCATCGACCTGCCGAATACCGGCTCCGGAGCGACCCTGGGCGGAAATGACGCGTCGGGCGGCGGCAAGATCGGCACGCTGATGCTGGGTATGCTGGCGGTGCCGCTCTTCGCGGCCGCCTTCTGGCAGCATCGGCGAGTTCAAAAGGATACGGTCGTCGTGCCCTCGCGAACCCGCGCTGATATCGAGCCGATCAGGCCGTCCACAGGCCGAATGCGATTTCGCTAGTGCCTGTCGGCGACGTGGCCGCTTGCGTATACACTTGTGAGGGTCAAAGAATTCTGCATCGCACGGTTCGAGGTAGTGGTACGCGCAAGGGAAAGACCGGATGAAGCACACGCGTAGGAACCTGATTGGAGCCATGCTTGGCGGCGTGGTCATCGCCGGCGCCGGACGCGACGCCCTCGCAAACACCGGCGCGCAGCTCCCGGTATGGGGCGAGGCGGAACCCGGCGCGACGAAAGCCGGCTCCCTCGGCCTGACGAGGACCGCCACCGCCGTCCAGCCCGAGATTCCCGTCGCGATCGTCATCCCGGACGCCGGCGTGGATGCCGAGATCGAGGTCAACAAGATCGTCGACGGGCAGATGCTGGATCCGACCGGCCCCTGGGTCGTGTCCTGGTATGAGGGCACCGGTCTGCTCGGTGAGCCGGATCGCAACATCCTGATGTCCGGCCACGTCGACTACTGGGGCGTCGGCCCGGCGATCTTCTGGACGGTCGCGGACCTCCAGGAGGGCGCCGAGGTCACGGTATATGGCGACAAGGGTGGCACCGCGACCTATGCGGTCGAGTACGTCGAGCGCGTGGGGATCTATGACCTGACGCAGGAGAAGCTCGCCGAGATCACCGGTCCCACGGGATACGACGCCCTGACCCTCATCACCTGTGGTGGTGACTTCGACTACGACGCCGGCGAGTACCTCCAGCGCGACATCATCCGCTGCCGGCTTGTGGGCCATCAGTCGGGTGGAGATGAGGAAGGCGCGGACGTCCCGGTCGTCGAGGAAACGCCGCCTCCGGCCCGGGCGGACGGCCAGCCGGCCACTGTTACGCAGGACGGGGTCAATGTCCGGCCAGACGCCTCGACCGCGGGCGGCCCGATTACGGCGCTGAACTCCGGCGACGTCGTCACGATCACCGGCGCCGCAGTCGAGGCCGATGGATACACCTGGTACCCCGTCCAGCTCGAGGACGGAACCGAGGGCTGGGTCGTCGGGGATTTCCTCGACCTTCCCGAGTAGCCATGAACGAGAGCGGCCGGGCTGATACAGCCCGGCCGCTCTCGTTGCGCTTGTTCGTGCCGGCCGAAGGCCTACGGCCGCAGTCGCTGCATGTCCCGCGGGAAGAGCATCGCCTCCCGGACATTCTGCGCACCGACGAGCTGACGGATCATCCGCTCGACCCCGAGCGCGAACCCGCCGTGCGGCGGCATCCCGAACCTGAACGCCTCGAGGTACCCCTCGAACGGCGCCGGGTCGATGCCCCGCTCTGTCATGGCGGCAAGGTAGCCCTCATACGCGTGGAGTCGCTGGCCACCGGTCACGATCTCCAGCCCCCGGAACAGCAGGTCGAAGCTGTTGGACCATTGCGGGTCGTCCGGCTGCGGATGGGTATAGAACGGCCGTTTTCGCATCGGGTAGCCGGTGACGAAGACCCAGTCCGAGCCATGCTCCCGTATCGCCCACTTGCCAAGCCAGCGCTCGTGCTCCGGAGCGAGGTCCGGTTCGTCCCGCAGGTCCTGGCCGAGCGCCTTTCCGACCAGCTCCAGTGCATCCCGGAAGTGGATCGCCGGGATCTCCGCCAGGACGGCCGGAAGCTCCCCAGCGTCGTCGACGCGGCTCATCGCCTCCGTCATCCCGGCGAGGACGTCCCGCACCACGCGCATCACGTCGCGATGGTCCCGGATGAAGCCCAATTCGGCGTCAAGCGACAGGAATTGGCTCACGTGCCGGCTCGTGTCGTGGGGCTCGGCCCGGAACGCCGGGGCGACCTCGAACACCCGCTCCAGCGCGCCGACCATGATCTGCTTGTAGAGTTGCGGGCTCTGGGCCAGGAATGCCGGGCGCCCGAAATAGTCGACCGTGAAGACGTTGGCGCCGCCCTCCGGCGCGGACTCCAGCAGCTTCGGCGTCGAGATCTCGGTGAAGCCCTGCGCGATCAGCGTGTCCCGGAATCCTTGCAAGGCCGCCGAGAGCAGGCGCTGCGTCAGGGCCCGGGTCGGATGCCGGAGCGCGACCGCGGCGTGATCCAACCGTGTCGCAAGCTGGGCCTGCATCTCCGGCCGGAACAGCTCGATCGGTGGTTCGCCATGGGCTTCGCTGATCACATTGATCTGCGGGTCGTGGACCTCGACGCCGTTCGGCGCCTGCGGCGACGCGACGATCTCTCCCCGGACCTCCAGAACGGTTTCGTGTGCGAGCGCCGCGAGCCGCTCGCGCGCGTCGGGCGCCTCGACGATGACCTGTGCGATGCCGGATCGGTCTCGCAGCAGGAGGAAGTCGACGGCTTTCAGGTGCCGGACGTGGTGCAGCCACCCAAGCAGGCGCGCTGGCTCCCCGATGTGGTGAGAAAGATCCCGCGCGAGGGTGCGCGGGTGAGAGGGCGAGACCGGCTCGTGGGCCGGCTGCGGTGAAACGGCGGGCATGATGCCACCTCCAGAAAAAAACCAGACGCCCCTTCCGCCTTGCGGACGAGGGGGCGTCTCGTGGTGCCACCGCAATTCGCCGGATCCTCGCTATGGCAGGATCGCGGCCTCTCTGGGGCCGGGTAACGGCGGCAAGCCGGCATGGCCTACTGGGCGGGATCGCCGTTGGGCCATGCGCTCGGGAGGGTCTTCACATCGGGATGATCGCCGCGCTTCCACCGTCCGCGACTCGCTGCGTACCAGTGCCCGACGCTACTGGTCTCCGTCAACGCGTTGGGCAAAGGATACGAGAAAATAGGCCCGGCGCACACCCGGCCCCGGCTTTCGTGGCCGGGCCTGGGTGCGTGTTCGGCGGGGTGGTGGAATTCCCGTACCGCCGCACACCGGTCGTAGCTACGAGGTGCGGCGGTACGACAGTATTGGCCTACAGCGTATGCACGAAGAGGCTGGAGACGGATTCACCCTCGTGGATGTTGTGGATCGCCCGGGCCAGCAGCGGCGCGATCGACAGGATCGTCATGTTCGGCAGCCGCTTCTCCTCGGAGATCGGCACCGTGTTCGTGGTCACGATCTCGTCGATCCGGTCGGCGGCGGCGAACCGCTCGATCGCCTTGCCCGAGAAGATGCCGTGCGTGCAGGCGATGGAGATGCGCCCGACGCCCTCGCGATCGAGATGGTCGATCAGCTCGAGCATCGACCCGCCCGTGGCGATCTCGTCATCGAGAACGATCACGTCCTTGCCGTGCACGTCGCCAACGATCGAGTCGATCACGACCTTGTCATCCGCGAGCCGGCGCTTGCTGCCGGCGGCGACCGGCAACCCGAGTAGCCGCGCGAACTGCGTCGCGGCCTTCGCGTTGCCGAGGTCCGGGGAGACGACGACGGCGTTGCTGATGTCCTGCGACTGGAAATGCTCGGCGATGACGTTCAGCGCGTTCAGGTGGTCGACCGGGACGCTGAAGAAGCCGTGGACCTGGGGGGCGTGCAGCGCCATTGTCAGCACCCGGTCAACGCCTGCGGTCACGAGCAGGTCGGCGACGAGGCGTCCGCCGATCGAGATTCTCGGCCGGTCCTTCTTGTCCGACCGGGCGTAGGCGTAGTGGGGGATGACCGCCGTGATCCGGGCGCCCGACGCCCCTCGCGCGGCGTCCGCCATCAGCATCAGCTCCATCAGGTGCTCCTGCACCGGCGGAACCAGCGGCTGGATGATGAAGACGTCCTGCTCGCGGCAGTTCGCGTTTAGCTGGACCTGCAGGCAGTCGTTGCTGAAGCGGCTGATCTCGGTGTCGCTCAGTGGCTTGTCGAGGTGGTGGCAAATCTCGGTCGCGAGCTCCATATGGGCGGAGCCGGAAAAGATGGCGATGTCTCGCATGTGCTGAGGGTACTCCCGGGCATGCCGGCGGGCGCCGGACGGCTGTGTTTCCCCATGATGCTACCCGCGCCGGCAGCTTCGCGCCACAAATGACGAGGCCCCGGCGAATCACATCGCCGGGGCCTCGTCATGGGTTCTTCGGTTGGCTAGTCGCCGCAGGCGCCCCACATACCGTTGCCATTCACCTCGGCTTCGGCCTGCGACTGCTGCAGCCACCCGGCGAAGCGGGTATTCGGCTCGCTGATCCGCGCCTCGGCCGCACCGCTGGCCACCAGTTGTTGGGAGATCAGGACCGGCTGGCCATCCTCGTTCTCGACCCAGACATCGCGGACCCAGTTCCCGCGGGCGTCCACATCGGTCGCCTGACGTTCGATGACCACCGTCTGCCCCTCGACGAGCGCGCGGTTCGCCTCGGTCGATTCCTCGACGTAGCACGCATCACCGGTCGGGACATCGATTCCGAGGTAGCGCACCGTCTGCTGCACGCCGTCGATCTCGACCACGATCGTCTCGCCGTTGACCACCTCGACGACCGTTCCTTCGATGAGCTCCGACTCCACCCGCTCGGGCTCGCCCGTCAGCGGCGCCGGGTCGGCGATCGCCGGCGAGATATCGATCATCTGGTCGCCGGCCTGGAGGACCAGCGTGCTTGCGTTCGCCGGGGCCAGGAACGTCAGTGTGAAGCTATGGCTCTCACCCGGTGCCCACTGGATCGCATCCGTTGGGCCGTATGCCGGCATGTTGCCGAGCAACCCGTTTACCCATGCCGTGCCGGAGTCGAGCAGGACCTCTTCTCCGTCCGCCCACAACACGAACCGGGACATATCGAACACCTGCACGTCGCTGGACATGTTCTGGCCGTAGACGTCGAGCACGACCCAGGTGCCGTATCCCGCGACCGAGTTGACCTGCGGCAGCTCGGGGATCGTCTCGCCAACGGACGCGCCTTCGATCGTGTAGCGGAAGCCGTTCGCCACGACCGCCTGCTCCGGGGTCGTTTCCGGTAAGACGCTCGGCGCCTGTACTTGCGGCTCCTCCGTGGGTTCGGCCGTTGGCTCCTCGGTTGCCTCCGGCGTCGTATCGGCTTCCTCCGTCGGCTCGACCGTGCCCTCCGCCGTCGGTTCCTCCGTGGCTTCGACGGTCGGCTCTTCCGTTGCTTCCTCCGTCGGAGCGGGCTC
>DATGPC010000035.1:0-13450 GCA_035305265.1 Thermomicrobiales bacterium | reverse complement strand
GTCCTGCTCCTCTCGGGCGGGCTGGATTCGTCGCTGCTCGCCGCGATGTGGACGAAGCAGGGTCACCGCTTCAAGGCGGTCACGGTCGGGCTCGACCCGAACATCCGGTGCACGCCGGAGCATCGGTACCTGCCCTACCCCTGCAACTCCGATATCGCGTGGGCAAAGAAGGTCGCGGAGCACCTGGATCTCGACTGGACGCCGGTGATCCTCTCCAAGCACGACGCGCTGGAGACGCTCGACCTGTTGATGCGGCAGCTACAGTCGTTCGACCTCGGACAACTGAACAACATCGCTCTGCTGGCGAGCCTCCGTCACGCAACAGGCGCCACGTTCGCAACGGGCGATGATGGTGACGGCCTCTTCGGCGGTTATCTCTTCAGCCGCGAGCGGGACGACTGGGGCTCATATGTGGCCGAGCGCATCCCGCGCATCGATCCACCGGCACGAGGCATCGGCATCTCCACCGGATGGCAACCACTCTTCCCGTATTTGGAGCCGGAGGTGTTGGAAATCGCGCAGCGGCTCACCGCAGCCGATATCCGCGCGGAGGTGAACGTCTCCAACCGCTCCCTGCCACCGTCATTCATGGACCAGTTCAACCCGGAGCTCATGGAAAGCCGATCGCGACCGTGGGGCAAGGTGATCCTGCGGCGGGTGGCCGAGCGATGGCTGCCGGAGGAGATCGCGTGGCGGCCGAAGACCGACCTGCAGTTCGGCAGCGGCATGTGCGCGCTGGAGCCGCCGCTTGCGTTACGGATCAACCCCGGCCTGATGCCAAGCCTGCAGTCGACCGGAATCCGCTTCTTCAACGATGCGCATCGAGCGCTCTACCTCCGATTCCGGGGGTTGGGCTTGACGATCCCACCGGTGCGGGACGGCGAGTACGCCTGCTCGTCCTGCGGGGGAGGCGTCCCGATCTGCAAGAGGCACTGCGTGACCTGCGGGCACTGGCCGGCGGATGAAGACGCAACCTGACACTACGTATTTTCATAGCCTCAGGAGCAGGAATGTCTCAGCGAACAGATAGCCCGATCGAGCCGCGCGTCGGCCAGGTATTCATCCCCGTCAACGACATGGCAGAAGCCATCGAATGGTATTCCGCGCTGTTTGGCGTGGAAGCCGGCGATACGTCTCATGCCGGCGGTATCTACGATATTCCGGTCACCGGTGAAACGCTGCTGGTCCTCGACGCCCACAAGCCGGTGACGACCCACTCCGTGCAGCCGATCTGCATGTTCCCAACACATGACATGGACGCCGCCCTAACCCATCTTCGCGAACTGGACGCCACCATCACCAGCGAGCCACAGGACATCGGGAGCCTCATTTTCGCAACGTTCGAGGACCCCGACGGAAATCCGCTCATGGTGTATCAGCCAAAGGAATAACGAGCGGGATATACGACGCCCCGTAATTCCCGTAAACGGAACGCTTCCTCGTGCCTACGGTCGAGCGATCAGAACCTCGAGCACGACGTCACCATCCAGACGGGTCGCGGGGTTCGGGAATGCTTCTTCCGACCAACGGAGAAAGTCGCCGACTACACGGGACCATGCCCCCTCGTCGACGCCGGCATAGAGCGGGCAGAGCCGTTCATCGAAACGGTGTCGCCCTTCAGCAACGGTCTGGCCAAACGTCCACGACGCCAACCGCTCCACCCGCGTCTCCGGCCAGCGACGCCGGAACTCGGTCACGACCTCGTCCGAGGTGGGCCGGAGCGATGCATGCCGGTACCCCGTTCCCTCGATGCGCTCGCGCCAGGCGATATCCCAGCGGCGGAGGTTCTCGCCGGACTCCGTACGCTCGACGAGGTGGAGAATCGCTCCACCGGGGATCACGACCCTGTGAAGCTCGTCCAGCACGGCGTCCCAGTCAGGTACGAGATAGAGCAACGACGCCATGACGCCAAGGTCGAAAGCGTGATCGTTCACAGGCAGTGATGTCGCGTCACCCTGCAGCAGCGTCATGCGCTCCGCCACGCCCATCTCGCTGGCTCTCCTGGCACAGGCGTCGAGCATCGGCGCCGAGATGTCGACCCCGGTGACATGATGTCCCGCAACCGCGAGCGGCAGCGCGATCCGCCCGGTGCCGATGCCGGGTTCGATCACCCGGAGCCAACGCCCGTTCGCCAGCGACGCCACGAAGGCGATCCATTCCCGTAGTGCGGCCTTCGGCAGCCCGCGCTGGTCATCAAATTGCGCCGCGATCTCGTCGAAGGAAAGTTCCATGCATCCCGCCTGCTGACATTCGGGCCGAACTACCCCACAATGCGTGTCAGCAATGACTTTCTTGAAGTATGCCCGCGCGGAAAGGACCCAACCATGGCCATCGTCGATCTTGGACATCCCGCATTCGCCTGCCACGACCTCGACGCCTCGCTCGATTTCTACGCGAAGCTCGGGATAACGGAATCGTTCCGCCTGCTCCGGGATGACGGCTCCGTCATGCTCGTGTACCTGCAGGTTGCGGAGGATCGCTTCATCGAGGTCTTCCCGGGCGGCCCGTCGCCGGAGGAGCGCGCAGGAAAGCAGAGCTTCATGCACATCTGTCTCGCCGTCGACGATCTCGAGGCAACCGTCGAGGACTTGCGTGCCAAGGGGATCACGATCGACATCGAGCCGAAAATGGGGCTGGATTTCAACATGCAGGCGTGGATCGCGGATCCGGACGGCAACAAGATCGAGCTCATGCAGTACAGCCCGGAATCGCCGCAGGTGGCGATCGCCAACGGCACGTCGTTCCCGTCCAGCTCGACGCTGGTGAAGAAGGGCGATCCGATCGATCCCGAGCGGACACTCGTCTGATCGGACACTGGCCCGGCCGCCGTGCCGGGCCAAATACACCCATGCATGCCCCCGTTTTCCCAATGCCCCAACCTCACATCCTGCACCCTCGCAGGCTCCTCACGACTCCCCGGACAAGGCCCTTGCGCAGGGGTGATACACTACCCTCATACCCGCATACGTACGCACCTGAACACGGCCCTGACAATCCCGTAAACTAGGACCGGAATCGTCCTCAATCGCCGCTATCTTCTCTGGTAGAGGGCTGGTGTAGCCCGCTATTCGAGGGAGGATTCCCACTATGATCACAACTGACATCCAGCGCATCCACAACGCGACCGGTCGTGCCATCGCCGTGCATACGCTCCAGACCGGCACCTCGGGTCGCACAGTTGTTTTCTGCCATCCGTCTCCCGGGTCCGGGATGTTCGATCCTGACCCTTCGATCACCGCGGCGGCGAATGTGACCCTGTTGTCGGTCGATCGCCCCGGATATGGCGCATCCGACCCGGTAACCACCTATGAGTGGGCGACCATCAGCTCCAGCGCCGACGACATTGCACTGGTCCTCCACGAGTTGGGCATCGACCGCGTCGATGTCGTTGGATGGTCATCTGGGGGCCGCGTCGCCCTGGCTCTCGCGGCACGTCATCCGGATCTGGTCCATCGGGTGGTGATGCAGGGCACGCCCGCACCGCATGAGGAGATCCCGTGGATCGACCCGGTGATGTACGATGGCCTGCTCGAGCTCAGCCACCTGCCGGTAGACGAGATCCGGCTGGCACTCACCACGATGTTCGAAGAGATGAGCGACGGTGTGCTGTCGGACGATGTGCTCTTCGCCCTGCTCGGCGTCAGCCCGGCCGACAATCACGTACTCATGGACCTGGGTGCCCGGGAACGTGTCGTCTCCATGCTGCGGCACGCCTTCGATCAGGGCGTTGCGGGCATGGTCGACGACATCATGGGCCCGAACCTGCGCCCGTGGGGCTTCTGCATCGAAAACGTGAAGGCCAGCGTACTCCTCCAGTACGGCGATGACGACCCGATCGCAGGGTACGCCCACGGCGCGTGGTGGCGATCGCACTTGCCGCAGGCGCGCCTGGAGATGCTGGAGGATGTCGGCCACCTCGTCGCTATCGCTGGATGGAAACGGACGCTTGATTTCCTGGCGGCCTGATCTCCCGTGAGATTGATAGAGAGAAACCGCCTTCCGGGACGTTCCCAGAAGGCGGTTTCTATGATGGCCAGACGATCCGCGTTAGCGACGACGTAGCGTCAGCGACACTCCGCCTAGCATCAGGATTGCGCTGGCGACCATCAGGCCCCACACCGCATTCGACGTCGCCGGGAGGCCGGAGCCGGTCGACGGCAACGTCGTTACGTCACCAGGCGTCGACGTAGGCGTGGGTGCCGGCTCACCGCCCTCCACCGGGACGAGGAAGAAGTACGGACCGCTCTCGAGGTCACCTTCCAGGGGCATCTCCCACGTCGGCACCTCGACGAAAAGCTCATACCCATCGGGCACCTGCGCATCGGTGATGTATGCGCTGACGTTGGCGCCGCGCGGCATCAAGATCTCGCATCCGGCGACCGTCTCGAAGAACGTTGCTGTCACGCACTCGTTGTAGAACGATCCGTCGGCTGTCTCGGCACTGATGATGACGCCTTCCCATGGCTGGCAATCGTCATTCGGAGGGAGCGCGTCATCACAAATCGACGCATACACCGGCAATGGCGAGAGATCGCCGTCAGTCTCCGCCGGGATCGCCAGGAACATCGGGCCGCTGACCTCACCCGTCGCCGGGACGTCGTAGACGATCTGGACGGTGGTGAGCTGGTAGTCGGCTGGCAGGGTATCGAGCGAGATGGTGGCCACCACCGACGCCCCGCGCTCGACAGCAACCTCACAACCGGCGGCCGTCTCGAAGAACGTCGCGGTCGTGCAGTCACCGATGTAGGCTCCGTCGGCGGCTGAGGTCACGGTGACCAACGCACCCTCCCACGGAAGGCAGTCATCGTGCGGCTCGAGGCCGTCGGCGCACAACGACGCGTAGACCGGCATCGATACAACCTCAGCGTCGCTCTCGAAGGGGAACAGGACGAAGTTCGCCCCGCCAAACTCACCATCTGGCGGGCCATCCGGCACGGTGATCATTTGGACCGCCGGATTCTGGAGAGCGTATCCGGCTGGCACGGTAGCCGGATCGATAGAGACGGTCACGGTCGATCCGAACGGCACGACGACCCCGCAGCTCGCGGCCCGTTCCGTCCCGGCCGTCACGCAACTGGTCGATACCACGCCGTCGTCACTGACGAAAGTGACCGTTACGCCCTCCCAGGGCGTACATCCAACAAACGGGCCCATGAATCCCGGCTCGCAGAACGCCGCGAACGCGTACAAGGAGAACCCTTCGCCGTCCTGGGCAACATCGGGGTCGATCGATCCTTGTCCAGGCTGGGCCGATACGGCCGTTCCCGCCACAAAACCGCTGGCCATGGCGACCAGCACGATAAGGACCCGGAGTCGGCGCAACGCGTCCATGACGCTCTCCTCGCGCGAAATGCGTTCCCGAGCCAATCGACCCGGAATACCCCCATTATTTTCGTTGTTGACGTGTCCCTAGTTCCTGTCTTCATAGACGAACGGGCAGGGAGAATGGTTTCACATCATCACTCGTCAGCCTGATGCGTCATGGAGCCAGCCGCCATCCGCTTCCCGATCAGCCCGAGCGCCGTGACGATGTCACCCGCGTTCGGTCCGATACCAGGCGCCACGAGCTGCAAGGTACGCACGCCGACCAACAACGCATGGTAGAACCGGCCGATCGCATCCCTCTGCTCGTCGGTCAGCTCGTCCCCGTCGTGGTCGAGCATGGTGAGGAGGGCGCTCTTCGCCCGGGACATCGAGCTGTTGATGCTGGCGCAAACCGGCGTCGACCGCTCGACATTGGTGAGCACCTCGAGCGATGCCTGGAGCAGGCGCAGGTCTTCGGGCGTCGAGGCGAGCATACGGTTCCAGACTGTCTCTGACCACGACGACCAGTCCGCATCCTGCGGAGGGGTCGAGGCCGCCAGCGCCGCGTCGACCTGCTCTCCCCATTCGAGGTTGGCCTGGACCATCGCTTCCTGGAGCAGCGCCTCTTTGGTCCCGAAGTGATAGCCAATCGCGGCCAGGCTGACCCCGGACGCGTTCGCGATGTCACGCGCCGTCGTCTGGACATACCCCTTCTCGATCAGGCATTCCCGCGCCCCGGCCAGTAGCGCTTCCCGATTACCCATTGGTCATATCTCCCGAAACACATGTGACACAGATGTTTTACACACTTGTACTAGACAACTGTACCACCATCCGCTAAAGTCGTGCCTGCGTCGATCCGGGCGGCGGAAAACCTGCCTCCCGGATCAGATGCCAATGGGGACACGATCTGTCCTCACCACCACCTAACGTGGTGACTCGGGTCCATGGCGAACACCTGTTCGCCTCGTCAATCGCACGTCGTCCGGCACGTCAGGCCGGGAGGAGACTGGATTTGAAGGAGCCACGAGTTCCATGAGTACGTTTGCACCACAGGCTACAGGGATCAATGATCGATCGAGGTGGTACATCCTGGCGATCTGCTGTGTCGCCCTCTTCATGGCCGTCCTCGACAACCTGATCGTCAACATCGCGTTGCCGACCATCTCCGACGACTTCTCACCGACCACCGCGCAGCTGCAGTGGATCATGTCCGCGTACGTGCTGGTCTTCGCGTCCCTGCAGATCACGGCGGGTGGCCTGGGTGACCGGTTCGGTCGCAAGCGGTTCTTCATGCTCGGTCTTGCCGTCTTCACGGCCACGTCTGCCCTGGCGGCATTCGTTCCCTCCACCGGCTGGCTGATCGCCGCACGTGCCGCGCAGGGTATCGGAGCCGCGTTCATCATGCCGTTGACGCTC
This sequence comes from Thermomicrobiales bacterium, assembly GCA_035305265.1. Classification (GTDB taxonomy): domain Bacteria; phylum Chloroflexota; class Chloroflexia; order Thermomicrobiales; family UBA6265; genus UBA6265. The sequence continues at coordinate 6,727 of DATGPC010000035.1, read as the reverse complement.
TCGATCATCTCGACGTCGTTCCCGCCCGCAGAGCGCGGAAAGGCGATCGGCATCTGGAGCGGGATCTCGATGTCCGGCATCGCGATCGGGCCGATCCTCGGTGGATTGATCGTGGACGCGTGGTCGTGGCACTGGATCTTCCTCGTCAACGTCCCGATCGGGATCGCGACGATCGTCGCAGCCCGGTTCATCCTGAAGGAATCGCAGGATCAGTCCGGCCACGCGGCGACGGATATCCCCGGCACGCTGACCGTGACCGCCGCGATCGCCGCCCTGACGTGGGGGCTGATTGAGGCCGGTGAACGGGGATGGGGCGACCCGATGGTCGTCGGCAGCCTTCTGGGCGCTGTCCTCCTCTTAGCGCTTTTCGGCGCGATCGAGATGCGCTCGGCGAACCCGATGGTCCCGATGCGGTTCTTCGCGTCGCGCAACTTCACCGGGGCGAACCTCGTGTCGGTCGCGACCTCGTTCCTCATCGCCGGCCTCGCGTTCGCGCTGACGATGTATTTCCAGAACGTGCACGGCTACAGCGCCGTCCGGGCGGGCCTGACCATGCTGCCGTCCGTGCTGCCGATGATGATCGTCGGACCGCTCTCCGGCTCGATGGTCAGCAGGATCGGCGCGCGCCATATGATCACCATCGGCATGATCATCTCGTCGGTCGGCGTCTTCCTGCTGAGCCAGGTGTCGATGGACACGACATTCCTTCGGATGCTGCCGGCGCTCGTCATCTTCGGCATCGGGAACGGCATGGTCTTCGCGCCGATGATGACGACGTTGATGAACAGCGTGGAGACCGCCAAGGCCGGCGTGGCGTCGGCCGTGAATGGCGCGATCCGGGAGGTCGGGTTTGCGTTCGGGATCGCGCTGCTCGGCACGATCATGAACCAGACGTATCGCGACTCGCTTCGCGGATCGAGCGAGTTCCGGGCACTGCGCGACACGAGCAATCCGGAACTCCAGCCACTTCAGCCGGTCCTGGACCTGATCGGGAAGGGCGTGAACTTCGGCGGTCGCGTGATCGAGAACCCGGAGCTGTTCCCCGGACTGCCGGCGAGCATCACGGAGCCGATCCGGATCGCGAGCTCTCGCGCGTTCGTGAGCGGCATGGAGCAAGCCTTCACCATCTCGGTCACCGCCATGGTGATCGCGGCGGGCGTCGCCTGGTTCCTTATTCGTGACGTTGCGGCCGTGGAGCGCGAGCCGGAGCACATCCTGCCGCAGGCGGAGTCCGGCATGGCGCCGCAGCCATCGGGCAGTGGGGGTGGCGAGTAGCTCACCTCCCCCGATACATCGACACTGGAGAGCCGGGCCGTGCGGCCCGGCTCCTCAGCTCTCCTCCGGATCACCGCAAACCCTACCCTCGTTGACCGGGCAATCATCGCCCTGCCAGTAGCGAGGCCCCGGCCCGAAGGTGCGAGCAACGTCGTGGGGGTTCATGACCGCGCATGTCTGGAGCGAGAGGCAGCCGCACCCGATACATGTCGTCAGGCTATCCCGAAGACGCTCCAGCTCGGCGATCCGCTCATCGATCCGCGTTCGCCACGTCGATGTCAGCCGCTCCCAATCCTCCTCACGAGGCACATGGTCCTCCGGCAGCTTTGCCAGCTCGCGTCCAATCTCATCGAGCGTGAGCCCAAGCCGTTGCGCGAACGTGATGAACGCAACTCGCCGGGCCATTGCCCGCTGAAACCGGCGATGTCCGGATGCATTGCGTTTGGACGAGATCAGGCCGCGCTCCTCATAGAAGCGCAGCGCGCTGGCCGCGACGCCGGTCCGCTCCGCCAGCTCACCGATCGTGAACCACGTCGAAATTCGTTGCTGTACCACCATTCAGAACATCTCCTGACCAGGGGGCTTGACTTCAAGTGAACTTGAAGCCCTATGGTGGGCCCCATGCTAACAGAGATGCCCGTTGCTGACACGGGCGTACCAGGGAGACATTGGAGATGCAGACATCATCGCCTCGACCAATCGCAGCCGGGCTGCTTGAAACCATCCGCTCGTGGCCCGGTGTCGTCACGGACGACAGCACGCCTGGTGTTACCGAGCTTCGCCTCGGATCGCGGGAGCTCGGACACTTCCATGGTGACCACATAGGGCACCTGCCGCTCCCACCCCATCTCCGCGACGAGGTCATCGCGTCCGGCGCAGCCGCTCCACACCCGATGTTCCCGAACGCGAATTGGGTAGAGATCGTGGTGAACTCGGATCGGGCTGCAGAGGAGCTCGTCCGGTTGTTTCGCGTGAACTATGACCGCTTCCAGGCACAGCTGGCCGCCCAGCGCGCCCCTGGGCAGGGTCGATCATGACGACACCACGTATCGGGATCGTAACCAGCACCATCCGCGAAGGACGTTTTGGATCCACCGTCACGGAATGGATCCTCCAGCAGGCAAGCGACCTCGACAACCTGGCGTTCGAGGTAATGGATCTCCGCGACTATCCGCTCCCTCTTCACGGGGACACGCTGGAATCCGGGCCGATGGAGCCGCACGCCGATAGCGTCCGGCGATGGGTCCGGACCATGAACGAGTTCGACGGCTACATCTTCGTGACCGCCGAGTACAACCACAGCATCCCCGGTGTCCTTAAGAACGCGCTCGACTACCTCGGTGACCAAATGCACCGCAAGCCGGCGGCATTCGTCGGATACGGCCCGATCGGCAGCGCCCGCGCGATCGAACAGCTCCGGCTCATCCTGGTGGAGTTCCAGATGGCGCCGTTACGCAATGCCGTCCACATCGGCATGGAACCCTATATCGCGGTGTCGAACAGGAAGGCCGAACTCTTCGCTTTCAGCCATCTGCAGGAACGCGCCCGAACGATGCTCGACGATCTCGTGTGGTGGACGTATGCGCTCCGCATGGCACGCGCTGAAGAAGCAACCAGGGGCACCATATCTCGCAGGGAGACGTTCGCGACATGACAACCCGGGCACCTTCACCCCCACTGGAAACAGCCGCCTCCGCCACGACACCCCCGGAAGCATCCCGAGCAACGACCGCCTCGACCCGGTTGTTCATGACCGTCCTGGTCGTTGCCATCCTGAACTCGGTCCTGACGGGTTCGATGGTCAACGTCGTACTCTCGGAGATCCGCGGCACGTTCGATGTCTCAACCGCCCAGATCAGCTGGGTGATCACCGCCTATTCACTGATGTACGCGGTGGGTATCCCGCTCTTCGGACGGATCTCCGACTTCATCGGCACGCGCACGCTCTTCCTGGCAGGGATCGCCGGATTCGCGCTCGGCAGCCTGATCGTCGCCATGGCCCCGTCCTTCGCGCTCGTTATCTTCGGGCGCTTCATCCAGGGAGCGGGTGGCGCGGCGGTTCCGGCGCTCTCGATGGTCATGATTGCCCGTGTCATGCCTCCAGACCAGCGTGGCGGCGCGATGGGACTCACGGCATCGGCGGTTGGCGTCGGGTCGGCTATCGGACCGCTCGTCGGTGGGTCGATCGGCGACTCGGTGGGATGGCGATTCCTCTTCATCGCGCCGGTCGTGATTTCAGCCTTCATCATGGTGCTCGCGATGCGTGCGTTGCCGAACACGCGCATCACCGATGACCGGCAACTCGACGTCCTCGGCGGAGCACTGCTGGCGGCGTCGATCGGATTGTTCCTGTTCGGGATCACCCAGGGCCAGGCGACCGGCTTTGCATCGTCCCTGCCGATCACGAGCTTCCTCGGGGCCGTCGTCGCCACCGCCCTCTTCGTATTCCGCACGAACACGGCGCAACGACCGTTCGTCCCGCCGAGGCTGTTCAGAAACCGGCCGTACGTCCGCCTGATGGCCATGGCCACCTTCAACATGATGGCCTACATGGCGAGCCTCGTTCTCGTGCCGCTGATGCTCGTCGAGCACAACAGCATGTCCCCGACGGCGGCCGGGCTTGTCCTGACACCCGGAGCGATCGCGATCGCCGTCGGCTCGCGCATCGCCGGTACGGTTTCGGACCGGATCGGGCCGCGGATCCCAATCATCAGCGGTCTGGTCACCATGCTCATCGCCGCAGTCTACCTGAGCAGTGTTGCGGCGGGCGCAGACGCCTGGGTCGTTGCGATCGGCGTGTTTATATCCGGCGCCGGGTCGTCGATGATCACCGCTCCGATGAACAGCCATGCGTCACGGCTGCTCAGCGCAGAAGATACCGGCGTCGGGATGGGGCTTTTCTCGGGCGCCACATTCATGGGAGGCGGGATTGGCGCGGCGATCATCGGGGCCTGGCTGAACGCGCGGCAGGACGCGAACGCGGGGGCGCTGAACCCGCTCTACTCCGGTGACGCGAACGCGTGGTCGGATGCGTTCCTGGCGGTGATTGCGATGGTGTTGATAGCTCTTCTCATCGTCGTTTCACTGCGACTTCCTGCCCGACACTGACCCGAACGCCTGTTCTGGATAGGGCAAGATCGGAGAAGCCGTCTCGAGCGCTCGTGCCTATGCTGGAGACAGGTCGGTGAGCCGGCCCACATCTCCCCGACCATAGCCGGACACGATCCCCACATCGATCCAGCCAGCCAGAACGTTCGGCATGGTCCTCCCTTCCCTCACTCCCTGCGGTCGTCATGCGGTGCAGCATGATGACTGCGGGGACGTCCGTTTGTGGAGGACGGAGTATCTTTCAGTTGGAGGCTCCGCATCGGGAGCGATACGAACGCGGAAGACAGGGATGCCAACGTGAAGCTGTATTCATGGAATGTGAACGGGATCCGCGCGGTCATCCGGAAGGGCAACTTCCAGGAGATGATCGCCGAACACCAGCCGGATATCCTTTGCCTGCAGGAGACGAAGGCACGGCAGGAGCAAGTGAAGCCGGATCTTCCCGACTATCTCGAATACTGGAACTCGGCGGAGAAAGGTGGCTATAGCGGCACGGCGATCTTCACGAAGGTCGAGCCAGTGACCGTGATCAACGACATCCCGGAGCCGCTGGCCGAGCAATTCGGGCTGCCGGACGACCCGTACGGTGACCCGAACCGGGAGGGCCGGGTGATCGCCGCCGAGTTCGATGGCTTCTGGCTGGTGACGGTCTATACGCCGAACGGCAAGGGCGACCTCTCACGTATCCCGCTCCGCTACAACAAGTGGGAACCGGCATTCCTGACCTACCTGAAGCAGCTCGAGGCCGGGCAGTTCGGCAGCGGCACGCCGAAGCCGGTGATCTTCTGCGGCGACCTGAACGTCGCGCACCAGGAGATCGATCTCCATGACCCCAAGCGAAACCGGGGGCATCACGGCTTCACGGACGAGGAGCGCGAGCGGTTCGGGGATATCCTGCAGGCCGGGTTCATCGATACGTTCCGACACCTGCACCCGGACGCGACCGAAGCCTATACGTGGTGGAACATGGTTTCGCGGGCGAGGTCGCGGAACGCAGGCTGGCGGATCGATTACTTCGTCATGAGCGAAGCGCTGGCGCCGCATCTTCAGGCAGCTGAGATCCACGCCGATGTCATGGGCTCCGACCACTGCCCGGTATCGATCAAACTGGACGGACTGTAGGGGTCAGGTTCGGGTGACGCTGTAGACGAGCACATCGCGAGGCTCACCATCCTTGACGAGATGGGCCTCGCGGCTCTCCTCGAACGCCATCCCCGCCTTCTCCAGCACGCGGGCCGACGCCGGGTTTCCCGGGAAGCACGTCGCCTCGATACGCCTCAGGCGAAGCGTCCCGAAGCCATATTCGATCACCGCTCGCGTCGCCTCGGTGGCGTAGCCACGGTTCCAGTAAGCATGACCGATCCAGTACCCGATATGTCCCGTAGACGTGCCAGGCGGCGTCGCGATCCCGATCGAGCCGACAAACTCGTCGTCGGGAAGGGTGATCGCCCACTGGTGCTCGACACCGTCTTCTTCCCGGGACCGTTTTCGCCGAATCCACGCCAGCGCGGGACCGGACGGATACGGATACGGGCAGCTCAGGGTGTGCGGCGCGAAATGCGGCGTCGACAGCAGGCGTTGCACGACAGGAGCATCATCTTCACGCAGTGAGCGCAGGATGAGCCGATGGGTCGTGAGCGTCGGTGATGCCACAAGCGCTCCTTTCACCCGTCGCCGGGATGGACTGCGTAGAGCAGCACATCGTGCGGCTGGCCTTTCACCACGATGTGACCCGAAAGCCTGCGTTCGAGCACGAGGCCGCTCTTCTCCAGCACGCGGATCGACGCAGCGTTGGTGGCGTAACACATCCCCTCGATGCGCGGGAGTCGCAGCTGCCCAAAGCCATGGGCGATCGCGGCGCAAACGGCCTCGGTGGCGTACCCATGATTCCGGTGTCCAACGCTGATCCAGTAGCCCAGGTCGCCTTTAGGCCGGTCCCGATCGAGCGCGAGCGAGACCGTGCCGATCAGCGTGTCGTCCGGGAAGGTAATGGCCCACTGGAGCTTGACGCCCCTGGCGGCATCGGCTGCGTGGCTCCTGATCCAGCCCGCTGCGGTCTCGACCGGGTAGGCATATGCGAGCGGCAGGGTATGCTCGAACATCCTTGGTGTGGAGAGGATCCGGGCGACGGCCGGGGCATCTTCCTCGCGGAATGAGCGGAGGACAAGGCGGTCGGTCTCGATGATCGGGATCGTCGCCATGGGTGCCCGCTCCGTGATGTCGCCAATATCCGCGTCCATCCATCATACCGGCCTGGATGCAACAACAATTACCAAACGAAACGCCCCGCCGATCATTCCGACCGGCAGGGCGTTTCAGGTCCTTCTCGAGGATGGTCTGTCAG
>DATGPC010000034.1:0-17209 GCA_035305265.1 Thermomicrobiales bacterium | reverse complement strand
GCCACGCTCGGCGAGGGCGGCCGCGACATTCAGCGTGCTGGTCGTCTTGGCGGTTCCGCCCTTCTGGTTGAAGAAGGCAATAACGCGGGTCATGGTCGGTGGGAGTGGTCCCTTCACAGCGGTGAACGAGGCCGGAAGCGTACCGGCAATGCTCCCTTCATCATACCGGGACGGCAAGACCGCGTGCACGCTGGGGGGCAGGGATGAGAAACGCCTCCATGCCCGATCGGGTCAGGAGGCGTTCTCATGTTTGATTTCGCATCGCTCCCGGGCCGCCGGGACTGGCGGAGGAGGCTCCCCCCATGTCGCCGGGGCTGTCGGTCGTCATGTGGCGGCCGATGGCGACCAGCGCCTGACCGACTGCATGGCGTGCGCTGAGGAGCGGGCGCCGGATGCTCTCGCGGAGGTGTCGCTGGCGTCCATCCCTGATGTCCAGATCGCGGTCAAGATCATTGTAGAGCTGTCGCTGATGCCGCAGGTGCTCACGCTGGACGTCGATACGCTGGGGAGGTTGGAGACCCTCATCGATCGGGTCGAATGGGAAAAGAAAATTCGGGTTCATTGTCTACCTCCATGTACTCCTTACCGGTGGTATTCCGGAGGTCATGCTTCGGTATTGCCGTTGACAGGCGGGAAGCAATCACGGTGTCCTGTTTCATGTCACTACGCCGGTCGCGGTGCGGTCTGCGTATGACCTGGCGCTTCGGTCAGGCGCTGGCCGAGGGAGATCATCGCGCTGCCAAGCGCCGTCCGAATCCGGAAGAACGTGGACGGCTGGGACTGGCGTGCGATACGGAGCTGCTCGTTGAGCATCTCCCGGTTGCGGCGCTCCTGATCGAGACGAGCGGCGTACAGGTGTTGAAAGATCATGCTGGTCTCCACAGCGGAGGGTCCTTTCTGTCGTGTCGTGATCATCAGGCTGCTCCGGTAGCGGGCTTTGCGGCGATGCGCTTGCCAGCATCAATGAGGAACAAGCCGAGACCAGACCGGATATTCGAGATGATTCGGTTCATACCGCGCACCTGGTACTTCGACGCAAGGCGAATCTGCTCTGCCTTGAGCGCTTCCTCGAGGCGCCTGGAGTTCACGGAGCGGACGTGCTCTTCAAGAGCATGGAGGTGAGAGTTCATCTTGGGCTGTACCTTCCAGTGATCTGCGTGGTTCTTACGCATGAACTGACTTTGTTCTCGGTCGAGTCGTATTTGCTCGATCACCGCCGAGGCCGGGGTGTATGGGTACACGTTGAACACGGGCCAACCTCCTGTTATCTGAAAGAGAGCACAACTAGGCCTCCGGACGCAGTCCGGAATGTCGAAATGTCCATTTTGGAACGGGCAGGTACACATGGATGTGACATGCCCAAATGAGTCCTGAGGCGTGCTGCTTCAGGCGTCGCTGTCCGTCAGGGTGAGCCGGGTTGCGCAGTGGAGCCTGTCACCTGGGAGGTTGGCTCCGGAAAGATGGCACAAAAAATACCCGGATCATTTGTGGACCCGGGTCGTGCATCCAAAGTGAGATTGGGCGAGATTACGCCCTAACTCGGGGAGACACGTCCAGGGGCCAAACTGACGCACGAACCTGCGCCGCCGGCGGGCAGCTGGGTGTACTTCGCCATCAGGTTGTCTCCTTTCCGTGTAGCGGGCCACGAGGGCCCGAAGGTTATCACTGTCGCGCACCTTGGTGATACGCGCGTGCTCTCTCGCACGACCTTGATATTAGGGACTCGCGGCAGCCTTGTCAACCCCTTTGACGAACTGTTTTGGATAAGTTTCACATCGCGACCGCATATCGGAGTCCTGGTCGCCTCGCCCGCCCGGGCACTCGGGCCTCAGGAGACCGGGTGCTTCGGCGGCATCACGTGTCGCGAGCTGGAGCGCATGCGTCGCCAGGCACCCACCGTGGGCCTGGGCCTCGCCCTTCAGTGTCTCGAGCAAGGAAAGGGGAGCCACCGCGAGATAGGCTCGCCGGCTCCCCTGTCGGACGGGATCTACCAGCCGCGAATCTTCGTCGGGGTGATACGGAGCGCGACGGAGAAGGTCTCGGCATACGTCTCCGGTGTCATGCCGATGCCGGGAATCATGTGACCGTACTTCGCCATGTACCGGTCGTTTACGTTCGGGGGCGGGATGGTCTCATCGAAGGCGGCGGTGCCGTTGATGACGCTCATATGTTCCGCTTCAGGATCGCTGTTGAAGTTGAGCGAGACGCGGTTGTTGCGGCGGATATTGTGATTCCGGGCGGCAGTGCGGTGGGAGTAGACGATGATGTCTTCGCCTTCCGTGATGAACCAGACCGGATTGGGCTGCGGCGTGCCGTCGGACGAGGTGGTAGTCAACCAGACAACCAGGTCCTCGTCCAGGTGCTTCCTGATCTGGGGGCCTACGCCGGTTGTGTAGTCGATCGCTGCCATGGTGTGCCTCCGCTGTCGATCCTGCGTGCGGCTAAGATCATGAGACTAAGGTACCGGCGGCTTGGGGGAGCAGGCAACCCGGCAAGAATGGAAAGCGGCCCTTCCCCAACCGGGGAGGGGCCGCTTCAGGAGTGACTGGTGCGTCGTGGATCCTACCGGGCGAGGCGGTAGTTCGGCGCTTCCTTGGTCACCATGACGTCGTGCGGATGGCTCTCGCGCAGCCCGGCGCCCGTGATCTGGACGAATTGGGACTGCGTCCGCAGGGTTTCGATGTCCGGCGCGCCAGCATACCCCATCGCCGAGCGAAGTCCGCCCATCAGCTGGTAGATGATCGGGGAGATCGCGCCCTTGTAGGCGACGCGGCCCTCGATGCCTTCCGGAACCAGCTTGTTGACGTTGCCGATGTCGCCCTGGAAGTAGCGGTCCTTGGAGAACGAGCGGCCGCGCATGGCGCCGAGCGATCCCATGCCGCGGTATTCCTTGAATCGCTCGCCCTGGAAAACGATGACCTCGCCCGGGCTCTCGTCGGTGCCGGCGAGGAGGCTGCCGAGCATGACGGCGCTGGCGCCGGCCGCGATCGCCTTGGCGATGTCACCGGAGTACTGGATGCCGCCATCGGCGATGACCGGGATGCCGTGCTTCTCGGCGGCCCGGGCGGCGTTGTAGATCGCCGTGATCTGTGGGACGCCGGTGCCGGCGACGACGCGTGTGGTGCAGATGGAGCCGGGGCCGATGCCGATCTTGAGCCCGTCCGCGCCGGCCGCGATCAGATCCTCGGCGGCGTCGGCGGTCGCGATATTCCCGGCGATGACCGCGACCTGGTACTTGCTCTTGAGGTTCCGGACCGTCGTGAGGATGCCGGAGTTGTGGCCGTGGGCGGTGTCGACGACGATCACGTCCACTCCGCGCTCGACCAGCGCCTCCGCCCGCTCCTCGCCCGACGGCCCGACGCCGATCGCGGCGCCGACGCGGAGACGGCCGCGCTCGTCCTTGGTCGCGTTCGGGTACTGGACTTTCTTCTGGATGTCCTTGACGGTGATCAGGCCCTTCAGGTATCCGTGCTCGTCGACGACCGGGAGCTTCTCGACGCGATGCTGGTGGAGGATGCTCTCCGCCTGCTCGAGCGTGGTGCCGACCGGAGCGGTGATCAGGTTGTCCTTCGTCATCTTCTGGGAGATGAGCTGGTCCGGATTGTCCACGAAGCGCAGGTCGCGGTTGGTGAGGATGCCGACGAGCTTGCCGCTCTCGTCGGTGATCGGTACACCGGAGATGTGGAAGCGCTCCATGACGGCGAGGGCGTCGCTGATGTGGTCGTCCGGCCCGAGTGTGACCGGTTCGACGATCATGCCCGACTCCGAGCGCTTGACCTTGTCGACCTCGTCGGCCTGCTCCTCGATGGTCAGGTTTCGGTGGATGATGCCGATGCCGCCTTCCCGGGCGACGGCAATGGCGAGACGCGCCTCGGTGACGGTGTCCATCGCGGCGGAGACGAGCGGGATATTCAGCTCGATACCTTCGGTGATCCGGGTCGAGAGGGAGACTTCCGCCGGGACGACGTCGGACCTGGCGGGGATCAGCAGGACGTCGTCAAACGTGAGACCCATGCCGGTGAATTTGTCGTCCCGCATGGTCGATACGGCCTGGGTCAATGGTTCGGTCATGGTCATGAAGTGGATTCTCCTGTGTTGGCATGGGCGGCGCTTGCCGGATCCGGGACCGGCAGGCCGAGACGGGCGGCCAGCTCGTCGACGAACGCGTCATAGGCTGATCCGCCGCGGGAGGACGGATCGTATTCGGTGATCGCCTGGCCGTAGCTCGGCGCTTCGGCAAGACGGACGGAGCGGGGAACAACGGTCTCGAACAGGTGGTCGGGGAAGTACTTGCGAACCTCTTCCACGACGTGTGTGGAGAGCCGGGTCCGCGCATCGAACATGGTCATGAGGACGCCCAGCAGGTCCAGCGTCGGGTTGAGCTGCCGGCGCGTCAGGTCGATCGTATGGATGAGCTGCGTGACGCCTTCGAGCGCCAGGAACTCGCACTGGATGGGGATGACAATATGCCCTGCTGCGGTGAGGCCGTTCAGCGTCAACAGGCCGAGCGACGGCGGGCAATCGATCAGGGCAACGTCATAATCATGCCGGATCCGGTGACAGGCGAGGGCAAGTCGTCGCTCGCGGCTGGGCATCCCCACCAGTTCGATCTCGGCTGCCGCGAGGTCGGACGTCGTCGGGGCCACATCCAGGTTCTCACGGACGCTTCGCAGGCGGGCATCCTCTATCGCGGTTTCATCGAGCATGACGTCGTACATCGAGAGGTCGAGATCCGCCTTGTCGATGCCCAGCGACGAGGTGGCGTTTCCTTGCGGGTCAAGATCGAGCAGCAGCGTGCGATAGCCGCGGGACGCAAGGACGACGGCGCTGTTGACGGCGCTCGTGGTCTTGCCAACGCCACCCTTCTGGTTGGCGAAAGCGACGATTTGCATGGGATTGCTGCGGTGCGATGGTGTGGTGGTGCTCAAAGATGATCCGGTGATCTGCGTCCGACGGACGGAGCGCGTCGGTGTTGCCCAACGTCTATTGTAGTGTACATGTCCCTCCGGGTGTGGATGCCACAATGCCCGGTCGTGCAACCGGGCATTGTGGCAATGCTCATGGATGAATGCGGGCACCGGTCAGGGCGTTACTCGTACACGTTGACCTGCGTGCCCAGCGGCGCGAAGTCATACATGAAGGCGGCGACGTCGAGAGGTTGGTTGATGCATCCGTGGCTCATCTTCTGGCCGAAGTTGTTGTGCCAGTATGCGCCGTGCAATGCCTCTGCCTGGTAGTTGATGTACATCACGTGCGGCACATCCTCGACGGAGTAGGGATTCCCGGTCGCGGTGCCTTCAACGCCGCCGTCCGATGAGCCGAGGCCGACCACTTCACCGGATGAGCTGGTGAAGCCGGACATCGTCTGGCTCTCGTACTTGATGCGGACGTGGAAGTTCCCGACCTCGGTGTCATTGGGCGACAGGCCCGTGCTCACGAGTGTTTCGAGAACCAGCGTGTTCCCCTGGTAGACGCGCATGACCTGCTCGGAAATGCTCACGTCGATCCGCTTCACTCCAGGCAGCCCGGTCGGATCAACGCCGTACGGGTTGGCGTGTTGGTAGAAGAGGGCCTCGGAGAAGACCGGGCGGTCGCCCTGCTCGACCGGCGCGGTGTCAAAGCCGTATTTCTCGGGGTTCTCGCGCGGAAGCGGCGCTGGCTGGACGACGCCGTCGTGGTTCAGCAATATCCCGTTCTCGAAATATTGTGTCAGGACGCCGCGCTGGAACATCGGCTCGCTGATCGGGGCACCGAGGTAGAACCAGCCCTCGTGGCTGTCGTACCAGGCGGCAAACGCTCCGGAGATGCTGAATCCGGTCATGTTGCTGTAGCGACCGCCTTCCCAGGCGACTTCGTTCGCGCGGGTAATGTCTTCCGATCCAGGGCGCCACGCGCTTGCGCGGCGATCGGCGCCGGTGCGGCGGCCATCGGATCGGGTCGTGAGCCGGTCCTCCTTGATCTCCTGACGCCCGATCGGCATCAGGCGCACGGCGGCGTCATCGGTCCACATCCATTCCGGGGAGAACTGGAAGATGCCGCGCTCGAACGCCTGGCTGTAGAGGCCGTTGCTGGCGCCGAACGGCTCGGAGATCGGGTTCCCGTACACCGACGATGCCCCGTTTGCCCTCCAGTAATCCAGCATATACCCGCGAATGGAATGGCCGGTTTCCGGCACGTAGACATCGAGCGGTGACTGGCCCATGTCGGGTGGGATGTAGGCGGGATCGATGCCGAGCTGTTCGGCGAGCGTGGCGGCTGATGCCTCCTGCACCGGCTGAACAGGCGTCGCCGGCAACACGAAGGTCGCCGCGATGAGCGCGACGATGCCCCTGGACAGGAGCGAACGGATTCCGGAGCGCATAGGGTCCCTCATAGATCGTGGCGACTGACCGGGTCGCAGATTCCCAACATGATTGACGAATGGGGATACCAGCACGCGCCGCGCTGATGTCCCACTGCTAGTTATATACGTTCATGAGCGACAAATGGAGCTCTGCCCGGAAAACCGGTCTCAGGCGGTGCGGTGCGCGTTGATTTCGTCCCTGAGCTGACGAGCGGCGTTCGCGGCCGCGATGGCGAAGTCCTTCGAGCTGTCAGCGTACAGGATGGAGCGGGACGCCGAGCACATCAGCCTTCCTCCGCTTGCCGTCACGCCGGCGCGGACGGAGGCGGCGGTATCACCCCCCTGAGCGCCAAGGCCGGGGAGGAGAATGACCTGGTCCGGGCAGCGTTCACGCACGGCGGCGAGCTGTTCCGGGTAGGTGGCGCCGACCACCATACCGACATCGGCTGGGTAAACATCGTTCCACTGCCGGCACCGATCGGCGACATGAAGGTAGAGAGACTCGCCGGATTCCAGCTTCAGGTCCTGCAGGTCGCCGCTGCCCGGGTTGCTGGTTTTGCAGAGCACGATGACGCCCTTTCCTTCATATGAGAGGTAGGGCTGCAGCGCATCTTCGCCGAGGTATGGCGCGACGGTGAGGGCATCGAAGCCCATGATGTCGAAGACGGACCGGGCGTACGCTTTGGCGGTCTCGCCCAGGTCGTTCAGCTTGCCGTCGAGGATCACCGGGATGTCGTCCGGAATGGCGTCATGGACGCGTTCGAGGACGCGGAGGCCATCAGGGCCGAGCGCCATGAAGAAGGCGAGATTCGGCTTGTAGGCGGCGGCGACGTCATGGGTGGCCGCGACGATCTCCGTGCAGAACTCGACGACATCCTCGAGCGATCCGGCGAACGGCTGGGGCAACTTCTCGACAACCGGGTCGAGGCCGACGCAGAGGAGCGAGTCGGCCGACGCGATGCGAGCGTCCAGCCTGTCCTTGAACGACGTGGCAATGCTCATGGAGATACCTCGGGTGCGAGCAGGCAAGGGATCCGGCGTCTGGATCATGCTTTCGCGACAATACCAAACTGCGGGTACCTATGTCATCCGGGGTTCGGAGGATCGACGATGGTACTGGTGTGGAGCACGCCGGTCGCTGGCGTGTGACAACGAGGAAAAGGTTTTCGCCCGGATACCTGCGTGGTACACTCCGGGGCAATGAAAGCAGTGTACGTTCACTGTTTTCAGGATGGGAAGGAAGGGGGACCGCTGGCGGTTCGACGCATCATCGTGAGGCGTCGCAGCGACCCTGACCGGGGAGGCCACCGGACTGGAAGGAACGGGTATCATTGTGATATTCGAACCTCGCCCTGGTGGCAACTAAATGTGGGAAGGCAACGCCGCCTGGAGCCCGGATGGAACCCTGCTCGCGGGGTTTGGGCGCAGGCGGCATCCGAGGAGCGATCGTTGTGAGTAGCTGGATCGAGAAACTGGCTGGCAAGGGACGCCGGGGCGGCAATGGCGTCCTGGTGCAGATATCGCGTGAAGTGGTGGGGCGGAAGCGCTCCATCCAGGGCGCTATCAGCGAGGTGCGGCACCCTGCCGTGCTGGATGCCCTCTCCGACGACGATTTCGACATCCTCGGCGAGCTGATCGAGGAGCGGGTGGACTCTGACCGCGAGTTTTCCCAGGTCCTCGCCCGGCTCACCCATGCGGCCGCCCACGCCAAGGGATTCGACCGCCAGACGGTCGATGCCGCGCTGCGGCTGGACATGTTGCTGCCGTCAGATGATCCGGCGCGGGAGCGCGAGAAGCTGCTGCGGGACGCCTACAAGGCGGCCCAGCGCGCGGGGTACGTCCAGGGCGGACGCCGGGCGCTCGGCCGGCTGGGCCATCGGGCGGCCTCGGCCGGCGAGGCCGAGCGGGCGCGAGTCCTTTTCCAGCAGCAGCTGGAGCTGGGCTCGGAGGCATCCGATTCGGCCGACGAGGTCGACTCCGCGATTGCGCTTGGCGACATCCTGTTGCGGGATGGCGACTCCGAGGCAGCCATGGAGCTGTACGAGCGCGCCGCTCGCAGCTCGGACCGCATCGACTACGCGCGCGGGAAGGCTGATTCAATCGTCCGCAGGCTGGACCTGGGCGGTGAGAGCATCGATCTGGAGACGCGCGCCGAGATGGAGGAAGAGGCGCTGCGCCTCTCCACCGATCTGCGCGATGACGTGATCCTTGCGCAGCTGATCGGCCAGCACGCCAACACCCTTCTCGCGCTCCAGCGCTGGGAGGACGCGGTGGCGCACCTCGAGGACGGTTTGGAGGTCGCCCGCGAGCTCCAGGACCTCGAGCTCGAGAACGCATGCCTGGCGATGCTCTCCGATGTCGAGCAGAAGATTGGCAGGTTCGACCAGGCGGTCGACCGCCAGCGTGACCTCGTCGAGGTCGAGGAAAGGCTCGGGAATATGCCGGCGGCTGCTTCTGATGCGGTGCATTATGCGTCGACCCTTCTCACGCTCGGCCGGCTGGACGATGCGCGAGAGGTCTTCGAGCGCGCGATTCAGCTCTCGACCGATGCGGGTGATCAACGGGTCCTGCAGCGCGCCTACGGTGGCCTGGGCGTGACGCTGTCGGCGATGAACCACCCGGTCGAGGCGCTGAACAACCTGATGCAGGCGCTGGAGATCGCGCGGTCGACGCACGATATCACCCACGAAGCTCAGTGGCTGGGGAGCATCGGCGAGGCGCTCTGGAAGTTCGATCAGCCGGAGGATGCGATCCACGCGATCCACCAGGCGATCGATGCCGCGCGCCGCGTGAACGATCTCGATTTGCAGGCCGGGATGTACAGCCTGCTCGGGCAGATCAACCTTGCCGACCGCAAGATCGCGGAATCGGTGGAGAACTACCAGGAGGCGCTGGATCTCTACCGCGAGCTTGGCCGGAAGGATGAGGAGGTTTCCGTCCTTTCGCAGCTTGGCACCATGGCCATGGAAGTCGGCCAGGTTCGCGATGCGATGGTCCTCTATGCCGACGCGCTCGAAGTGGCGGCCGAGAGCGGCCAGCGTGCGGCGGCGGTCCGGCTCTATGGCCGGCTGGCGCGGTTGGCGCAGCGGCAGGGCGACATGAACGCGGCGCTGGACGCCCTGACACAGGCGGTTGAGATTGCGGAGACGATCGACCAGCCGGTGCTCCTGAACCAGGCATTGCAGCATCTCGCGGTGGCGCAGGACTCGGCGAATCACCCGGAGACGATGGCGACCTACGAGCGCGCCCTTCGGCTCAGTCGGGAAGTCGGGGACGAGTACGGCGAGGCGCTGATGCTGACCAACGTTGGCCAGCGACTGCTCGCAAAGGGCGCCCGGCGCGACTCGGTCGAGGTCCTGGAGCATGCGCTTCACCTGGCTGACTCGCTCGGCGTGGTGGGCGAGAAGCTGGCGCAGCGGGCGCGGCAGCTCGTCCGTGAGGCGCGTGGCACCGGTGGCCGTCGCTTCGGGACCGATTCGGGACAGCGCCGCCAGCAGCGGCCGATCGCAGCCCGTGAGATGGAGGCGCCGCCGACGCCGAACATGGCTCCGATCACCAGCGAGCTGCAGGGCGACGCCGAGCAGGTCTTCAGCTAGCCATCCGAGCGGGATGGCCCGTCCCGGAGTCCGGGGCGGGCCTTTGCGTGCCCGGTCCTGCCCGGAGTAGCTATACTCGAAAGGTTGTCGCCCGCGTTCGTGCGGGCGCATTCGGACACATCCAGGCCAGTTTTTCATGACCCTCCCCGCGCCGACCGCGGTCGCCATCGCGGTCTCCGGTGGCTCTCCAATCGATGTGCGCGAGTGGATCACGGTGGACCTTCCCGGTCCGCCGACGGTGCATCGTCGTGGCTTCGCGGTGATGACGGAGGCACTGAACGGCTCGGGGCGCGAGCAGGAACTGGCACGGCAGGTCCGTGCCCTGATCCTCCAGGAGCTGCGGGCGCATCCTCGCCAGCCGGCGGATGCGGCGCTGGCCCGGGCCTTCGCCATCGCCAACACCTTTGTGTTCGAAGAGGGTCGCTTCCGTGGTGGCGTCGGCCAGGAGTACTTTGTCGGAGCGACGGCAGTCGTCTTCGAGGACCACAAGGCCACCATCGCCCATGTGCCGCCGGGGCAGTTGATCCTGGCGCAAGACGGAGTCGTGTACTCCGTACCGGAGATCGACTCACGACTACCGCGCTGGGCGGAGGCTCCTGACGACGCCCCGACGCCAGAGCCGTTTGGGTTCGCGTCGTGGACCGCGCCCTTGATGGTGCAGACCGAGATCATGTCCGGCGACACGATTGTGCTCTGCAATTCCGCCGTTGCGACGGCGCTGGCGGAAGAAGGGACCGATCTCGGTGAGGACCGGGTGGCCATCCGGCAGTTCCATGCTCGAGACCCTGACCGGGTGCTGGATATCATCCGGGACGTGATCGTCGAGCGGGATGAGGCGTATGCAACGGTCGCCGTAATCGGCTTCCCGCCGAATCCGACCGGTGCCGAGATCGAGACCTTCGCGGATATCGGCCGGAACGCCCGGGAACAGTGGCGGCACGCGAAGGCCGCGATGAGGTCGGTGCTGCCGGCGCCTGCGCTTCCGGCACGGCGCCGGGGCGCGGAACCGGAGGCCGAGGACGATAGCCAGGAACCGGCCCCGGTAGGTCGTTCGCGCATAACGTTCCAGGAGCGGATCGCGCGGTTCACTGAGGGGCCGCCGCTGGACGAGAAGAACCTCTGGCGGCAGCCGAGCGAGATGCGGCAGTTCGGGGCGCCGGGCGCGCACGGCGTGAGCCGCTACCGGACGATGTCGCTTGGCGGCGGTGAGTCGACCTGGCGTCATGCCCTGCCGCGAGTTCCGTTCGTGCGTTCACCCATCTTCATCGCGTTTTGTCTCCTGCTCGTCATGGCGCTGGCCACTGTCGGGTGGATGGAGCGGGACCGATTCCTTCCCTCCGAGGAGGACTACCTGGCGACCCTCGCCGAGGTGGACCAGCGGTTGCTCACCGCGGAGAAGCTGGAGGACCTGGCCCTGATCGAGGACGAGCTGCAGGACGCGGAGGAGGGACTGGACCGTGCCCGCCGCGCCGGCGCGCCGGACGGACTGATCGGGCCGCGGGAGAACCAGATCACCCTGATCCGCGACGAGGCGTACAACGTGATTCGGCTCGATGACGTGACCCGTATCGGCGGGCTGCCAGAGGATCTGCAGCATTCCGGCACGGCAGCGTTCAACACGCCGGGCGGCATCTTCCTCGCAAACGGAGACCTCTATCGCCTGCGTCCCGAGACTGCCGAAATGCAGCTGATGCTGCAGCAGGGGCAAGAGATCGAGGGCGCGACCGTCGGTCATCTCTTCGGCGTTGCGTGGGATGGCCAGTATCTCGTGACGACGGACGGGCGGCACCTCTTCTTCGCAGGTAGCACGGACGGGGCGATCTGGCAGGCGATGGAGATGGAAGAAATCAACCAGCAGGGGCCGTGGCCGGAGGGGCCGATCGCGGCGTTCGGTGAGGGCATGTACCTGCTGGTGGATGACTACCGGAACATCTATATGTTCCCGATGGATGAGAACGAGCAGACCACGGCCTCGCGCGACTGGGTGCTGACGGGCGACCGGGTGAACTTCGATATGGCGGTCGACCTGACCATCGACGGCAACATCTATGTCCTGCTCTCGAACGGACAGGTGCTGACGATGACGCGCGGCGCGGAGGTGAACCGGTTCGACGTGCCGGACATCGACCTCGATACCGAGGAGCCGCTCGCGATTGTCGGGGGCCCGATGACGGGGTACATCTACGTCGCGGTGGTGGACAAGGACGGGCATGGCCGGGTCATCGCGATGGACCGCGAGGGCGGGCACGTGAGCCAGCTCGCGCTGCCGGCAGGGTTCTCGACCGGGGATGTGGATGTGCTGCCGCCGTTCGATGATCTGCAGGATATCGCGGTTGATGAGAATAGCGGGACGTTGTACCTGATTAACGGTGACGCTGTGTGGACGGCGCGATACTCGCTGCCTCCGCTGCCGAGTCCCGAAGGGACGCCGGTGGCGACGCCGGGCGCGGCGGAATAGGGCGAGCCGCGAGAACGTCAGGAACGCAAAAGAGCCGGCAGGGAAGATTCCCTGCCGGCTCTTTCGATGGCGCGTCGCTACTCGAAGTAGGCGGCGTTGCGGGCCTTGAACGAGGCCCACTGCTCCGGGAGGTCGTCTTCGAAGAAGATCGCCTCGACCGGGCAAACCTCGGCACAGACGCCGCAGTCGATGCACTCCGCCGGATTGATGTGATAGATCTCGCTCTCATCATCCGAGTGGATGCAGTCGACCGGGCAGACTTCGACGCAGGATGCGTCCTTCGTGCCGATACAGGGTTGTGCGATGACGTACGTCATGCGGCTGACTCCTTGCCCGCGACGGGCGATGGGATGGTCATGCACTAGGCCCACTTGATTGCGTCAACGCTCGTCTTCGACGAGCTCGCAGGCTGTTTCGAGTATACGCGAGGCTGTTTCCACCGCAAGTGCGCCTCATCGTGCCGGAGTACGCTCCATGCGCGATGCGGCACAATACGCAAAGAGAACAATGATGCGTTGGATACAAGCGAAGCGTGAAAGGGAGATGCCGCATGGATTACGACGGCGCGAACGACCCGTTGGGAATGTCCGAGGCCGAGCTGTACCAGTATCTCGAGGAGGTGCTGCGGGAAGAGGCGGCCGAGGCGGCAGAGGCAAGCGGCAAGACGGTCGAGGAAGAGCTCGACTCGCGAGGGTTCCAGGCGGTCGCGGCGGCTGCGACGTACGCCATCAAACTGATCAACGCGAACAATGCGTTCATCACGCGGCAGTTGCTCGATCGGGGCGTGCTGCCGTACGGGGACGAGGAGTAGCGAAAAGGGGAGCCGATAACCGGCTCCCATTCATTTTTCGCCCGAATATGACGCTCCGCGTCATCGGGTCGACTCCATGTCGACCCCTACGGACAATCGTGCTGACTAGCGGAGGTTGAGGGCTTTCCACGGGTTCGGCATGGGCTCGACCGGGATCTCGATGAGGGTTGGCTCGTTCGCCTTGATGGCTTCGCCTAGCTCCTTCTCGAGCGCTTCCGGGGACCCGGCGCGACGGCCGGCCACGCCGAAGGCTTCGGCGAGCTTCATGTAGTCCGGGTTCTCCAGGTTGGACGCGATCGTCCGGCCGTTGAACTGCTCCTGCTGGATGCGGCGGACATTGCCGTAGGCGCCGTCGTTGAAGACGAGCGTGATGCTGGCGATGCCGTGCTGCGCCTGGGTGGCAAGGTCGTTGAGACCGAAGCCGAAACCGCCGTCGCCGTTGATCGAAACGACCACCTTGTCCGGCGCGCCGACCTTGGCGCCGAGCGAGGTCGGGAAGCCCCAGCCGAGCGTGCCCTGGTAACCGGGCGTGAAGTAGGTGCGCGGCTCGTAGACCGGGAATGCCTGGTTGCTCCAGTACGCGATCTGGGTCATCTCACCGATGAAGATGCCGTCGTCCGGCAGCTGGCGGCGGATGGCCATGGCGTAGAGACCCTGCGGGTGGACGGCTTCCAGTTCCTGCTGGGCCTTCTGCTTGAGTGCCGTCAGCTCCGCCTCACGCGACGGGCGGGAGATGTTGTGCTTCGCGACCTCGTCGACCAGCGCGGCGAGGCCGACCTTCGCGTCGGTGA
Organism: Thermomicrobiales bacterium; assembly: GCA_035305265.1. Taxonomy (GTDB): domain Bacteria; phylum Chloroflexota; class Chloroflexia; order Thermomicrobiales; family UBA6265; genus UBA6265. The sequence goes on along the minus strand of DATGPC010000034.1, from coordinate 3,210 downwards.
CGACGGAGACGGCGGCGGGATAGGTCCGGCCGATCTGTTCTTCATCGATGTCGAGATGGATCAGCGTCTTGTCGCGGGTCGTCAGGCCCCACGGCTGGGTGGACGCCTCGAGCAGGCGCGTGCCGACTGCGAGGACGACGTCGGCGTCGGCGATGAGCTGCCGGGCGGCGTAGGGGTGCTGCGCCAGGTAATGGCGATCGGAGATCGCGCCCTTGCCGTTCTGGGAGCAGACAACCGGCGCCTGCAGCGTTTCGGCAAGCTCGCGTAGCTCGTCCCACGCGCCGGAGTTGTCTATGCCGCCGCCCACGAAGATGACCGGGTTCTTCGCTTCGCCAAGGAGCTTCGCGGCGGACCGCACCTGGTCCAGGTCGACGTCCGGGCGAACGCGCTGGGTCGCCGGGGCGAGGAGAGTGACCTCGCCGTCGGTCAGCAGGGTGTCCTGTGGAACCTCGATCTCCACCGGCCGGATACGGCCCTTCCAGAGCTCGGCGACGGCGCGGTCAACGACGCCCGGGATCTCGCCCGGTGTCACGGCGCGCTCGGCGTGCTTGGTAACGGACCGGATCATGCCGAGCTGGTTGGGGATCTCGTGGAGGAGACCCTTGCCGCCCTCGATGTCCTTCGAGTTGATCTGGCCGGTCACGCAGAGGACCGGCTGGTTGCAGGCGTAGGCGGTGGAGAGTGCGGCGGTGGCGTTCAGCAGGCCCGGGCCGGGAACGACCATGCAGACACCCATCTCACCGGTGACGCGGGCGTAGCCATCGGCCATGTAGGCGGCGGTTTGCTCGTGCCGGGTGTGGAAGATGCGGACGTCGCCGTTGTTCTGCGCGTCGTAGAGCGCGTCGAAGGCGCCGTCGAGCTGGACGCCGGGGAGGCCGAAGATCGTGTCGATTCCCTGGCGAAGGAGGGAGGCGACGAGCGCCTGGCCGCCGGTCATGGTTTTCGGGGCGGTGGATACGTCGGTCTTGGACTGTTCGGCAGTTGCCACGCTTGATGCTCCATCGATGTTGCGAGACGTCGGATCCTGAGTCCCGGGCATTGTACCGGGGATGCGTGGTGTGGGGAAGGCGGGGACGTGATCAAGGTGATCATGATCACGCTCTTTTCGTCCTCGGATGTGGTGATCGACTCGGGGCGGAATGGTGTGGTGTGCGGAGCCCGCGTGCGGGTGGATGACCAGTTCGTGCCTTTCAACGCGTCACCAGGGCGGACATCAGAGTCCGCCCCTACTATCTATACGCATTGGGCGCAAGAAAGTGCGCCAACGGTGATAGCGGAGGCGCTTCGCGCCGATTCAACGTGCTTCGCACAGGGATTCTTTGCTCCGCTCAGATTGACGATGGTGGCGAGGGGACGGGTGTTTGAGGACAATCCAGCCCCGTACCGCCGCACCTTGTGTGCGGCGCTCGGCACTCGATCCGGCGCCGCACACAAGGTGCGGCGGTACAGGAGATACGCCTATGCCACCCAGTACCAGAGGGCAAACTGGTTGGTGAGCAGGAAGAGGAGGATGCCGGAGACTGTGGCGAGGCCGATCGCGAGGCGGCGGCGGTTCTGCAGGAGCAGGACGGCCATGACGAAGAGCGGCAGGAGCGGCAGGACGAAGCGCGGCATGCTCATGAGCGGGAAGACGCTGCTCGGGGCGAGAAGCGGGACGATCATCGGCGGGATCACCCAGAAGGAGTAGAAGAGCGGCAGCTTCTTCAGGCCGATGAGGATCAGCACGAAGGCGAGGATGGTGACGAGGACGTCGAGGACCTGGCTCTGGCCGACCATGTAGCGGAACTCCGTCGACGTGATGAAGCTCCAGCGCGGGTTGTCGATCAGCTCCTCCAGCCAGCGGAAGCTGACCGGGTGCACGGTGGCTTCGTAGGGACCGCCGAAGCCGCGGACGGTTTCCTCGCAACCCTGGAAGACGCACTGGAAGGTACGGCCAGGATGGGCGGAGAAGCGGTTCCACTGCCACTGCTGCTCCTGCCAGCCGAGGAAGCCGAGGTCCTTCGTGGTCAGGAACCAGCCGAAGATGACGAGCCCCATCGGCGGCACGAGGGCAAGGAGCGCCTTGGGGAACCAGCGCTTGAGGTCCCAGCCATGCTGCTGGATGAAAAGGACGGCGAGCGGCGCGCCGAGCATGATCCCGGCGGAGCGGGTCATGGTCGCGAAGAAGCACATGATGACGGCGAGGAGCCAGTCGTTCTTGCGGGCGGCCCACAAGGTGGTGACGGACAGGAAGAGGAAGAGCGACTCGGTGTAGACGGCCGAGAAGAAGAATGCGGTGGGGAAGACGGCGAGGGCGACGAGCGACCAGCGCGCGATCTTCTCGGAGAAGTCCATGCGGATCAGTTTGTAAGCCATGATGAGACCGCCGAGGAAGGCGAGGTGGGAGATGATCCACCCGCTGGTCTCGACCGGGAGGCCGGTGATATCGCTCAGGAGCTGCATCAGCCACGGATAGAGTGGGAAGAAGGCGGCGGTGGCGCTGAGTCCCTCGCTGTAACTCCCTTCCGCCACGAGCGAGTACCAGGTTCCGTCCCAGTTACGGAACGGCTCGACGAGCCAGTGCTGCCAGCCGGTGAGCGGCTCCCGGACCATGCCGTAGGCGCTGGAGTCCGGTCCCCAGGCGGGGACGAAGGTCGTCCATGTCGGTTCGTACTCGACAGTGCGGAACTCGCCGAAGCGGTAGGCGAGGGTGGCCGAGATCTGGGTAATCAGGAAATGCGCCAGCCAGACGAGGAGCGGGAACTGGAGGCTGTCGCGCATGGATTCGGCGCGGGAGCGGCGGCGCGGGCCGGAGCGGGTAGTTGATGGTTCGAACGGGAGGGTTTCGCTGCTCACGTGGCCTCACTCGCGATGGATCGGTCAACGGGTACGTTTGTCACGCGTGATGATGCCATATCCGAGGGAGCGTGCGCGGAACACACCCACGATGCGCCTGATATGTTCATTCCGACCACGGGCGCTCCTCAATCGACCCTTCGGAGGATTAGGACGTCAAGAGGCTGTCAGGTGCTTTATGCGCTTGGGCAACCTGACAGCCTTTGATACTTGCTCTTTCTCCACACCGCCAGAACTTGGGGAGTTTACTGAGCGTGGACATCTTGCGCGACGTCAACCCCGGTCCACCTCGTTTGCGAGGTTTGTCGCGTGAAGAGTCGCCCTACGTAGGGCGACTCTTCACGCGACAAACCTCGCAAACGAGGTGGACCGGGG